>NZ_CP009506.1:2195181-2508779 GCF_000970085.1 Methanosarcina siciliae T4/M | reverse complement strand
GCACTCAAGAGCAAAACCTTCCCTGTAGCGTTCATTAAAGTAACGGGAAGCTCCTCTGAATCCTATCATGGGGTTGTTTTCGTCCATTTCAAAGTAGCTGCCCCCTACGAGGCTTGCGTACTCATTGGTCTTGAAATCACTCATCCTGACCACAACCGGTTTCGGGTAAAAAGCCGCAGTAATCATCCCGACTCCTCTTGCAAGCTGGTCGACAAAATAATCTTCCTTTTTCTCATAGCCCAGCGTCAGCCCTTCGATCTCCTGGAGCTCCCCCTGAGCTTTGACTTTTTCGGGATGTACAAGCGCCATAGGATGGACTTTGATGTAGCTTGTGATAATGAACTCGAGTCTTGCAAGCCCGATCCCGTCGTTAGGAATCATGGAATACGCAAAAGCGCTTTCAGGATTTCCAAGGTTCATCATAATCTCGGTCTCTGGGCGTTTCAGGTCTTTCAGGCTCATGGTATCTTTATGGAAGGGGAGGAGCCCTGAATATACAAGTCCATCTTCGCCTTCAGCACAGCTCACGGTAATTTTCCTACCGGTCTCAAGGACTTCAGTAGCATTTCCAGCTCCGACAACCGCAGGAATTCCGAGTTCCCGGCTGACAATCGCTGCATGACAGGTCCTGCCACCCTTGTTGGTGACAATCGCAGCTGCTGTTTTCATAACCGGTTCCCAGTCAGGAGTGGTCGTATCCGCAATCAGGATCTCTCCGGGCCTGAAAGAAGGCAGATCGGAAACATCGGGGATCACATGGGCTTTTCCGGATGCGATCTTATCCCCCACGCTCCTGCCTTTTGCAAGGACTTCGGATTTATCTTCAAGGACATAGGTCTCCAGTACATCCTTTGATTTCTGAGACTGGACGGTTTCGGGCCTTGCCTGCACGATAAAAAGTTCGCCCGTTATTCCGTCCTTTGCCCATTCGATATCCATGGGTCTGGATTCCCTGTACTTGTTAGAATAATGATCCTCAATATCGATCGCATACCTGGCAAGTTTGAGCACTTCTTCATCATTGATACAGAAGCGCAGCCTTTCAGCCTCAGGGACCTCCACGTTCCTTGTGAGGACTTTTGAGTCTCCCCTGCCGTAGATCATCTTGATTTCTTTGCTCCCCAGCTTCTTCTGGATAATCGGCTTATACCCTTCCCTGAAAGTGGGCTTAAAGACATAGAACTCATCGGGATTTACCTGCCCCTGCACGACGTTCTCGCCGAGCCCGTATGCTCCGGTAATGAAAACAACATCCCTGAAACCCGTTTCCGTGTCAAGAGTAAAAATCACGCCGCTTGAAGCCAGGTCCGACCTTACCATCTTCATGATTCCTATGGAAAGGGCTACCTTGAAGTGGTCGAACCTGTTGGTTACGCGGTAGGAAATGGCCCTGTCCGTAAAAAGAGAAGCGAAACAGCGTATACAGGCGTCCCGAAGTCCGGGATACCCCCGAATATTGAGGTAAGTCTCCTGCTGTCCCGCAAAAGAAGCGGTAGGCAGATCCTCGGCCGTTGCCGAACTCCTGACAGCCACATCCGTGTCCTCTCCGTACTGCTCGCAGAGTCGATCGTAAGAAACTTTGATCTCCTCCCAGAGGTCATCCGGAAGTCCCGCACCAAGAATCAGGTCTCTTGCAGCCTTTCCTCTCTTTGCAAGGTCTGACACATTTGAGGTATCAAGCCCTTCCATTATCTTTTTCAGTTTTTCGAGAATTCCTCCTGCCTTCAGCATGTGCCAGTAAGCCTCGGAAGTAACTGAAAAGCCGTTAGGGATCCTCACACCTTTTGAAGTAAGTTCCCTGTACATCTCCCCAAGGGAAGCATTCTTTCCGCCAACCAGCGGGACGTCCTCAATAGTGGTTTCTTCAAACCAGCGGATGTATTTGTTTTTATCTCCAGGCATATTTCCCAAATTCCCCTCATAAGCCCTGTTTGAACTTGACAAGTACTTCAAAACATTTAAAACTTCGAGACATTTAAAATTTAATGGGTTTGTGGGAAAGTTGTCCAAAAACGTATGGCTTAAACCCCTGAACAGAAACTTTCCCGGATAAAATTAAAAGCCCCATAATAATTATGCTCTAATGAAAGAAATCAGTTTGCCTACATAATGAAAATTAAAAAACAGTATTCACGCAAAAGGAAAAATCAAAAAAGCCAGGATTTCATACAGTTGCATCTATTTTAATTTTAATATTGAGTTGAAAAAAGAAAAACAGGCACATCCACGATCAGGGTGATTCGGTGTCCACCTGGCAGAGTCAGTACTCCACCTTATCCTCGAGGGCTTCCCACGCCCTGAAAGCTTCAAGGGCTTCTTCACGAAGAAGTTGTCTGAACTCGATACTTCTTTCCTTGAAGGGGCAGGAAATTTCCCTGTATATAAAGGAGTCATCAAAGTCGATATTTTCGGCATCATTCCTTGTGTTTGCAAAGAAAACTCTATCAATCCTTGCCCAGTAAATAGCCCCTAGACACATGGGACAGGGTTCGCAGGAAGCGTAGATCTCGCATCCGCTAAGGTCAAAGGTGTTCAATTTCCGGGCTGCCTCTCTTATGGCACCGATCTCGGCGTGGGCAGTAGGGTCGTTAAGTACTGTAACCTGGTTGCAGCATTCCGAAATGATTTCTCCATTTTTGGTTATAACAGCCCCAAAAGGCCCTCCCCCCGTTTTCATACTTTCGAGGGAAAGCTCAATGGCACGTCTCATAAACAAGATATCTTTTTCTGACATGTATAGCTCCCTCATTCATAAATTCATATCTATGATAAATGTGGTGACAGGAAATGCCCTTTGATGACAGGAAATAGAATTTAAGTACATAAAGGGCCTTTATAATAAGAATAAAAACTCCCTGCGAAAGAAAAAACAAAAAAAAGGACATTCCGCAGGATAAACCTTAAGTACAAAAACAGATCAAACCATTAAGCGGAGTGATAATGTTGACAACCAAAAGTTTTACCGCTGAAGAAGCAAAAACCGTTGGGGAACAGCTGGGAATAACCTGGGAGAAATTCGATGTTGACCAGTTCCGCAGAGGCATGGACGTAGAACTGGAACACGGAACCAGAGACCCTGCAACAAACGTCACAAACGACGATCCCATAATGACAGGAAAGATTGCTCTGGCTCACCTTAACGAGTTTCCGGACTATTATGACAGGCTGGAAGAAATGGAAGAAGAAGCTGAGGAATACTGGGAAAAAACTGAAGACTGAGATTTAAAAAACAGAAAAAAAACGGAATTTCATTTTTTTATGACTTACTTCGACATCAAAGAACTGTTTTATCACAGAACTGTTTCATCCCTCTATGATATTTCTCAATTTTCCATGACTTCTTTGCCAAATACCCCACCTCAATAATATTTATATGTGGGAAGGGTACAGTACAGAAGGATTTTTCCAAACATTTTATATTACCAATAAGATTACTTAATATATCATGACATGTAGAGGCATGGCATTCATGCATTAAAATTTACAACTGGAGAACGGTTTTACAAATAAGAAGAAGGTCCTTTTAATGAAATACTGGCAGCCGAAATACGAAACAATGAATCCTGAAGAACTGAAAAGACTTCAGCTTAAACGCCTGCAACACAGTGCAAAGCTGGTCTATGATAACGTTCCTTTCTACAGGCAGAAATTCAAAGAGGCAGGAGTCACTCCGGAGGATATCAAAACCCTTGAGGATGTCCGGAAACTGCCTTTCACACGCAAAGCAAACCTTCGGGAGAACTATCCTTTCGGCCTTTTTGCTGCAAAGAATGAGGACATCGTTAGAATCCATGCTTCCTCCGGGACCAGCGGAAAGCCCACGGTTGTCGGTTATACTGCAAAGGACATCGAGACCTGGTCGGACTTAATTGCGCGAAGCCTTACGATGATAGGCCTTTCAAAAGGAGATGTTGTCCAGAATGCCATGAACTACGGCCTCTTTACAGGCGGTCTCGGCTTCCATTACGGCGTTGAAAGGATGGGAGCGATGATTGTGCCGGCAGCAACAGGAAACACTGCCAGGCAGCTTGAGATGATGATCGACTTTGGGGTAACCGCAGTCCACTGCACACCCTCCTATGCTTTTTACCTTGCAGAAACCGCAGAAGAGCTCGGTCTCATAGACAAGCTCTCCTTAAAAGCAGCCATCTTCGGGGGCGAACCCTGGTCGGAAAACACTCGGAAGCAACTTGAGAAAAAGCTCAACCTCAAAGCTTACGACTGCTACGGTTTATCCGAAATGTTCGGGCCCGGGGTCGGTTTCGAGTGCCAGGAACAAAACGGCCTCCACATCTGGAGCGACAACTTCCTGGTCGAGGTTCTTGATAAAAACGGAGAGCAGGTCGCAGAAGGTGAAAAAGGCGAACTTGTCCTGACCTCCCTTAGCAAAGAAGGCTTCTGTAACATCAGGTACCGCACAGGCGATATGACAAAACTCCTCGAATCCGAGTGCGACTGCGGCAGGACAACCACAAGGATCTCACGCCTCCTCGGCAGGGTCGATGACATGATGATCGTGCGCGGAATCAACGTTTTCCCATCCCAGATCCAGGACGTAATCTCCAGGATACCCCAGGTAGGTGAACACTTCCAGCTCATCCTCGACCGCAACAAACACATGCTCGACGAACTCACAATCGAAGTAGAGCTTGAAGAAAACGCCTTCACCGGCGACCTGAAAGATCTCAAAGCCGTCCAGAACCATGTCCAGCGTGAACTCAAGTCTGTCCTCAACATCCGCACAAACGTCGAACTTCTGGAGAAAGGCAGCATCGAGAGGACCGCAGGAAAGGCAAAGAGGATAATAGACAGAAGACCTCAGCTCTGAGCCTTCGTGAAGCTTAGAATTACTGTTCGGTAACTTAAACATTAAACAATCAGGGAATCTTTCTTCTCTGATTCTCCTTTAACTCTTTTTTAGTTCGTTAAACCAAATTTCGATTTCTTTTTTCAAACGGCAACCGGCTTGAAAAAATTAGGCTCTGGTAGTATAGTCAAAAAAACAAGGAATGTGTTGAAGTAACACATTCAGCCCGAGCTTGAACTTACTTAATATTAGGAGCTCATGTTACCAGAGCTCATTGGATCAAACTTTATAGCCCGATCGTACACGATCTCTGAGTAAGCTGGTCCGGTTTTTGTAGCGTTTTCCATATAGATTCTCCAGGCAATGAAAAGCGGTTGATCCGGTTCTATACCATAAGCTCCCACACCGTAGGGAACCTCGTAGCAGTATTGATCGTCTTCACTACAGTTCCTGGCTAGCTTGTAGACATACAGGTATTTAGCATTAGGATTATCAGGAAGATATTCCTCAGCAGACCCGCTGAAATCTGCATCTGTGATTGCTCTAACGCCGTTCCATGCATCCGCTCCGTATATACAGAAGTTCGAGTACGTCGCCTTTCCTGTGGCTGCATGATTAACCCCATAGACAATTATGAATTCATTGGAGTCGTTGCCCAGTGTAATTTCCGGATCTTGCAGGAATGGATAGTACTGCGAGGTGTCAAAGAAAGGAGGTGTAGGCGAAGAGGCTGTCTGGTTTGCTGACCATAGATAAACTGCATCGTTGGTAGGACCTACGCCATTGATTCCTCTCTGAATAGCATCACTCCCTATAGGAACTCCCTGACTGGTCGGAAGCTCTGTGGCATTTGATTCATTATATCTATCAAGAATCGCAATCCTTAGCTCTTCGAGATCATCCATAAGGTCAAACTCTGTTTTTCCGGTTCCACGAACCCTTAACTCCGGATAATCATACGGGTCCAGTTCCGTAGTATTGTTGGGAGTAATCCTGAAAACAGTCGCAGGTGTATTATTTATGTAATTCTCTTCAGCCTGCGTGTCATTAAATAGAGCCGGACGGAAAAATGAGGCAAATGTATCGGAATCATTCTCCACGCCCATGTTCAGCATGACCGAGGGCATCACCTGGGTATTAATTATATTGTCCGAATATCCTGCAGATTGGGCAGCAGCCCGGATGCGTTGATCAATGCCTCTGTCAGCAGTAAGGATTATTATTGTAGTTTGATTGAAAGGATTCCCGGACGACCCGTTTGGAGTTCCTTCGGTTTTGATAACAAGGTTATTAATCGTATCTGCTATGTTAGCGAAGAGCCATCTCTTCTCATCCCCATATGTCCTGTGCATAATGAAATTATCGTAGCTGAAGTACCTGCATTCCGGTGCCGTTCTTCCCACGAAAACAACAGCTTCATCAGGACCAAGGTTCCAGAACGGAGTTGTATTCTCTTTTACTCCAAGCGTACTGGTTATTTGCTTAATTTGTTCATCTACCTCATAACCAGGAGCCGGTGGAACAAAATATATCAGATATTTTGTGGTGGGATTGTTTCCGTATGCAGAAGGCAGTACTCCTTCCTCATATAGCCCGAGAAAATCAAAGTACCCCAATTCACCTTCCTGTACGGTGAATCCATCCTGTTCTAAAGCCTGTTGAAAAGCCCCCGCGTCATAAGTTTCATTCGCTGCGAGGCCGGTTCCAGTTAACATTACGAACGAAATGCCAAGTATTATAACCATTATATATTTTTTCATATATAACCCCCAGGTTAATTTTTCATTTAATATATTAGAAGCCTTGGTGGGGCATTAATTAAACTTGGATAGTTGATCCTGTCAACAGTCCGTATAATTCCTTACTCACATCATGTTTTGCCTTGTCCTTATTTCGTAAAAATAATGCACAGAAATACTCAAAACGCATAACAAAACGTTAATACTCCTTTTTCATGCCATATTCCAACAACTGGTTTTATATGCTGCTTTCAAAGGCCCCGGACAAGTTCTCGTTCGACGGGCGAGCGGCCTTTCCCGTGAAGTCTTCAAAGAGGCTAAAAAAATACAAAGAAGCTGAAAATTCTGAATTTTAGCAAATGTAACCCTGAAAAAGGCTGAAACCTGAAAAGACTTCATTTGGACCATTCTAAATAACAAAATTTATTTTCCAACGCCTCCAATACAAAAAGATATTGGAGGAGTTTTGTGGATCATTCAAACAGTAGTCATGTTGAAGTATTTCTTTTTAGAATCCCGGGCAACTTCCCGCTCGACGTAGGAGAGCGGCTTTTCCGTGATGTCTGCAAAGAAGCAATTTATTCAATAACTTAATAAATTTATTTGAAGATCGATTCTTTGCAAAACAAAAAATAGAACCACCACGAAGATCATTACACTCAAAAGGTTATATACCGTTCATAACATACACTTCATGCTGAAGTCACCTAAATTTCTGAAAAGGAAGTACAATAATGGCCGAAGACTTAAAGGAAATCTACCACTTGTTTAATCCAAACAAAGCTCTTCAAAATGATGATTTGGAAAACTACTATGTAGAAATAGACCAGAATGAAACAAATATTGAAGAGCTAAAAATCCGTCTTGAGCTTAGCCTTGAAACTTATGAACCAATAAAACTTCTTTTCACCGGCCATCGAGGATCAGGTAAAACAACCGCGTTAAACCGTCTTGTTTCGTATCTGAACAGAGAGATGCGAGATAAATTTTATATTGTACATTTTAGTGTTCTTGATCTTCTGGATAATAATGACATAAACTATACTGATGTCTTATTTTCAATACTCACAAAAATAATGGAGAAATGTCAGGACGAAGTATGCGATTTGAGTCCTTCATTAATTGAAAGGACAAAGAAATGGGGGAAATCAATCACAAAAACTGAAGTGCATGAGGATAAGCTTGAGGGTGGTGCAGGCTTTAGCTTACCTGTCTATTTTGTTGAACTGCTGGCAAGGATGAAGAGTGAAACAACCACCAGGCAGGAGATAAGAGAGGAAATCCAGCCGCGTGTATCTGAGCTAATTAACCTTATAAACGATTTAATTGCTGAGATAGAAAGAAGTGGAAGGCAGGTACTTGTCATTATAGATAACCTTGAGAAATGCGATTCTGAAAAAGCATTAAACTTATTCTATTGCCACAGCACCCAGCTAACCCAACCAATGTGCAAGATAATCTATACATTTCCCATATCACTTCGGAGCTCGGACAAGTTCACCCAGATAAAAATGAACTTCAGTGACGATATAATGTATCCGAACATCAAAGTTCATGAAAAAGATGGAAGTATGACCCAGGAACCGGTCGGGAGAGCTTTCATGAAGCAAATTGTAACAAAAAGAGTTTCTCTTGACCTATTTACACCCGAAGCCCTCGAATACATAATTGACATGAGCGGGGGCGTTATCAGGGAGTACATAAGGATTATCAGAGATTCGGCAGTTAGAGCCATAACCAGAAGAAAAACTGTGATAGATAAAGATATCGCCGTCGAAGTTATTAATGGGCTTAAAAATGCATATCAGGCACAATTAAGTGATGAAGACTATGAAGTGCTTTTGAAGATTTACGAAACAAAAGACATAAAAAGAGATGAGAAGCTTGTTGGCCTGCTTCACAATCTCAGTGTTCTCGAATACAAGAACGGAAGAAGCTGGTGTGACCTCAACCCTATAGTCAGGTCGATTCTTGAAGAGAAAAATCTTCTTCCAAGCAGGTAAAATTAATAGGAAGCAAGGATATCTCAAGACATATTTTCAATATTTAGAACCACAATAGGTAGAACCATGGAACTGGACCCATCTCATTTAATGAAAATTGAAGAAATCGTTACACTTCTCGATCTCTCCGATGACTGTACAATTGCATTTGTTCGCTGTAACGAGCCAGTTTTATGTGATGCAATCTGCAAGGAAATTTTTGAGAGGGTACACAGTAGAATTCACATTTACAAAATTGAAATGAATGAAGAATCCACCGATCTTTTCCAGATTTTAGAAGAAACTACCAAATCAGATTCATACAATTCAAAACTTGAGGAAAATAAAAAAATTGCATTTTTTGTTTTTGGGCTCGACAATGCGGTAGAAAAGAAAAATGTTAATGGAAACTCAGAAACCTTGCTTCTACTGAATATGATGCGAGAAAAGTTTTTGGAAATCAAACATCCCATACTTATCTGGATCAACAGTGCATCACTCAATTTAATCCTTAATGAAGCTCAGGATTTTTTCTCATGGAGAACAACTATTTTTGAGTTTGACATAAAGCGAGAAATAACTTCCAGTCCAATGTTTGAATTTGGGGATTTTGATAATTTAAGCAAGAAAGAGATTGAAAAACTTGCCAATTATTATTCTAATTTGATTGAAGAATCTAAGGAAAAGGGAATTGAAGACCCATATAAGTCTGCTTATTGGAATTACAGACTTGGAACAACTAAACTGCTCCTATATTTTCCAAAAGAAGCTTTGCAGTATCTTAAAGATGCTTTGTCAATCTCACTTAGAATTAATGATAAGAGACTAATAAAAGAGATATACAGAAAATTAGGAGTTTCATGCTACTACCTAGAAAATGTGAAGCAGGCAATAGAATATTTTGAAAAAGCTCTAGAAATTTCTACAGAAACTAGAGATCAGGAAGGAAAAGGAAAAATTTTGATGAATCTTGGTATAGTGTGTGGACGAAAAGGACATTTTAAAAAAGCAATTGAATATTACGAAGAGGCTTTGAAAATTTTCAAGGAAATTGATGATAAGTATGGAGAAGGAAATGCTCTAGGAAGTATGGGCGTAGCATATGTTCACCTAGGAGACCTAAGAAAAGGAATTGAATTTTATGGAAAGGGGTTGAAAATTTATAAAAATGTTGGTTACAGAAAAGGTGAAGGAGATATATTTGGAAACTTGGGAAATGCATTTAGTCAATTAGGTGATCAGAGAAAAGCAATTGAGTTCCACGAGCACGAGCTAAGAATTTCTAAAGAAATCGGCGACATGTTAAGAGAAGAGATATCGCTTGGGAATATTGCCAACGCTTATCATTTATCAGGCGAATACAAAAAAGCAATCGAATATTATACTCAGGCGCTCAAAATTGCTAGAGAAATAGGAGACAGACGTGGAGAAGCAAATCATCTTGGAAATCTAGGATCAATATATTTTAATCTGAAAGAACCTGGAAAAGCAATTGAATATTATGATCAATCACTCAAAATTTCAAGAGAATTAGAAGATAAATATGGAGAATGTTCAGATCTTGGAAATTTGGGGGCAGCATACAGCCTTCTAGGGGATCTAGGAAAAGCTATTGAATTATACAAACGGGCTTTGAATATCTCCAGAGAAATCGAAGATAAGCAAAGGGAAGGAAATAATCTCGGTAATTTAGGTTACACATACAGTCAGCTCGGCGACAAGAAAAAAGCAATTGAATTTTTGAAGCAGGCCCTGGATATAGGAAAGGCAATTGAAGACCCGAGGATAATTGGTTTTTGCGAGCAGAAATTGAAGGAACTTGAAGGGTCTGATGGCTGATTATATTTTCTTTTTTAATTTCATGGAAAAAGCCGTTTGCTTCGCAAACGGGACTGCTGTTTGGGAAAGATATAAGTCGAAAAACCGGCCATAATTCAAAACCACAACCCAAAGCAATAATTACTTCTGTAAAAACCCAGAAGTAGAATCAAAAGCCCAAAAACAATAAACTATTAAGTAATCACCCCCAAACCTTACCTGCAATTTTTATCGGACTTGAATTTCTTAACATTCATATTTTTGCTCAGCTTTAAAGGTGGAACTATGCCTCACATAATGGAATTACTTGGGAAAACAAGAGTTGTCGTTAAAGATGGAAAGGTCATTGAAGTCGGAGAGCCTGAAGTTGATTGGTGTCCTCTCTTTGCTAAAATCCGCGGGATCCAGAAGATCACCCCTGAAGAAGTCAAAAAGAACATGGAATTCAGGATCAGCGACTTCGGGATGTTTACGGAAAAACGCAGGTTGGAACTTGAGGACTTTGTTGGGTTCGGAGCATCGGAAGTTATGATGACAGGCCTGAGCAGGGGCTTGCTCGACTCAACCGTGACCGCCTGTGACGGAGCAGGGACAGTCATTTCCAACAACCCTACCCTTGTCCAGGGCATGGGAGGAAGAATGTCCGGACTTGTCGAAACCGAACCTATCGATGGCATCATAAATGGAATTACGGAACGCGGAGGAATCGTGCTTGACCCCTCAACTGCAAAAATGGACCCTGTTGCAGGCGTGAAAAAGGCAGCCGAACTCGGGTACAAAAAGATAGCAGTAACCGCAGCATTCGGTGAAACCGCAAAAGAGTTACGGAAGCTGGAAGCCGAGCTCGGGCTTGACCTGATAGTAATTGGAGTCCATGTTACAGGTTTAAACAGGGAAGAAGCCCAGGTCCTTGTGGAAAATTCGGATATTGTGACCAGCTGCGCTTCAAAGCCCATCAGGGACCTTGTAAAGCCCATCGCACAGGTAGGGACTGCAGTACCGCTTTTTGCTCTTACCCAGAAAGGAAAGGAGCTTGTAATCGAAAGGGCAAAGGACATCAAAAGCCCTATTCTTATCAATACCATGGCCCTGCCTGTGCTGCCTGAGCACAAACAGCCAAAAGACCTGATCTAAAGCGAAATAAAAACGACATCAGAGCCGTTATTGTTTCCTTTCTTTTTTTCTTTTTAGCATGAAAGTGCTTGATCTGAAAAGTACTTTCATTTCTTTGTGCCTGCTATTTGAAGAATTTCATGTTTGTTTTTTCATTTTGCCGTCAAACAATCCGTCCGCAGTATTTTCTACGATAAGATTATATTTTTTAGAACTTATGAATGTTATAACACTGAAAAAGTATTGCCTTAAGTTTTAGGGAAGATGAGATGACCGACGTATCAAATGACAAGCTTGCCATAGTGAATGACAAACCTGTTACAGTGGATGATAAACCCTCCACAGCGAATGAAAAAAAGAACAAAAACAGAACTCTTGAAGAGAGAATTATAATCGAAAAAAACAAACTTTTGCGCTTTATAAGGGAAAGAAACGATTACATCAGAAATCTGCCTGAAACTGAAAAGAAAGCATTTATCGCATCAATACAGAACCTGAAGGAAAGTAAAGACAAAATAGAAAAGCTGCTGTTGAAGAAAGAAGTCAAAGAAGCAAAAAAAGGCATTGATGGCCTCCTTTTCTCTTTTGAGGACCTTCCTCTTTTCGGGAAAGAATACTGGTTTATGAAATTCACATCCGATGACGATTCCAGACGCCAGTTTTTTCTCACATTTGGCAGGAGTGCAGGGGATATCGAGGTAAACGGCAGGTATGTGGAAAACAGCAGGGTGATTAACGATAGAACAGATGGATACTGCGTCGCCTGGGCATATGACGGGATGAAGATAAACCTCACGGATGACCCTGGAGCCATCGAAGTGGAAAATGATAGAGTGACCTGCTCCAGCAAAGATATGAAAGCGGATTTCTATGGAACTTTCCCGAAATATATGCTTGATATTTCAAAAAATGGCGAAAAGATCTGCTGTTTGGAGATAAAAGAGCCGGCTGATGCTAATTACAACTCGGAACTGTCTGAATTTTTCAGAGGCTTATTCGGATACAGGTTCGCTAACCTTTATTTCGATTTCAGGGGTATGCTGTTTGAAAAGGAATTCTCCGGAAAATGCTATGCTCAGAAAGTAATTGTTATCGGACCTTTCATTCCCTGGAAGTGGTCGAGAATCATTTTCAAAAACGGTTCTGTCCTGACTTACTATATCCCGAATATCGAGATTATCGGGGTCGAATACAATATACACAACTCCATGGAATATTACGATGCAGAGAACCGAAAGCTGCACCGCTTCAGAAAGGCAAAAGTGTATGAGTACCCTTCGGAAAAAGGGAGCAAAAGGTGGATACTCACAGCTGAAGAAGGAAAGGTGTTCATGGTCACAAGAAGCTACTGCAAGGAAGCTTTCAGCTTCACAAAGAATTTTAATTTCAGGTATATAGAAAATCTTGTTGATGTAGTCGATTTCCAGGTCGAACTGGAGGACAGGATCATAACCCTTGAAGAGACAGGCAGCGGATTGGGGATGGTTGAAGATACATCAGGATTCGTGATATGAATTCTACAACGAAGGTAAGATTCTAAAAGGAAACGGATTTCTTTGAATACAAAAGCTTTTTTAACTCCTTCTCAAGTAGGGGACAAGGACAGACATACCTTGGTCAAATACAGCAGTTTGTGGCTATAAAAGCACATACATAATTATGCAAATTTCCACAAAATGTAGTAATTATTATAGTTTTATTGTGAAAATATAACAGAAAATAATACAAAAATAAGATATAACGCAACAACTAAATAGAATAAGAACAAATAATTCTTTGGTCTGAAACACTTCTGTGTATTCTGGGCTCTCGAACCTAGATTCTACAGTGCCTCAGTTTCGAGGTGGACGGGGTTCCTTCCGGTTCCTTCCATCTCCAAACTAAAAGTCACAATGAAAGTCGCAGGTTTTCTACCACATTTCCTGCAACCCATCGACTCTTCAGGGATTTGGCTTGGCTTTTCCAAATCCCTGAAGCCACATCTAAGCTTTTTTATCCAATTTTTGCGAAGTTTTGAAGAATTTAATTTATTCTACAGGACCAGCTTTAACGCAAACAAAAGCCAGGTACCATGGTTGATGAGCTTATTTTTGAAGCTGAAACTAATATCTTCCTCAAAAAGCGTCCTTTTCTTTGCTTCGGTATTTTTTGTTCCGGGGTCCGGTTTGCTTTCCGGTTATTTTACTTTTGCAAAGCATTCCTTTGCTTAAGCCCGAAAAAAACCAGATTAAGCACTTATTTCTTTTTCCCGGCTGTTTTACCCTTTATTCTTAATATCGTTCTTTCATCCCTTCATTTTGTTACCACTTTTTTATTTCGCAATGCACTATTTTAGGCTTCAAGCAGTTAATTATGGAAGCTCTTGAGTAGTATAAAGATAATTTTAATAGTTATTGTAGTATACTGAGATGCCTTAACTACATTCCAATGCCGATTAAGTATATATCAATAACCTGCTAATAGGTTATTGCAGGAAGAGTTCTCTGGAGAAAATCAAACTGCAAAGAAGTAAAAGGTCCAGATGAGTAAAAAACCTGAACCCTGGAAAGAAGAATAATTTTAGAAAAAATACCAGATCGAGGGATAAGAAATGACTGTAAGAGATGATATTCACGGACAGATCATTGCAGGCCTTAAAGGCGCAAAGTTTCCTATAAACACACCCGAAAAATTGCTCGCTGCATTCCCTGCCGGCGCAGACACCACATGCAGATCAGGCGACCTTGCTGTTACTGCAGGGGAAGCTGGTAAATTGCTTACAGCCGCCGATTTTCCGTTTAAAGATGCAAAACAGGTGGCCGACACAATTGTTGACAGAGCAGGGCTTTAAGCCCTGCATTCTTTCTTCTAAAAACCCGATAAAAAAGAGGTTAAACGGTCAAAATCCAACGTTATTTATCGTTTCAACTGCGTAAGCCCCACTCACATTAGTCTGGAAAATTTCACTGAGCTTCACGAGAGAAGATAGGAGTGAGCAAGAATCAAAGAGCAGTTACTTCCAGGCCATCTTATCAAGTATCCTTACTAAGTCGTTTGCCTCATCAAAGGATAATTCAGTCCAGCCCTTTCCGCATTCATTGCAATACTGACTAATTTTTGTATGTCTATCCATATACCTGAGAGACTTTATTACTAAATTTTTTTGCCTAAAAGTCATTGAAGAATCCCGAAACTCCATAAAATACTCCTTAAATTATGCCTTCACTTTTCAGTATTCGTAGCTGTAATCAATTAAAAAACCAGAAAAAATTAAAAATCTGATTCTTTTTGAATCTGATACGATTTGATTGTTATTCAGATGGGGTCCATACTATATATACAGGTCTTAAGACAATATATTAAATAGATAAAAATTCCAATATCTAGTCGCGTACCGATGGAATACCCCGGATACCATAATGCGGAACCTCTAAAGCTAAGATCTTAAATCATCCGGACAGGAACCAATAAGAAAGAAACATTAAGTTAAAAACCAATTATTTTGAACGAATACACTTTATCCAGTACTTAAGGGGTGTGCCTATTATGCCTCACATAATGGAAATGATGGGGAAAGCCAGAGTAGTTGTAAAAGACGGGAAGGTCATAGAAGTCGGAGCTCCTGAAGTGGAATGGTGCCCCCTCTTTGTCAAGCTGCGAGGGGTAGAGAAGATGACCCCGGAAGAAATCCGGAAAAACATGGAGGCACGGATCAGAGAGTTCGGGATGTTTACGGAAAAGCGCAAACTCGAATTTGAGACAACCGTGGTTGCCTTCGGCGCCTCCGAAGTCATGATGAGCGGCCTCAAAAACGGCTTTCTTGATACAACCGTGACCGCCTGCGATGGCGCAGGAACCGTAATCTCCGGCAACCCGGCACTGGTCCAGGGAATCGGAGGCAGGATGTCCGGTCTGGTCGAAACCGAGCCAATTGACGTGGTTATCAAAGGAATAGAAGAACGAGGCGGAACCGTACTTTTCCCCTCGACTGCAGCCATAGACCCTGCAGGCGGAGTAAGAAAAGCTGCCGAACTTGGGCACAAAAAAATTGCCGTTACGGTTGCGGACGCAGAAACAGCCAGAAAAGTAAGGGAAATAGAAAAAGAACTCGGGCTTGACCTGCTGGTTATTGCGGTACATGTAACGGGTGTCAGCCGGGAAGAAGCTCAGGGACTACTGGATAATTCGGATATTGTAATCAGCTGCGCTTCCAAATATATCAGGGAGCTTGCAAAGCCTCTTGTGCAGGTAGCAGCAGCGATTCCTCTTTTTGCCCTCACGCAGAAAGGGAAGGAACTGGTGACTGAGAGGGCAAAAGATATCGAAAGCCCCATTCTTATCAATACGATGGAGCTACCGGTTTTGCCGGAGCATAAACAGCCGAAGGAACTAATTTAAGATCAGGATTATTCCAAAACTCGCCTCCTGATAGGGAGTAAAAGAGTCATTTAAAGAGCAAAGCGGAAAAAATACATTTAGACTTTAGTTCTCGGGTTTTCCGGACTGTTTATTCTTACAGCCCGGTCCCGGAGATTTGATTGAAAAGCAGCAACCTATCAATTTTGAATTCCTAATCCGTTTTTGGAGCTTTTTCAGTTGCAGCATTTTTTGCCATAAATGCACCTCATATTTAGATTGTTATATGAGTATGAATTATAATCACATAAAAATATATATTCGTTTTCAGGAAAAACGTTCACTTATTGAATAAATTAGTATTGAATTGTATTATCAAACTATGATCGAACTTACGGATCCAGGATCAATATACTGGGAGAATCATATCCTCAGACTCCTTAACATCCGGAAAAAAAGGCTATTAAAAAGAAAAATTAAAAAAGATTAAACACCAGACAGCACGAAAAATTGTCCGGAGCTTAAAATCCTCCTGAACTCCCGTTATCCTGTTCATTCAGTGATAATTTCTACAAGTTCCAGCTTCTCGGCTTCTCCTCTCACGGTAATCTCCAGAAGTAGCCCTGTTTCGGCAGCATAATATTTGTTTTCCTCGATGCCGGGTTCAAGCGGGGTCCATTCTCTTGTTTTCAGGCAGTTCTCAAAAGAACCGTATGGGACGGAAACCGACTCGTTCATAGATACGACTTCAGCCATATCTTCTGCTTCACCAGCCAGGTACTCCTGCCGATAGGTATCGCCGACCTGAGGGTTACCTTTCATTATAATTCCGGGTTGTGCTCCGTTAACCCCGGCTTCCCAGGAGCCTTCCGTACTCACAACTTCACCTTCATCATATTCTCTGGAATCTTCCCCGAAGTACCAGACATTGCCGTCTTTGTCCTGAGCATACCAGTCAAAAGTCTCTTCAGCTAGCTCCCCGTCTTCAAATTCCCGGTCCCGGACAACGATTGTCTTCACTCCCATTACTGTTCTCGTTTCATTGGTAACGTAAACCTCATCTCTTATCGGTTCGCCTTCGGATTCCCCTTCATAGACAAAAGTTGTGCCTGGAGTCAGGGGAAAATAAGGATTGTCTATAACCTCAACAAAATCATCAGGATTTATAACAGAGCTATATCCCCCTTCCCCTTCTGTTTCCATTGCCCCTTCGGTTGCTTCTTCAGTTACTCCTTCAGTTGTTTCTTCCGTTGCTCCTTCCACTGCCCCTTCGGTTACCTCTTCAGTCACTTCGCCACCTGTTTCTTCGGTTGTACCTTCTTCAGGTGTATTTTGAGAACAACCGGAAGCAAATAACATTGCTGCAATAAGTACTACCGTTACAAAAAAACTGAATCTTTTAATGCTCCTCACCCCATTTGTTTAATTTTAAAAAATTATTGCGTATATGCCCGATATACGGTTATGCAATGATATAGCCATCAAATGATGCAATATCGAATGATGCACGATATAATTTATAATAAATATAATAAATTAATCTAATGTAAGAAGTCTGGAAAAGAAAAAAATCTTATCTTTTTCCCCTCAACTTCCCGATTACGCCGGAGAAATCAAACTCATTTTCAGATGTTTCTGTCTTCTGCTCCCTCTTCTGTACTTTTTCAAGTCTTCTATCCACTATATATTCTCCAATAGGAGTGACAAAACCGACCAGAATGCCCAACCCTATAAAAATATAAACAATAGTGAAAAATTTTCCGATGTTTGTTTTAGGGGTAAAATCTCCATACCCCACAGTTGTCAGGGTGATAACCGAGAAATAGAGAGAATCAAGCCAGCCCCAGCCCTCAACAGAATGATAGAAAAAAGTTCCAATAGCAAGAATGAACGCCGTGATATACAGGAGGGCACGGAACTTATCGTCTTTAAGCATCCTTCTCAGTACCCTTAAAAATGCAAGTAAAGTTAAGAGAAACGGAATCGTAGTCTCTTCCTCCGATAAATCACGTTCTTCCCCCGATAAATCACGTTATCCAATTTAAGATCCGCCTGAGTGGGCAAAACCCTGAGCTCTTCAGAATGAACTCAGATGTTGAGAAATTGGCTTCTAACCTCTCCCCAATTATATATTTTCGATCAATGGTTAAAAAGACATCTATCTGCTAAAGGACGTCTATTCAGCTAAAAGCACCGGCTTTCGTTGTAATCCCATTTTCTGAACCCTTTAAGGAGAAGGTATAGGGCAACAGGCACAAGCAAAAGGTCCACAAGTGCATAGTACGACCCGAACATGGACAGGATTATGTTGAGCAGCAGGAGAGGCATGACTGAAAGTGTATAAAGGGCAAAGGTCTTTCCGTTGTAGAGGTTAATGGAAGGGGAGAACCCGGTCAGGTAAATGAGTACCGAAACCATGTAAAGGGAGATCGTCAGGAAGAGCAGAAGCGACGGAATCAGGGATGAGGGATCGTTTTTAAGGGTAAGCATTGTCAGAATCACCAGGGGGATCAGGTTAAGAAGAAGATAGCTGTTTAGCTTACTCTTAATTATGTCCGAAACTCTCAGGGGGAGGAAGGAATAGGATGAAAACATATCGTACTCGGTAAGCCAGTTGTACATCGAAGATGAAAGCACGCCGAGAACCAGAGCAAAAATTGTCAGTGTGCTCAAAGCCGGCATAACCTTTCCGAGAGCTGAAAGCAGTATCCAGACAAGTAGAAGCGGCAGCACAAAAGAGAAAATGACTTTCCCGAGCCCTCCTTCACTCCTTTTAAGGTCAAGGGAATCTTTTGCAACAAAGGCTGCGTACCTGTACGAACCCAGATACCCGCAGATCTTTGAAAAGGAGTTGGAAAAACTCTTCTGTGCCTGCGGAAATTCTATTTTCAGGAAAATAAGCGAGAGCGCGGAAGGGACAAGGATCAGAACTCCGGAAAGCAGGAGCTGGTTTTCGGACGGAGCGAGGAAAAAGGAAAGGCTCGGAAGGCTGTACAGTGTCCCCTGATCGAGGTTTCCGGAAATATGGAGCAGGAGCAGGGAAGAGAAGAACAGGCAGAAAAGTGAGATCTTTCCTGAGTGAGCGTAAACGGTTGACAGGAAGAAAACTGCAGAAATCCCGATCATAAAGGAAAGAGATAGGGTAAGGAGAAGGGTCAGAAGGGTAAAAGGAGCCCCGAAATTGCCCGCAGGAACAAATTTTGCTGCAAAGGCAAAGCCTGAAACAAAAGGCAGGATGTAGAGGCCAAAATAATATACGATATCTTTTCCTAGGAAGTTGGCAAAGATAAACCTTTCAGAAACAGGAAGCACCCTTGAAGAATATGCAATAAGGCTTGCCTGCCCGAAACGGCGGTTCATAAATTCGCGGCCCATGAGCCCGAAAGCTCCTACCATGCCCCCCACAAGCAGGAAAAGATAATGCATTCCTAGAGCGATCTGGGCATCGCTAACGATCTCTCTGAATACGGGCAGGACCAGGCTTACAAAAAACGTGAATAGAAAAATAAAGACCGGAAAGAGGGCAAAACCACTGTGCCCGAAAAGACTGGAGTGCATCCGCCACTCCTCTTTAATCATGCATTTGAAGATGTCAAACATAAAATCCCTGCAGCTTTTTCTTTTTTGTACTCACATTCTTCGTGTTTACTGTCTTTCACACGTATTTTTTATGCCTTTTTTTACACATTTATTGAAGTAAAAAGTAAGAAAGAGTAAAAAGCCAATAACTACAGGGTACCCTTACGCCAGTGCCGGGACCTTTTTTAAAGGATCTTCCGGAATACCCTTCGGGTTTCCATTCCACCTGCCAATCAGTTCCAGGAAAAACTCTTCAAAGTTCCTGTCCTGAAGAGCCGGGTCGTCAAGGCGACCGGTGTGGATAAGTTCACCTCTGTAAATAATTCCTATACTTGTGCAGATTTCTTTTGCGATTTCGAGGATGTGCGTGGAAATGAAAATAGTCCCCCCGTTCTTCACGTATCCCCGCAAGAAATCCTTTACTTTTTTCTGCATCACAGGATCGAGATTAATGAGCGGTTCATCGATAATGGCAAGTTCCGGCTCATGCAAAAAAGCCTGGGCAAACATCAGTTTCTGTCTTGTGCCTCTTGAGAGGTCTTTGCAGAGGGAGTTTCTCTGATCCCCAAAATCAAAAAACTCAAACCATTTCTCGCAGACCTCTTCATAGTTTTCCATTTTTCGTACCTTGGAAACGAAGTGCAGGTACTCTTCCGCAGTCAGAAAACTAGGAGGGGTTTCCTGTTCCGGGATTACGCCCACAAGTTCCCTGACCCTAAGGGGGTCTTTCAGCACATTTACCCCGTGTACCTTAAGGGTGCCCGAACATGGCTTTATCTGCCCGGTAAGCATTTTGATCATGGTTGTTTTTCCGGAGCCGTTCGGGCCCAGGAGACCGAAAAGTTCACCTTTGCCTATAGAAAGGTCCACGCAGTCTACTGCTTTTGTTTGTCCGTAGGATTTGGAAAGACCCTTTACTTCAATCATGTTTCAGGCTCCTTCAGAGCAGTATCGCTCAAATAGTTAACTAACTCTTCATAAATACTCTTAATATATTTTTAAATCTTTCTATTTTGCAGAGTGAATACGAAGTATTCCGAAATTTTAGAGGAAGCTGGGCCGGAGATATCTGAGAAAAAGTCAAAAAAGTCCTAATGCTGCTGAAAAAAAGGTTTCTTGAGCTTTTATCCGGCATCAAACATTTTTGATTTTGAGGATATTTTTGGAGGACAACCGGGCTCCAGAGGTCTAAAAAGATATCAATCTTTGCTATATATATTAATCAGTTCTCTGTATGACTCTTTAATAATTATTTTGTATATAATGTATATGGGAATCGCCAGTACCATGCCGAGAGGGCCAAGGAGCTTGGATGCGGCAAGCGTCAGGACAACACTCAGGAGCGGGTTGATATCCACTTTTTCCGAGATCATGAACGGAATGAGGTAAAGGTTGTCAATAAGCTGGGCAACTATCACCGTTATCACTGCAAAGAGCGCGGTCATGGGACTATCGATGTAGCCCACAATAACCGGAGGAATTGCCCCCAGAAGAGGGCCGAGATAAGGGATGATATTTAGAAAGCCTGCCAGAGTGCCCAGGTAAAACCATCCTTCAAGCCCTCCAAGATAAAATCCGATACAGCAAATCAGGCCCACAACAGCTGACTCAAGCATTTTAGCACTGAAGAAGTCCTCAAGCTCGCAGCCCATATACTTCAAGGCTCTGGTGATCCCTTCTGCATATTCAGGCGGAGCGTAAGCCTGAATATAGTTCCCTATTTTATTGTGATGCTTGAAGTATACACCAAACATGAGAGGAATTATCAACAGCCCGGTAAATAGATAATAAGAGACTTTCGAAACCAGGTCGGTTATCCCGGAGAAGATGGTATTTCCTATTTTTTGCAGGTCCTGGGGTTTAATGATACCGGAATCCGCAAGCATTGAAAGTTCGGACTCATGTTCGGAAAAAAGTGCGGAAGCTCCGCTTGCATAGTCCTGCTGGATGTTACTGAAATCTCCTATAAGAACCCCGAGGGCCTGCACCTGACTGCTCACAAAAAGCAGAAAAATAAGCCCTGCACCGGCGAGTAGTACCAGACCCACAGCTTTTCGGTTGAAGTTCGGAAACCTGTCCATGAACCTGTTGAACAATTGTATCGTTTTTTCCGCAATCAAAATAAGGACTGCACCTGCAATAAGGACTATGAAAATGTCCTGAAAATAGAAAAGTATTGAAAAAAACAATACGAAAAGTATTGTTGTTAAGGCCAGAAACTTCATAATATTATAGTAATTATTCATTGATATATTTTCCATAATACACCACATAAAAGAGGATTTTTAAAATGTGGTGACAAGTTATATTTAAAGGTTTCTATAAAAAGACATTAGAAGTTGCTGAATAAGCTTAGTGTGATGCGTGTTATACAAAATACGTAGTAAAGTTAGAACTGTTATTCTTGGAAGTATTGTGAAATGACCTCTTCGAGTGTACTCCGTCAATGAGCAGGTTATTAAGAAATATTAGTTGTTACATTTTTATAAATCTTAAATTTTAAATTGATTTGGGCTCGTTTAAAGTGAAACCTGTTAGATATGCTTGTTATATATGCTTTATATTATGCCATTTGTTGGGGTTTAGCTCTGATCATTGCTCTCATAGGTTCTGCGGGTTCGAATCTGATGTCTCACATTAATCTCTTGGGGTATAGGTATCATCTCTTGGGGTATAGGTATCATCTCTTGGGGTATAGGTATCATCTCTTGGGGTATAGGTATCCGAGAAAAACGTTTCCTAATTTTGTCCATGCTTCCCTACTGCTAGTGAATCATAAATGCACATGACGCCACCGTATAACCACGCAGCTATCACAAGTAACCAAACCCGTCCAACCGCAGTAAAAAAACCAGGGTCCATGTACTGCAACAGGGTTCCAATAAAAAACCAAAACATTACCGCTCCGGCCCATCGTGTAGCCTGATCCAGCCTATCAAATATGCTCCGATTCTGTTTCATTGCTTTTCATCCACTGCTTTACTCTTTTCCGTTTTTATGATTGTCTTCTCATCGTCGTCCGTTATCTCGGCAATGTCCCGTTTTTGATATCGAGCTTGTCTCGCAGATATGCCGGTAACGTCAGCCTGACAAGGTTTTCCGCGTCTGCGGTAAAGACTCGTCTTACCATGTTATCACATATGTGCTAACACTATATAAAGATTTTACAGAAAAAAAGGGTATTATGTAATATAATATGTATTACTATATAGATTTATTATGGATTTTACTGGTATATATTTATACTACAAAAAAAAATATCTGATTTAAATATATCCTAATTGTGAAATTTAATGGAAAATATTGCCCTTTTATGAAATTTATGCGTTTGATATCTGACAGTGGAAATAAAGAATAAATTTTCAATAAAATACCAAAATTGGAATTAACCTCACATTTTCTCAGGTTTCTAATGGGATTTCTCGACGGTTGGTAGAATAGAGCATGACTAAGGTGATCTTTAGTGGTAAAGAGTAAAACTCAATAGACAAATTTTAAAAATGGATAATATAAAAACGATTCAAATTAAATTGTTTTTAGCAAGAGTAATATTTCCAGCTCCGAAGATCAATAACCCACACAATAAATCAATGTTCAGCTATCATCAAGTGATATTATTCATCATCCCCAATTTTGTTTTTACTATATATTTTTTCAGATCCTGACCTGTTCTCCATAGATACTTTCTGAAGCAAAGTTACTGCTTCCTGGGGACAGGGAATTCAATTCATTTGCGGTTTCGCTTAAGGAAAGCATAAAATCGGCCCTTAGCCTTGAGATGAGCACTTCGGGCTGCACGCAGCAAAAAAGAGTCGGATCGCCATCAATTATTCTGACATAGCCTTTTTTTTCCATCCCTCTGAGGGTTCCATAGATCTTTGGTCTCGGAACTCCCGCACTTTCGGCAATATCACTCGCTTTTGCCTGTTTCAGGCAGACAAGAGAGGCGTAAACCTTGGCTTCGTTGCCGGTAAACCCCAGTTTCTGAAGGTTTTCGATAAGCTTAAGAGTCATTCCGGTTTCCTCCTTCTTCCACGTGCTGGGTTCTGATCTAACTGACACTCTTTATAATATGAAAGCTCCAAAAACTCAATAATTTCATGTAGCCAGGAATTCCCTGGAAGCAACAACATTCACCTTAGTCCCGCAGACAGGTTTGAATCTACTTTCCGCAGGATTTTTACTATGGTCTCAAGGCTCTTGAGATAGTCATCAACTTCTTTCTCATCGACAAACTGAAGGATTTCATCAGCCAATTCAGTGGTAATCTGGCTCAGCCGGTTGTAATATTCAAGCCCTTTTTCAGTAAGGGAAACGAGTACCTTTCTCCGGTCACCAGGATCGGTTTTTCTGAATACAATCCCTTTTTTTTCCAGATCGTCAACCATCCTCGTAAGGCTGCTCTTCTCCAGGCCAGTGTATTTTCCAAGAGTAGAAGGCATGATTTCTCCTTCGATCCCTATTATTTTAATTACTACTGGCTGATTCTTGCTTAATTCCCTGAACTTGCCTGCAATCTTTATCTGGAAGGCCTGGTCAAAAATCAGGTTGTCGAGAGAGTCCCGTTCCATTGACAGGAGAATAATCTTACTCAGTGTTGCCTCATTCATTTTCCTTATCATCTCTTTTTACCGGATTCAATCGAACCCTTTCCTGATAAACTGACCTTTAACAGCCAGAATGGGATGATTTATCAGGCTACAAGTTGACTATTCAATTATTCAAAAAGGAATAATTGATATATCAACCATTGATAACTCAACTACAATTTGATTGTATTTAAACATTCCGACAGATTCCATAAATAAGCATCACATAAACAAGCATAAAAAACAAACATGAAATTCTTCAAAAAGAAAAGGAAGAAAGAAAAACGAAGAGAAAGAAAAACGAAGAGAAAGAAAAAAACGTAAACAAAAAAGGAAAAAAATGTAACAAAAGAGGACTTCCAGGTCGAATTTTCTGACTTATATTTCTCGAAGTTTCTCGTAAACCCTGTCGATGTATCCGGAACGTGTGATTATGAGAAGCTCATCCCCTTCTTCAAGTTTCGGATTCTCCCGCGCAAGGAAAAACTCATTATTTCTGTAAAACCCGATACATTCGGTATTTTCCGGGAACTGGACATCAGAGATCCTTTTACCGGCATGCTTCTCCTCTGTTTTGAAGCCGATTACACGTACGTCAGCCCTGATGAGGTTACTCAGCTCGATTGTGTCAATTCCGCGCAGGGCGTCGGAAATAATAGTCGAGGAGATATGAGGCGGGTTAATCGGAGAGCTGATCCCAAGCTTCTTTGCAATTTCCATAAACTTCGTATCATCGGTTTTGACAATAACCCTTTCCACTCCCGCTTCCTGTGCTATCAGCCCTATCAGGATATTGTCCTGGTCATGGTTGGTGCAGGCTACAATCGCATCCGTGGAATCCATTCCTGCTTTATCCAGGATGTCCGGGTGGGTACCTTCAGCGTTGATTACGGTGCAGTCAAGCTCTTCAGCAAGCTCCCTCGCAACTTCCTCGTCCTTTTCTATAAGGATAACCTCATTTCCCTGCCGGATCATCGCGCGGGTCAGGTGCATCCCGAGGGAACTCGCTCCAATAATAATTAATCTCATTTTTTCTTTCCTTTCCTGTGCCTTTTTCCTGTAGCTTTTTTCTTTTTTTGATTATCTCTATATTTATCTACTCTTTTCTTAATCTGTTTATCTTATTTCTCCCTTTTACTCTCCATTAATCTGAATCTCATTCAGACTGTGTCTTTTTTTCTCCGTTTTTCCTGTTTCTCCCAAACCAGGTCCTGGGCAGGAGCAGAATAAAGAGCGGGATTATCTCCACCCTCCCAAGCAACATATCCGCACAGAGCACAAGCTTTAGCAGGGCTGGCATTTCCGAAGTTGTCACGCCGGTTGAAAGCCCTGCCGTAGCCAGAGCGCTCGAGGTCTCAAAAATAGCATCAGCCGAGTTTATCCCGTAAAGCATGAAAATGAAAGCCGAAAGTACGAGCACGGCCGAGTAAAGCAGCACATAGGTCATGATTCGGTAGAAATCGTCAGGGTCAACTACCTGGGACTTTACCTTGAGAGGGGTAATCGCCTCCATGGGGAGGAAAAAACGATAGAAGACAAGTCTTATGAGCTGCACTATTACAATCAGCCGGAAGAGCTTGATCCCGCCTGTGGTCGAGCCTATGCTGCCCCCTATACACATAATTGCGCTGAGAAAATCCTTTGAAGCATCGGAAAGGGGAGCCAGGTCCATAGTGGAAAAACCGGTTCCGGTAAGGGCTGACACTACCTGAAAAGCGGCATCAGGCAGCATCCGGAGCAGTTCATACCCACCTGCTCCTGCTGAAAGGGTTAAAGCAAAAAGGACTGTCCCGAGGAAGGAAAGCCCGAGCAAATACCTTACCTGTAGGTCTCTAACAAGAGCTCCGGGATCCTTCAGGACTTCAGGGTAGAGCGAGAAGCTGATCGCACCCATTATGCAGGAAACGGTGATCAGGAACGGGATCATGAAGCCACCATAGGCTCCGATACTTGCAGTCTGCGTTGAAAACCCACCTGTGGAAATCGAACTCAGGGTGTGACAAACAGCATCATAAAAAGGCATGCCACTGAAGAGCAGGAGCAACAGTGAAAGCAAGGTCAGGACAAGGTAAACCGTCCCCAGGGTCCTTGCAGTTGTGATTACACTCGGGCGGATCCGGCTTTCTCCGAAATTCACCCTGTAAAGCCTGAAAGCCGTAGTCCCCGGACGGATGAGGATTCCAAGCACGAGCACGATTATGCCTATTCCCCCAATCCACTGGAACCAGGAGCGGGTGAAGAAAAAGAGCCGGGTAGGAGAAGGCGGGGCAAGGCTCAGGCCGGTTGTGGTCAGGCCCGAGACACACTCAAAATAAGCGTCCAGAAAGGGCATACCGGTTGAAAGCGCCATCGGGACCGCGCTAACCAGCGAGCAAAGAGGAAAGGTAAGAGCTGCAAGGATTAAGGCTTCCTTTATTTCAAGTTCGAAGTCCGGAAGCACTTTCTGGAGTAAAAAACCCATGCCTGCAGTTACAAGGGCACTGCTCCCATAGATTATGGCTGCCTCCGTTTCCCCGAGAACAACAGCAGCAAGCACAGGAACGAGCAGGACTGCTGAAAAGACAAGCAAAAGATGTCCTATGTACCTGAGGACAGCAAGGGGGTTTACCGGAGAAACAAGCTCATACATAAAAACCAGTAATATTTTTTTATTTATTTAAGTCTGTTTCACCCTGGAAGAGAGGTTGGAAGAGAAGGAGAGAAACGAGAATTTCTCTCTCCATTCCTTAGCTGTTTCCAGCCTTAACTGTTTCCAGCCTTAGCTGTTTCCACGCCTTAGTTCTCTCTCTGCCGTATTTTTTACAGGACTCCTGCCTGCTCAGGTATTGCTAAGTCCTGTCTGACTTTTTTTCATGATCCCCTGTAATTTCACAAAAATATCCAGCTTTTTTCCCCTGTGGCTGTCCATCAGGACTATCAGGGGCGGGAAGATAACGAAAGTCACAATCATTGCCAGGAGGACATCTATGACCGTTACCAGCCCGAAGCTGCTAATCATCGGGAACGGCGAAGCGATCAGGGCTGAAAACCCGAATACGGTTGTGGCCCCCGAGGCAATCAGGGCTGTACCCGTAGTAGACGTAGCCTGATTGATGGCTTCCAGAGGGCTCATGCCTGCATCCCTTTCCTCAAAGTAGCGCTCCATCATAAGAATCGAATACTCGGACCCGACTCCCAGGATCAGAGCACCCATAACTGCAGTCATGGGGTTATATGCAATATCCAGGGCAGTCATAACAAGACTTGACCAGCCGATAACGACCAGCATCGGGATAATCGGGGAAAGAGCCTTTACAATATCCCGGTAAACAACCAGGAGTCCGATAAGAACCAGGAAAACTCCGAGTAGAGTCATCATACTTCGACCAGTTGTAAGTCCGGAAAGCATGTCAATGATAACTACCGAGTTACCCGTTATTGTAACCGTGACGCCGGGCGGCGGTTGCATCCACTGGATGTCTTCCAGAACAATGTCCCGAAGTTCTTTTATGCCTGTAATTTCGAGGTCTGCCATAGCGTTTCCGATATTCAGGTCGATATGAAGCAGCTGGCCTCCTTCGATGTATCCCCCCTTCTGGCTTTCGGGGATTTCATCGTATATTGCCTGTATTTCCTCAGAGGTATCGGGAATTGTCCCCCCATTTTGTTCTTTTACCAGGTCCACTATGCTTGTGGCACTGTAAACATGCCCTCTGTTTGCAACTTCGTGCTGGGAGAACTCATCTATCCACTCCAGAAGTTCCGGATCACTTGCGTCATCGACTTTAACGATAACATTCAGGTGGTCTCCAGACCCCGAAAAGATACTCTGCATGTTTTTGTAGTTAATGAGAGAAGGCATGTCCTGCGGAATCATAGAATTAGTATCGGTCTGGACGGGGATTGACTGGTCGACATAGAGCCCGGCACAGCAGGTCACAAGGGCAACTACAAGAATTAAGGTAGAATATTTAATGGTATAACCAGTGACTTTTTTCAGGATTCTTTCTATTGCTCCGGGTTCATGCATGGGAATATCGCCTGCACAAAGTGAATTTTCAAGGTTGCTTTGGAGCCCATTTTCACCATTTTGACCTGCTTTACCTTCTTTGTTCTTCTTTTTTCTGAACAGTCCAAACGGGTTTTTCCGGGCAATCCAGTCAAAACTATAGAGAGTTACCAGCCCGAAAAAGAGCGAGGAAAGGTAGCACATGATCACGCCTATGAGCAGAAGTTTTCCAAAGTCCTGGATCATGGGGACAACTGAAGTAAAAAGCGAGACAAAACCAAGTGCTGTCATTGCCAGAGCGACCATTACGGCAGGTGCGGTGTTCTTGACCGTAGATACAAGGGCCTGTGAAGAAGTTTTTCCGCAGTGAATTTCCTCTTCCATCCGGTTATGGAACTGAATGGAATAATCAATCCCAATCCCGATAAGTATCGGAAAAGCCGCCATGGAAACCATGGTCATGGGCACGCCTAGATATCCCATTATCCCGAAAGTAAAAAAGACTCCAAGCAGCACAACAGGAAGTGGGAGCAGCCTCCATCTGACGTGCTTAAACACCAGGAGAAGGACGACTACCATCAGGATACCTGCAATTCCTATCAGCTCGCCCATACTGGCTCCCATTTCACTTTCAATGTCAAGCCTCAGGGAAGGGCTGCCTGTAACAGTCAGTTTATAGCCTGGAGGAAAATCAGCTTCTTCTAACCCTATTTCAATATTATTGATAATGTCTTCCTTCTGCTGGTCAGTACTGCTCCCTTCGATCTGGATAACTATTAGCGTGTGGGTATCATCAAGTACAAGATCCTCAAAATATTCAGGGTAGCTTTCAATAAGCTCCCGGACTTCCCGATCCGAATCCGGGATTTTTGACCTGCCGGACTCAGCATAGTTAATTTGCTTCATTATGGATGCAGCACTTGAAACCTTTGTGACTCCCGGGACCAGCAGAGCCTGCTGTCCCAGTCTGTCGGCAGCTTTCACGACGTCCTCGGTTTTCACATCGCTTCCTTCAACCATCACAATGACGCTCTCAGTACTGAAAGTTTTCAGAAAGAGGTGGTCATAGTCCTTGTAGAGCTGCGAATCCTTTGATACCTGAGTCTCAGTTCCGGATGCCATTTCT
Organism: Methanosarcina siciliae T4/M; assembly: GCF_000970085.1. Taxonomy (NCBI): domain Archaea; kingdom Methanobacteriati; phylum Methanobacteriota; class Methanomicrobia; order Methanosarcinales; family Methanosarcinaceae; genus Methanosarcina; species Methanosarcina siciliae. Next base: position 2,479,703 of record NZ_CP009506.1, on the reverse strand, counting down.
ATATACTGGGCACCCTGCAGGGATAGCAGAATCAGTAAAAGTACGCCAGCCAGTATGACGGCACGGTTGTTAAGAATAAAAGTCCCAATTTTTTCAAAGAGGTTTTTAATAAAGAATCCTCCTAAGGAGACATTGTTTTTCAGTAAGGATTGTTTTTCAGTAAGGATTGTTTTTCAGTAAGGATTGTTTTTTAGTCAAATTTATTTTTTAGTCAAGTTATTACAATGAGGGTTGTTTTTTAGTCAAATTTTTCCAACAACTTCATTTTTCAGCCACTGAATTTCTCAACCATTTTGTTTTCCAACCACTTTGGTTTTCATTCAGTATTTCTGCGGTATGATTTCAGAACGAATATCACCATAGAAGTGCCTCATAGTCGGATCACCATAGAAGTGCCTCATAGTCGGATCACCATAGAAGTGCCTCATAGTCGGATCACCATAGAAATGCCTCATAGTCGGATTTTGGCGTAAAAATATCCAGAACAGCACCGGAAAATTGCCCTGAGACTTTTTAGCACTCCATTCCGAGTTCCATAGATTCTCCGGAACTGAGGACTTTCCCTTCAGGGCTAGGGTTCAAAGCATGGAGCCGACAGAAAGTCTCGTTCAGAGAGAGCAAAAAGTCATTTCTGATCCTCGTGATGAGGTCTTCCGGACGTATGCAGCTGAAACGAATAGGATCCCCTTCAATTATCTGTACGTATCCTTTCTCTTCCATTCCCCTCAGGACTTTGTACACCTTGGGTCTGGGAACCCTGCTCGTTTCATAGATTTCCCTTGCCGTTGCCATATTAATACAGACAAGGGTAGCATAGATCTTGGCTTCGTTTTCGGTAAAGCCAAGTTTCTGCAGGTTATTGATAAGTTTCCGGGCCATGTCTTTCCTCCATGAAAGAAGCTAAATACGAAATTTCGGCATCAATACATTTATAAATTTTTTAGTAGATTTTTAATTTTAAGATTTTTTAAACATTTATGTCCTGATTTCAAAGTTTCCTGTCTCCTATCTTATTTTCTGCTTGTTATTGCAGAATCGATTTTTCTCAGGACTCGCAACATTGTTTCAAGGCTCTTTTCAAAATCCCTGAAATCTTGCTCTTCACCCAGGCCCAGAATCTCGGCAGCTATTTCCTCAGTGATTTCATTCAGGAACTCATAGCACCTCTCGCCTTTTTCAGTTAAGGAAACGAGGACCTTTCTCCGATCTGCAGGATCGTTTTTTCTCCGGACAAAGCCTTTCTCTTCCAGGGAATCCACCATTCTCGAAAGACTGCTCCGGTCCATACCCGTATAAGTCCCGATGGTAGAGGGCATAATTTCCTTTACCAGTCCTATTAGCATGATAACGAGAGGCTGGTTTTTGTTAAGTTCCTTGATTTCGGCATTTTGAGAGGCAGCCATTTTGCGGAAAAACCGATCTTCAAATAGTTTAGTGTAAAGTGCCCGGAATTCAAGGTTCATCAACCTTACTTTTCTACCGCATTCAGAGTCCATGTTTCCTCCAGGGAGTTACAAGACAGTAATAGTTGATATTTCAATTGATGAAATTCCAATTGTTGAGATAAATATAGTTAGGATACAGATTGATGTAAAATCAACAAAACTGTGCTAATCGAGAGGATATAATACTATTTAAAAATATCCATCAACAAAATTTGCTTGCGTTTTCAGGAATTTGCCCTAAAATTAGCAATTTTCCAAAAATTCGACCGCAGTTCTTTTCACTCGTTTCGCTGCGCTCAAGCAGACCCGTATAAAGGATAATTGCAGGTAAAATTTGGAGCTTCGCTTAGGAACATCATCAAAACAATGGTAAAATAAAGAGATGCAGGAGAGTAGTTTTCTCTGAAAAACAATGAATACGTGAAAAGAACCCAAAAACAAAAGCAAGGAATCTGCTGGATCGGTTTATAGAACACAAAGAAAAGATCCTGAGATTCCTGACAGATTTGAAAGTTCCGTTTGAGAATAATCAAGCAGAAAGAGATATCAGGATGATGAAACTGCAGCAGAAAATATCAGGAATTTTTAGAACAACACAGGGAGCGCAAGCTTTCTGCAGAATTAGGGCGTACATTTCTACAAATAATTACAGGCTAACAAATACAGAAAAACGGTTTGGAGAATACGAAACAAACTGTTTGACGATTACGAAACAAAAAGTTTGTAAAGACACAAAAAGTTTGGCGAAACCTTGTATAAATTTCTTCAAAAATATCTTATGTTTTTCGTCTTTTACCTTTAAATAGGTTTGATGTATAATTATATTTTACATTTAGAATTGCCAGATGGCGATTTGAAATGTATTTGCTTTGTATTGAAAATATACAGCGCAGAATATTTTGGGATTGAGTAGTTTGTGACAGAGTAGTTTGAAAGACAGACTTCTGTTAGCATAATTTAGGGGAAAATTGGTTAGCAGGCAGGATTTGTAATTGAATCTCGGACTGGAAAGTGTAGACTCTGTTAGATTCCATTTAGATTCTGCTAGAACGTTATTCAGGTTGTTCAGAGACCTTTCATTTTATGTTCAGATCTATCTGGATTCCGTTCGGATTCTATTCAGGTCTATTCAGATATTCTGATCTACTCGGGTTCTATTCCGATTCAGGAGCAAATTCTGCAAAACAGCTGATTGTAAAGAGGGTAGATAATATGGCTAAAGACTTGTACAAGTTACCACCATTGAAATACGGATACGCAGACCTTGAACCGTACATTTCCGAAGAACAGCTGCGCATACACCACGACAAACACCATCAGGGTTATGTGAACAACACTAACGCCCTTCTGGAAATGATGGACAAAGCCAGAAAAGACGGCACGGATTTTGACTATAAGGCAACTGCAAAAGCTCTGTCTTTCAATCTGAGCGGGCATGTCCTTCACGACTTCTTCTGGTGGGAGATGACTCCTGCAAGCAATGCCAGCAAGGAACCTGTCGGCGAATTTGCTGAAGCAATTAAGGAAGATTTCGGAAGTTTTGAAAGATTTAAAAAAGAATTTTCCAAGGTAGCATCAAGTGTCGAAGGTTCCGGCTGGGCAGCCTTAACTTTCTGCAATGACACCAAAAGGCTCGGGATCGTACAGATAGAAAAGCATAATGTAAACCTGGTCCCTGATTTCCCGATCATTATGGACCTGGATGTCTGGGAGCACGCCTACTACATTGATTACAAGAATGATAGGGGCAAATTCATAGAAGGGTTCTGGAACATAATCGACTGGGAAGAACTAGACAAGTACTTCAAAAAGATTCAGAAATAAATCGGGAAGATATTTTTCGACATAATAATCGGAAAATTATTTTTCAGCATAATTCGGCATAATTATGTTGTTTAAGCATAGTTATGTTATTCCGATTACATTTTTTGGATGAAGTGTAATCGGAAACGACTCCGGTTTTTCTCAAAATGCTTTTTGCTTCCAGGGTTCACTCAAGGTTCACTCAAGGTTCACTCAAGGTTCACTCAAAATAGTTTTTATCAAGCTTCTTTTCTGCTCTTCCGTAGTGACTCTCATATACCTCGTATTCTCCGCTTTCCCTGTCAAAAACAAACCTGTAAACCGTATCAAAATAAGGCCAATTTTTAACATACGGATTTCTGGCATCGCTTAATATTACGGTTACATCCCCATCTTTTTCCGAAACCGAATATACAGGATAATCGATCGCCTGAGGCACTGAATTCCCGTATAGCCTCCCGGCTCTTTCGGCATAGGCGGAGGCATCCGGGACGTCTCCGGTCACGGTTACTTTTTCAACGTAGAAGCTTTTTTCGACTCCTGACCAGTAGCTGACTTTCAGGAGTTTATACCGGGTATCATCATACGAATATGCTGCCAGGAATTTGCCGATCGATATAGGATAGGTGTCATTGTAGCTGATCTTGGTTCCTTCTTCCCTGGAGATGCTGTCTATCAGGAGGACTTTTGCAATAGGGAATATTGTGGTCCAAACAAGGAGAATCAGGATAAAAGAAGCATAAAATTTGCCTTCATGCCTGTTTACAAAACCATGGAACCCGTTTAATACACTTAATTTTTTCAGTCCGCTTAATTTTCTGTTCAGTATATCTCTGTTTTTGAGGTTGTTTTTGTTTTTAAGGCTGTCTCTACTTTTTAGGCTCCAGCTGTCTCTGCCCTTAAAAGGCCGTCTCTTCTTGCTTTTAAAATTCCATTTAACTCCGGTTCCAAGCCTCCATTTGTCCCTGTTTTTCATATATTCCGCAGCTACTATGAAAACCGGTAGCAAGGGTATGATATTTATCACAGGGTCGAAGGGGTAAAGGGCTCTAAGGGCGGATTCATTTGTGCTGAACGGATAGAAGGGACGCATTTTTGCGATGGTAGTGTAATCCAGGAGGATGTGCAGGAAAAGTGCCTGAAACCCTCCGAATGCAAAAGCCCTGTCTTTAGTTCTGAACCAGATAAGAAGTGCGACAAGAAAAGCAAAAAAAATCGAATGCGTAAACTCCCTGTGACCCAACAAATAGAAAAGCTGGTTTCTCATCTCGTGACTTACGCTTCCGTTAATGAGCGTAAAGAGCGAGTAGCTGAAATAGTCCAGGTCAGGGATTATAGAAAGAAGAACCAGGCCAAGCCTTTTTTTTCCTTTCAAGCCCAGGGCATAGGCAAGAAGCAGACCGATTCCTATATGGGAAATTGTGTTTACCATAAATATACCGTGAATTTTTCCGTATTATTTGTGGTGTGTTTAATGAATAAGTTTTGGAAAACTATATTTCTGGAAACACTTCAGTTCTAAAGCTCTTCTGATAGAGAAGTTCTACTGCTATAGTGCTTCGCTCCTGTATATTTGGCTCTTATTATATAAATGAGAGGATAATTTATATCCGCTCTGGAAAAAAGACGAAATGGTCATCTGAACTGGATCATTCAAACCAGTTTCTGTTAAGTTCCTCTTCCGGTCCTCCCTGGACACTTGCGTAAACATGATATTCCTCATTCCTTTTGTCAAAAATAAACCTGTAAATAGAGTTGAAGTAAGCCCAGTTTTCAACATAAGGATTTCTTGCATCACTCAGGGTTACCGTTACAGAGTCATCGTCTTCAGAAACCACATAAACCGGATAGTCTATTTCCTGAGGAAGGCCGGCACTATAGAGCTTTTCAGCCTTTTCAATGTAGGCAGAAGCATCAGGAATATCTCCATTTATCAATATTTTTTCAACATATTTGCTTTTCTCGATTCCTGAAAGATAACTAACTTCCAGAACCTTGTAATGAGTAGAATTAAAAGAGTATGCAGTCAGGAACCTGCCTGTGGCTTCAGGATATGTATTCTGGTAGCTTATTTCGGCTTCTTCTGTCCAGGATATATGATTGATGAGGAAGGCTTTTGAAACCGGCATAAAAGCAAGCCAGAAGAGGAGTACAAGGATCAGGGAAGCATAGAGTTTATCGGCGTTCTTACCTATATAAACGCAAAAGTTGTCGAATCTGCCGTTTAGCCTCCCCCTGCGTTTCAAATTCCCTGCAATTACAATGAAGAGGGGCAGGAATGGAAGCAAATTTAGCAGGGGGTCATAGAAATAAACTGCCCCTATAATGGAAGAGTCTGTACTGAACGGATAAAACGGGCGCATTTTCCAGGTTGTGACATAGTCCAGATAAACATGGAGAAAAATGGACTGGAATCCCCCATAGGTAAAAATCCAGTCTCTTGTTTTTACCCAGATTAAAAGTGTAACCAGAAGTATGAAAAGAATTGAGTGCGTGAACTCCCTGTGCCCGAACAGGTAGAATAGCTGGTTCCGGGACTCATGGGACAGGCTGCTGTTGACAGCGAGGAACAACGAATACGGGATAACGTCCAGATCAGGGAGCACGGAGAGAAAAGCAACAACTTTTAGTTTCTTTCCCCTCAGGCCCAGAGCCAGCGCAATCAGCAAACCTATTCCCAGGTGAGAAAGTGTGTTTACCATAAGTCCATGTTTCGGGCAAGAACATTTTTTATTTTAATATTATGGATTTAATATATATTGCTTTTTTGAAAATCGTATTCGGAAGTTGCAAAGTTGTCTCTACTTTCAGCAATAATGTAAAGTAAAAAACAACCTGTTAAAAGATAAATTCAGAGATACTGGCAAAATTCAGAGATACAGACAATATTTATGATACTGGCAAAATATATCCCTATTATAATAAAATGGACTGAAAGGCTATTTTTATAAAAAAATGAATTGATGAGACTGATAGTGCTCTCTCAGGTCACTGGGACGAATTATTCATTGTCCCTGAATTCAGTGTCCTGTCAAAGAAATCAATCATCTCATCATATGCGTCCCGGGCAACGAAGCTTTCGGAAAGTTCTCCGTCTTGGACCATGAAACCGTGTGGTTCTCCCTGGTAAACTTTCAGTTCGAAATATTTGTCAGCGGCATCCAGCTCGGTGGCGTACCGGTAGATATCCGAGACATTGCTCGCCTGGTCGCGAGTTCCGTGGATGATAAGGATCGGGGCTTCAAGCTGGTCGGTCAGGTTTGCAGGTGCTTCCGGCCGGGTCTCAGTTCCACCTGAATACGGAAAACCATACCAGGCAACCCCTGAATTGAATTCCTCTATCTGGGGCAGGAAAAGCATGGTATACCTGCCGCCCGCACAAAAACCGGTGAGACCAATTTTTTCCGGATCAACATCATCCCTGCTCTCCAGGTAACTTACACTGTTTCTGACAAGGGCCTCCATCTCTGAATCCGGAGGCGAGCGGGAATAGGTCTGCCACTGCGGAGCAACCACAACAAACCCGTCTGCTGCCATCCCGTCCACCATCTCCTGGTATCCGGGTTCAAAGCCGTTAAAGGAGTGGATCAGCACCACTGCCGGATATTTTCCCTCTGCAGCCGGAGCAGCTGTATAACTTGGATAGGCCTGGCTCTCACCTGTGATGTTAACGGTCTCGTTCAGGATGTCAGTTGAAGTGTTTCCTGCTGCTCTGGGAACAGCCGGGACATCGGGACTGGGTTCAGGAGTATCGGGCACAGGAACTTCAGGTTCGGAATCTTCCGAACTCGTGCAGCCTGAAACGCCTATAAGGCATACTATGAGCAAAAGCAAGAGTAGTGTTTTCATGAATTTCATTTAATCCCCCTCAAACGTGCATATGCCGGAAATATCGTATTCCAGAATATTGAATTTCCGGGATTTCCAATGTTCCAGAACATCAAATTTCCGGAAATATCGAATATTATGGCAGATATTTACGATGGCTCATTATTTCCGGTATATACAGAATATATGAAAATTATATATCACCGGATATAAAACTGAAGGAACGAAATTTTCCGCGAAAGAGAAAAGCAGAAATAGACCGGAAAAACAGAAAATAACGGGAAAAACAAGAAAATAATCGGGAAACAACTCTGAAAGGAACAAATTAAAAAGATAGTTTGATAGCAGGCGCCGGCTGCAGAGCTTACATCTCGACTATCCTCTCGATCAGGTCCCTTTCGGAGCGGTAAACCCTGAACTTGGCCACTCTTCCCACTTCCAGCGTATTGAAGTCCTCCCTGCTTGCCCTGTATTCCCTTACTTCGTCTTCAACGCAGAGCCGCATTATGACAACGTACTCAATTTCCGGGTACATGGTTTTTAGTTCGGCTTCTACGGACTCGTTGATCTGGAGATTTTCACTCTCCGGGAGCAGTTCTCTGCAGGTTACGTTCTGGACCAGAACTCCTTCAGGGCCGTTCTGGAAGATAATAGTCCTCTCTTCTCCTGAAACTCCGACCACTTCTTTCTGGAGGATGAAACCGACACCTACTACCGGGGACAAATATCCCTTTACCGAGACGAAAATCATGGCGGCAAGGAAAATGATTACAGCTCTTTTTCTTCGGGTGTCGTCTATCTGGTTTGGCTTCAAGTAATCGACCTTGATGTTGCAATCTGATTAGAAAAAATATGATCACATTATTGATCTCAAAATCATAAATATTTTTTTCACATTTTTATTAATTTTCCATATATTTATTATGTGGGGTCAAATGCTAAACTTAACATAAACTTTTTACAGATTCCCCGCTTTCTGGATAGAGCCGGATACATGCCTGCCGGAAAGCATTAAGCAGGAGACAAATCCTTTGTTCCAGACCGAACCCATACTTTACCTCCAGTCCCTCGGGACCGAATGGTTTACTTTCCTCATGTTTTTGATAACTTCAATGGGGTCTGCCGCCTTTTTTGCCGGCATAATAATCATCACCACTTTCGGGATTGATTTCAGGAAGGGTTTTCTTCTGTTCCAGCTGCTGATCTGGACTGCTCTCCTTACCGAGACCTTTAAGGCATTGATCGCCTTCCCAAGGCCGGATTTTGTCGACAGCAGGGTAGTCAACCTGGAATACGGAATCAAAAATACCTCTCCCTTTAATGGAAACGGAGAAACGGGCTTTTTCAAACTGCCGGACAGGGAAATCCTTGAAGCTTTCCGCCTTCAGGACCCTCTGCCTGATTCTCCTTTCGGTTTTCCGTCGGGGCATGTTGCACTTACCACTGTGCTCTGGGGAGGGGCGTCCAGCGTCTTCAACAGCAGAAGAATCGGCAGGCTGGTTCCTGCAGCAGTGTTGCTCGTAGCTTTTTCAAGAATATACCTGGGGAGGCACTTTCTGGGTGATGTCCTTGGGGGCGCTGTCCTGGGCTTAACTATCTTTGTCGCCTTTTCGTACTTCCTCAAAAGCTCCTTGAAAGATGAATTTTTCAAAAAAGAAAACTTTGAACCTGCTTTAAGGCAGAAAAATCTCTTTTTCTACTCCGTTATGTTTGTAGTCCCCACCCTGCTTGTAGCCATGTCTCTTGTCAGCGGCGAAGTAGCGGGCTTTTTCCTTGGCGCAAACATGGCATATCTCCTCATAATACGAAAAGGACTCCCGGAAGATTCCGGAGATGCAGGACAGCGGGCTACACGGGTATTTATCGCCCTCATGCTGTTCGGGGTATCCACCCTTGTTCTTGATTTTGGATTTGCCACAGTGGAACCTGCCAGTTACTCTGGAACTAATCTCATGGAATTTTTAAAAGCCTTCATCCCTGCGCTTACCATATGGGTTTCTGCAAGTATCTGTACAAAGCTTGACCTGTACGGAAGAGAAGAAGTAATGGAAAATTCTTCGGGAATCGAAAAACAGCTAGAAGAGTAGTAAGAGCTCTGTACAAAAAGCCGAAAAAAGAATTTTGATTGAAAAAGAGACACAGAATAAGGGTATTTTTTGATATAGCTTGATTTGTTCTTTTCCGTTTGTTATTACAGCTTCTTTGATAGTTTCTTACTTTACTGTTTTTTCTCCTTCTTTTCAGTCTTTTTGGGAAATACCGCTCTCCTGTGTCGAGCGGGACAAGAACGACTCAATATAGTGAATAATGTTTTACGGTTCGAATGAAATAAAGTAATAAATCAGGAACCGGAAATACAAATTTCCCCTTTTGAGGGGATGAGATTACCGGATTCCTGATACAGAACTCACGGTGCTGAGTTTTTATTTCCTGTGCCTCAGTCCGTATGCCACTGCCAGGCCTGTAACTGCAAACCCTAACTCAAAAGCCGGAGATGATTCAGTTTCTCCTTCTTCGTCCTGAGCTGCAGATTCTCCTGTTTCCAGGTCTTCTTCATCCTGGGCTTCAAGGTCTTCTGAACCTTCCTCTCCTTCGGGCTCAAGGTCTATTATGATCTCATGTTCCGAAAACTGCGGAATATATACTGCAATTGAAGCTGTCCCATTTTCGTATTGCCTGTAGCAGAGGGGGTTGCTTCCGCCTGCAAAGAGCTCGTCGATGCTGCCAGCTTCTTCAATTACCGTTCCGTCATACCTGAGTCTCAGGCGGTCGGGATTGGTGAGGTTGATGGTTTCATTGTCTACATTTATATAGACGACTCTTCCATCTGGCAGTTCGGATTCAACATCGAGGACAATGCGGTCCTGATCTCTTTCCCTTATCTTCAGGCCAACAGGGGCATAATTTGTGACCGGAGCATAATCCGAGCCTGCCCGAAGAGCCATCTCAGCTCCGAATCTTCCGGTTGCTATTTCCCTGTTAAACACCTGATTCATGTAGGTATAATTATTACTGTATCTGTATCCGGTCTGCATCAATGAAGGCTGCATCGGACTTGCCCTGAACATTGCCACACTATCTTCGACAAGTTTGACCGTGATCTTATCGTCCGAGATTTCCGCTTCAGTCCCGTTAATATCTACATCAGGATCTTCGGCAAGGGGATTCCTGAAAAACAGGAGGTAGCCCTCAAAATTATCAGAGGTAATTTTTATCGGAACTGCATTCTCAAGTTCGCTGGAAATGTTTTCTTCCAGGCTTGCCGTTACTCCCTCTGCAAGGTTGTAAGTGACGGTTTTGTCTGCAAAAGCTCTTACCTGGAAAATTCCCATTGGGGAATCCTGAATCAGGATCTGGCTGTCAGCGCCCTGGTAAAAGGCTGTTGTTTCCGTTACCTGTTCGTCAAGGTACTCAAAGTCCGAGACATCAACCGAATCAAAGAGCAGGTTTCCGCTTACGGCAAAGTCTTCTATTGCCCCGCTTTCGTCGAAGCTAAAAGTGGTAAAGTTCCCGTAGGCAAAGCTTCCCTGCCGCATGAAATACATCCCATTACCCCTCCCGGCCCTCATGGCCTGAATGGCTTCCTGACGCATCAGGAGCCTTCCCCTCGGGTTAAGGGTTGTATTCAGTTGCTGCATGTTCATTACCATGTAACTGGCAATTTCCTGCCCTGAAACCCCATACTGCTCTTCGATCTCCAGAATGGTAAGCTGTGTATCCAGATCTTCCGGAAGCTCCAGGTCAGAGATCGCGTCTTCAACCGGAATCCCGAAGGTATCTGCGGCTTCTTCAAAGGTCATTGACCCAAAGCCATTAAACCTGCCGTCATACTGCGCAAAACCGTAACCTTGCGCCATTCCATATCCCGTTCCTGCACCTGAATTACCCATACCTGAATTGCCTCCAGGTCCCATCTGGGCATATGCCGGTAACGCGATAAGGGCGGTAAGCAAAAATGCACATAACAATGATACTTCCAGATTTTTAATCTTCATTTTCGAATCCCCCAGACATAAGTAAATCTGTTTTTTAAATTAGTAAGCACCTGAAATCCAGAAACTATCCGGAAAAAATAACCTTATATAACTATCCGGAAAAAATAACCTTATATAACTATCCGGAAAAAATAACCTTATGTAATGATTTAGCACATCTTATAATTATTTTTTCATGTAGCCCCTCAAATGCCCTGTTTGATATCTAAGAGGAATTAAAGAAGTATGTATCATTTTCTTAAAAGAATTTCCCATCCCATCTCTCAGGCTATTTACAAAAACTTTATATTGGATAATTGAACGTAGGAGAGTCAGTTTCTATCCATGTTCTGGTTCAGGGATCGTACCAAACCTTAAAGGATGTATTATGAAGATTGAAATTATATGAAGGCTGAGATCATCATGTCAAACCGAAAAGTTAACTTATAAATATACTTTTTGACAGTATAGCGCAGAATTTCATTAAGGGTTCAGGAGTACTTTCGGGGTAAATGGCCGGAAAAACAGGATAGTTATTAAAAATATTAATTTTCAATAAAAAAATAAAAATTTTATATCATTGCAAGTTAATTTATTCTGTACTCTCCTATTAAGGAATAGCTTAAATAATGCTTTTAACTATTGAGCGTATTCACAATTAACTGGAGAAACAGCATACTGATAACCGCAACCTGCTGGTTGCAACTGGTGGAAAAGACCTGATGGCCGTTTCACCTGTGGAAGAGATCTCCCACGGCAATATACCATAGAAATCTTATCAAAACAAAGAGGATGACATTCATGGACTTTGAAAAATTGAGACATGGGACCGAACTTATCAAAAGGGGCTTTGCACGGATGCAGAAGGGGGGTGTGATCATGGACGTTACAACCCCGGAACAGGCCAGGATTGCAGAAGAAGCCGGAGCAGTTGCTGTTATGGCCCTTCAAGCTGTACCTGCAGATATCCGAAAGGCTGGGGGGGTCGCCAGGATGGCAGATCCCGAAATCGTACAACAGATTATTGACACGGTCACCATCCCCGTTATGGCAAAAGCAAGGATAGGACACTTTGTCGAAGCCGAAATTCTGGAGGCCCTCGGTGTTGACATGGTGGATGAGTCAGAAGTCCTTACTCCTGCGGATCCTTTCTATCACATAGACAAAACACAGTTTACAGTGCCTTTTGTCTGTGGAGCCAGAAACCTCGGAGAAGCCCTCCGCAGGATCAACGAAGGCGCAGCCATGATCCGGACCAAAGGTGAAGCCGGAACAGGTGACGTTAGCCAGGCAGTAAAGCATATGAAGCAGATCCAGGGTGAAATCCGGGCCCTTGCAGGCAAGACCAAAGAAGAACTTATAATGGTTGCCAGGGAAATCGAAGCCCCGATCGAGCTTGTGGTCGAAACATCCAAAATGCAGCGCCTGCCTGTAGTAAACTTTGCAGCCGGAGGAGTTGCAACCCCTGCCGATGCCGCGCTTATGATGCGCCTTGGTGCGGACGGGGTTTTTGTAGGCTCAGGCATCTTTAAAGCCGAAAACCCTGAAAAGATGGCAAAAGCAGTCGTTGAAGCCGTAAATAACTACGATAACCCTGCAAAACTTGCCGAGATCTCAAAAGGCGTGGGCGCGGGCATGAAAGGCATAAGTGCTGACATGATCCCTGCCCAGGAAGCCCTTCAGGAGCGCGGTTGGTAAAATCCACAATCCCGAGTTGCGTCACCCGAATTGCGATTCGGGAGCCCGCCGTCCTTTTCACTCGCTTCGCTCGCTCAAGAGGACTAATTTACGGGTTTTTACAGACAGTTTCGCGCAAGAGGACCATAAACGGATTATAATAATTAGCTTCTTTCAAGGGGCTAAAATTCAATTTTTTAAAAACAGATTTATTCTTGCAGGTTTGTAAGAATAAAATCAATTTATTTTTTCAGGGTTTTTGATTAAAGAAATAGAGGATTAATTTCCGGAAAATGGTGTTTTTCATGAAGATAGGTGTAATCGCTATTCAGGGAGCGGTTTCCGAGCATGTTGATGCTTTGAGGAGAGCCCTTGCAGAGAGAGGGGTTGAGGCTGAGGTAGTTGAGATAAAGCATAAGGGGATTGTTCCGGAGTGCAGCGGAATTGTGATCCCCGGCGGGGAGAGCACAACGCTCTGCCGGCTGCTTGCGCGTGAGGGAATTGGAGAGGAGATTAAGGAGGCTGCTGCAAGGGGAGTTCCGGTTCTCGGGACCTGTGCGGGGCTGATCGTGCTTGCAAAGGAAGGGGACCGGCAGGTAGAAAAAACCGGGCAGGAGCTGCTCGGGATCATGGATACCAGGGTTAACAGGAACGCTTTTGGGAGACAGAGGGATTCCTTTGAGGCAGAGCTTGATGTGGTTATTCTTGACTCTCCGTTTACCGGGGTGTTCATCCGGGCTCCGGGAATCATTAGCTGCGGGCCTGGTGTGCGCGTGCTTTCCAGGCTTGAAGACATGATTATTGCTGCAGAGCAGGGAAATGTGCTGGCTCTTGCTTTCCATCCGGAATTAACCGATGATCTGCGCATCCACCAGTATTTCCTTGATAAGGTTTTGAGCTGTTAAGAGGCATTCGGAACAGGTTTGCGGTTTTGTTTCCGACAGCTAACTCCCCATTTTTTGCCTCTTTCCTTCCCGGCTCCTTTTTCTTCTATTTTGTTCTCTGTTTTTTGATGGCTTCAAAGTTATATACCCATTGCAACCATATTAATAAGGATAAATACTTTTTTGTAATCATATCTTAAATTCATACTGTTATAGGTTTTAGATGCATGCAAAACGCGGTTTAATAGTACTTCTTTTCAGGTTACTGTTTTAAAAAAATGAAAAATTGAGTGCGTTTTACTAATTTAATTTATTTTATGTGTCGATGTTGACTTTTTGTGGATATGGTTATTTTTTAAAAAAATTGATTCTAAGGCTGTCTGAGAGGCTCAGGTTTTCGGACATGTCAGTGTCTGGATTTGGCTCTGATCTCTTAACTCACTTGAAATCTGCAAACTTATCTTTAATTTCGTGGTTTTGCTGCTGTCCTTGCTTTCATAGGTTTTACGACAAAACCTATGCATGGGATATAATTAATAAAAGAAACGTTTTTAAATACAAAGTATATTGCTAAATTTAAAAAGATTCGTCTAAGGTATCATAATGTCTTCAACAGTTGATTTTTCCATGGCTACAAAATATCCTGAACTATCTAGTGTCTCGTCAATAATGAAATGTCGTAAGTGTTATATTGAATGATCTTCATAAGTATTACTTATGATTAGATATACTGTGACACTTACCGAAGATGAACGTAGATCTCTTTGTGAACTTGCTTCAAAAGGAAAACATAACTCTCAACAAGTCCTCAATGCTCTGATCTTGCTTAATTGCGATAAAAGTGAATTGAATGTTAACCATTCAACCAATGAAGAAATCTCACGTGTCCTGAATATTAGTATGAAAAAAATTGACCGTGTTAAGAAGAGATTTGTTGAAGAAGGCCTTGAAGTTGCCCTCAACGGGAAAGAAAGTGATCGCATTTATACTAAAAAAGTTGATGGTGACGCTGAAGCCCATTTAATCGCCCTTAGTTGCAGTCAACCCCCTGAAGGTTTTGCAAGGTGGTCTTTGAGATTATTAGCCGATAAGGCTGTAGAACTTGGCTATTTCGAGGATATTTCTCACGAAACAGTACGGCGTACTTTAAAAAAACGAAATCAAACCCTGGCAAAAGAAAGGATGGGTAATTCCTCCGGAACAAAACAGTAGCTTTGTTGCAAATATGGAAATGGTTCTGGATGTTTATAAACGTCCGTTTGATCCACGAAACCCTGTTGTATGTATGGACGAATCCCCAAAACAACTGATTGCAGAAACCAGGATTCCTATTTCCTGCTCACCAGGAAAGCCAGCCAGGTACGATTATGAATATGAGCGAAATGGAATGTGCAATGTATTCCTTGCCTGTGAACCGTTGACAGGGAAAAGAATGGTAAAGATTACTGAAAGAAGAACAAAGCGAGACTGGGCTTATTTCCTGGAAGAAATAGAAGTTCAACATAAAAATGCAGATAAAATTACGTTAGTAATGGACAATCTAAACACGCATATACCTGGATCTCTCTATGAAACATTTCCACCACCCAAAGCAAAGGCGCTATGGGACAGATTTGAGTTCGTGTACACACCAAAACATGGAAGCTGGTTGAACATGGCAGAGATTGAACTGAACGTACTTACAGGTCAATGTTTGAAAAGGAGAATGGATAACATCGAGCTTGTTAAGAAAGAAGTTTTGGCATGGCAAAATTACAGAAACAACAAAAATTCAAAGGTTAATTGGCAATTTACAACAGACGATGCAAGGATAAAATTGTCACGTCTTTATCCGACAATTGAGAATTGACTCGACACTAGTTTGCTCAAAAGTAGTGATATTCAGGCAAAACTTTTCAAAGAGTACAAAGATAGGCTCGACGAACTTTTAGAAGTCGAAACTTTAATTATCAACCTTAAACAGCTTGGATGTAAAGGACTTGATACAAAATTCGAAAGTGTAGATGATAATGGAAAATTTAAGTCAACAGTTTCTGAGCTAAAAGTTGCAAAACTATTACTGAGCAATAAGCATGAAGTTGAATTATTATCTGAAAAAGATACATGTTTTAAGAAAAAGAAAGGCGAGACATACAAATCTCCAGACATGATTTGCATAAACGATGATTCTAAGATATGCATAGAAGTAACTAGCCTCAAAAATAGAACAGAATTTGATGACTTTTTATC
Source organism: Methanosarcina siciliae T4/M (assembly GCF_000970085.1). Lineage (NCBI taxonomy): Archaea > Methanobacteriati > Methanobacteriota > Methanomicrobia > Methanosarcinales > Methanosarcinaceae > Methanosarcina > Methanosarcina siciliae. Next base: position 2,463,863 of record NZ_CP009506.1, on the reverse strand, counting down.
TATTCTCCGTTCTTCAGATTTGACTAATAGATGGGTTGAAGTCCCTGCCATTGGATCAAAGGAAAATTTCAAAAATCAACAAATATATGACAAAATGAAAAAAGAAAATTTTTACCCCGAACTAGAAAAAAATCCTTATATTATTGCCATCGAGATTCATGAATGGGGAATTAACAGCGAGGATATTCGTAAAATATTATATGGATCTATATGCTGTTTTTGTTCGAACACTATGGGTACTCCAGAAGAAGACTTCGAAAAATTGAAACGAAGAAACTGGGAAAATGTTAACACTGAAGTACAGGCTCGTGATTCATGGATAAAAATCCAGAAGGCAATAAGTAAAGGATGGGAATCCTTTTTGAGTAAATATTCCTTGATTCCAAATTCATCGAATAATTCATATATAGAAGAGGAGGGGATATTTGTTTTAGATAAAATGGATGATGTAAGTGCCATCTTAATACTTGACCACAGTAATAACTGTTTCTTTTATCCCAATCCTTTTTGTAGGGACGAAATAAACAGTCCAAAAATAATAAATTTCATCAATATGACTGAAGATGCTGAAGTATAAAATAAATGGTCCACTTGTAACCCCAAGTTTTTAAATTGTTTTCCTGATTCGATGAGCAATTTCCTTACAGGTTCTAACAGGTCAGGATAACATTTTTCTCTTTCGAACGTCCCATAAAGCAGCCCCCAGCTTTACCAAAAAAATTTAAATCGTTAAACATATCTTCATGCCTGCATAAATAGCTTAGATACCCACCATCCATTACAGAGCCGCCCACATAGCTGACCATATTTTTTAGAGACTTGATTGGAAGGAGTCGGTTCTCTGACTCAACTCGAACTTTTCTAAATCTACTAATAGAGGATTTAAGATTTGGAGCATCTGACGTGTTATAAATGATCAAAACCTGTGCATATCTTGATTTCGAGAGCAATTTTTATCATAATTTTTGAAACGAAAAGATCTCAAATATCTAATGGGAAGAACCTTGATATTTTAACATAAAATATCAAGATTTCTTTTTTGCGGTTAAAAACAAGATGTGCAGAGCCAATTCTAATTTGTTACCATTAACTTTGCACCTAATGACCACTTCGCTGGTACTAGTACCATGAAAACTTAATTATGGATCATCAATTTAGATCAAAACAATATCAGCTGATGGTAGTCACTAAAATGTATGTTCAACATTTGGGTTTTCACGGTACTAGGCCTACCCCCTATAGATGGGTCAACAAAAACTCGGTTTCATTTCCACAACGAGCACATGCATGACAATATAATATACAAGTTAAAATGGAAACTGCACAGATTACACCTATTAAGAAAAATATAATTTTACTTTCCATAAAATAATTACCAAATGACATAATTGATATCAAAATTAATAAATTGGACATATAATAAATAACTGTGAAATTACCAAGCCACGAATACATTTTTCTATTATGTTCTTTGAGCTCATCACCTTCTCTAAATGTAATAAAGTGGCCATCCATAAAATTGCCTGCCTTTATGAATTTAGACATGAAAAATGCAACTGTTGGAGCTGTCAAACTAAAAATGCTAATAGCCAAGAAAACTAAACTAAATGCAAGAGAGCCAATTGTAAAGTAGGGTTTATTGGCAATGACATCAATTTTATTATTTGTAAATACGAGTATGGAAATATAGAACGTAATTAAAAAGAATATAAATTTTATTAGTGAAAAAGCTCTCTCATACATCTTATTATATTCTTCAAATAGCGAAATTTCAATTTCTCTTTGTTTGTCTATCGTTGAATCAGGCATATTATTATCTAATTATAATAAAAGCTGTCCAGTTTTAAAAATTTTTCCTCAGAAAGAGGAAAAATTGCTTTTACTAAGGGTATGGCTGAATAGTTACAACAATTAAACATATCAACCAGAATTTTCGGATATCTACGCTAAATTTCTTGGTGATTTGTTCATTTTATTATTTACAGACTATGGAATTTTTATAAAAAATTATGATAATTTTCGAAAACTTTAAGATGAGTCACACAAATATCAATTAAGAATAATCTAAAAGGTTTATGTATGCCTAATTTTAATGCTGCCCCTCCTATTATTGGATTTGAATATCAAAAAAAGTGTGCACTTAAACTTTTAATTGATTCTATAGAATCTACTGAAGAAGTTTGTCTTACTTTAGAGAAAATTGATGATATTTTTATTGAAGGTATAGACAAAAAAGTTTCAATTCAAACTAAACATAGTGAACTTCAAAATAAGAGTTTAACGGATCGTTCGAGTGATTTTTGGAAAACGATTAGAGTTTGGTCTACAAATGTAAAAAATGGAATTATAAATCCAGATGAATGTTTTTTTGTTCTTATTACTACAGCTGAATTAAGTGCTTCTTCGATTCTAAACGATTTCAGCAAGGAAGAAAGGAATTTCGATGTAGATAAGAAATTAAAATATATTATTAACATCGCAAAAGAAGTTACAAGTTGGAATGAAAAAAGGAGAGGAGAAGATTTTCTTTTGTTAAGTAAAGATGAACAACTTTCAATTATCAATAATTTATATATTTACGGCAGCAGTGACAACATCGAGGTTGTATCAAAAAGAATTAAAAACAAATTAAAGCATTCTGTAGATGACAAATATATTGACGATGTATACCACCAATTATATGGTTGGTGGGAAGACAGAGTTGAAAAACATTTACTTGACAAAACTAAACAAAATGTAATAACTACGCGAGAAGTTCGAGTCAAAAAGTTAGAAATATCTGAAGGATACTGGCGTAACAATCTCTCAATTTGTCTTAATGAGTTAAATACTACACAAATAGAAGATACTGTCAGTTCGAAAAGCACATTAAAGTTCATCGAACAACTGAAATTAATTGGATTTAATGAAGATAGTGAGGATACACTTCAAGCAAAAAAAGACTATTGTAAGGCATTCCTACAGACAACAAAATGGATTAAGAACCAAGAAATTTTTGATGATGAGCTTAGTAAATACAATAGGCGATTAATAGAAGAATGGAATGAAAATTTTAGACATATGCGTAGTGATTTGGGTTCCTCTTGTGACATTGAATATATTAAAAAAAAGGGAAGAGATCTATACTGGGATACACGGAAAGTTCGGCCTCATCTTAAAATTCGTGAAAGATGTGATGAACCGTTTGTTCAACGTGGAGTTTATGAGATTTTATCTGACAAATTAGATGTTGGTTGGCACAAAGATTATGGTATGATATTAGGGAGATATTCAAAATGAATATTTCAACAGAACTCCCACAAACAAAAACAAGTGAGGTTTCAGTTCTTTTGAATCCAGCATTTTGTGCTGAGATTCTATGTAGGTTTATAGAAGGATATGACAAAAATAATGGAGTCGATTTCTTAATTCTATTTTTTGTACTTCCCATAGTAACACACCCCAAGACAGAAGAGATTATGTCACTCCATCCAAAAACGAAGTTATTGGAGATGTTAAAAGAATATCCTGAAATTAAATTCAATATTAAGGAAAGAATTGAAAACTTTATGCCAATTACAAGAAGTGCATTGATTTTTGCTATAGCACATAAAGCGATTGAATTCGATGAAGCCGGCAAATGTAAACTAATACCTAAGTATCGAAAAAGAGGGGGGCAAGTTAATGGATATAAAACCAAAGAATATTTCGATTTGTCGAGTCGTTTTGGTAAAAAATGCAGTATTTATGATTCGGCTACCATGTTTTATCTGTTGGGGATAAGTCCATGATACAAATAAAAGATATAATTTTGTATGGGTTTCGAGATGATCAAATACGTGTTTTAAAATTGAAAACAAACGATGTAAACTTGATAATAGGAGAGTCACATACAGGAAAGTCTGCGTTGATCGATATTATTGATTATTGCTTTGGAAGCCCAGATTTTAAAGTTGAAAAGAATTTTATCGCTAAGAATGTATTATGGTTTGTTTTAAAGATTAAAGTTGGGAATGATTACATATTAATTGGAAGAAAGAATCCAGAGAAGTCAAATAGCACAAATCAATCATACATAGAAACATGCAATGTGGATTATATTCCAGATGTAAAGAAAATTAAGGAAAATGCTACCATAGACATGGTAAAAAGAATAATTGCAGAAAGAATGGGTATTTTGTTAGATGATGGAAAAGTTGTAATCAAGCCCGAGCATTATATCCCTAGCATTACTTTAAGGCATTCACTTTTTTATTCATTTCAAAGTTCTGATGACATTATATCCAATAAGTACATATTTTTCGGACAAAATGAACTCTATGTTGAGCAAGCTATCAAAAAGACTCTCCCTTATTTTTTAGGTGCTTTTGGAAAAGAAGAAATAGAAATCCAAAAACATTTAGATGGTTTACGAGATAAAAAAAGAGAAATTAATCGACAAATCCGTGACTATGAGAAAATAGTCGGTAAAAGATTTGAAAAAGGATATTCACTTATTTCTGAAGCAATTAAGTGTAACTTGATTTTAGAAGAGAATAGATCTTGTTCACCAGAAGAAATTATTCCATTGTTATCTAAGCTTGTTGAGAGCCAAGATCGTGCAAGTAAAATTATTAATGAACCACAAATATTTGAACTCAGAAAGGAAAGAAATGAAATATTAGACAAAATAGACGATATAAAGAGAAACTTAGTTGAGATAAATGGTATGTGTGAATTGTTTGATAATTACAAAGCAGTATCTACTGAAGGATTAGAAAGACTTCATTCAATTAATATTTTTAAAGAGATGCCAGATTCTGAAGCTTTTTGTTGTCCTCTCTGTAATACAGAAATAACGGGTATGTCTTCAAGTATAAAGATGATCAAGGAACATGCTGATGATATTAGAGAAAGATTAGGCGGTTTTGGAAACGATTACGAAGATATGAAAAAATATTCTAAATTAAAACAAGATGAATTAAAACTATTAAAAGGAAAACTTGGCGAGATAACAGCTAAGATAGACGGTCTTTATAAAGAAGACTTGCGCAAAGAGGATTCTATAATATCTCAGTCCAAAACACTTGGTAGAATAAGTCTTTGGATTGAAAACTTAGAAGTCGTTGATTCTTACAAATTAAAGAAACTAGAGAAAGCTTTTGATGAGAATATTAAAGACATTTCAAAAAAATTAACCGATCCACTTGTAAAAGTTGATACTCTGTTAAGTAGTGGTGAGATTGGTACCAAAATCACCAGCAATGCATACAAATTAAAGCTAGATTGTAGCGATAAACCAATAGCTTTTAATTTGAAAAAGTGTACTATTATAGGTCTTGACGTTAATGAAGAACCAATTTTTTTTGAGAATATTGGAAGTACAAAGAATCATATTGGTTATCACCTCTCGGTTTTATTTGCCTTTCATAATTATTTCGTAAAACATCAACGACCTGTTCCTAGATTTCTAATAATTGATCAACCAACAATGTCTCAGTCCTCATCTGCGAGAGATGAAAGCTTAGACTCTACCACAATAAAAAACATTAGAGAAATGTTGCTTAATTATAAAGAATACATTGGGGAAGAGTTCCAACTAATAGTTTTTGAACATGAACAAAAAGGTACATTTGATGAGGAAACATGTGGTAATAAGATACCAGATGGTATTATTTGGAAGACAGATGGATTAAAGTTGATTCCTGACTCTTGGATAGAGTACAAATAACGTAAATTCAACTCAGCTGCAACTAAGAGAATTTTTTGTATGCCTTTTTGGTTTAGCAAAATAGCTTCGATAATAACCTACTTTACTTATTTTTTCCTAATACTTCTTCTTTTACTGTAAATTTACATTTTTTACATTTTACATGTAAAAACATACACATTTTTACTTTTGACTTGAAACCAATACCTCCCATTTATTCACTCTCTCCAGAACATGAGCATTAAGAGTAAACGGTTTATCTGATTCTGCATTTTGCTTCATGTAATGCAAGAAGGGAGAAAAACACAATATGGAATAATACCAATTGTGATATATGAGACAGTCCTGGGATATCAACAGAAGATTATGCAGCAAAAGACGGACAATGTGCAGAATCGGTAAAACGGCAAAGGCAGTAAACAAACCATCAAAAAAACGATAGCAATAAACATGTTAATATGAATTCATACACATAAAAAAACCAAATTCGACATCGATTAAGTTTGATAGTGGTGAAAAACTATATTATCTACCTTAAAAATTTTACAAAGGCTTATTTTTTAACAGGTCTTCGTTTCGTGGGCTTTTTCTACATTACAAGTCCACTGTTTATTTACATCACACGTTTAAACTAAATTAGATATCGATTAACACTGTTAAAAAATGTTATGTCAAAAAGGGCGTTGACCGGAAGAGACTTTCCGGTTGACGGAATACGGCAATTTATCAAGTGATGTGGAAGGCTGGTTGTTGTTGATTTGTTGTTTGCACTATTACTAACATGTTTTTGCCGTCGCCCGTCATGACCATTTAATCAGAATTGAAGATACCCCAATCATTGAGTGTTGTCCTTGGAATTTCCATGAATTCTGCAACCTGGCGTTTGGACATGCCATGTTTGAGAATTAAATTATGTGCTACGGTCCTGAAGGCTTCCAACTGCCTTTCAATTACTTTCGCCTGCCTTGGGTTGGGTTTGGGTTCATCTTCCTTATCAAGCATTTCTGTGAAAAATTCGTGTTTACGTTTTTGGTATTCATGCATGAATGCGTTGCTTACACCGTACATTTCAAGCATGTCCTTTTCTATCGGTAATAGAATGACTCCTATTTCTTCCATATTCGGACCTTTGCCATAGACCTTATATGGCTTAACCGTGGGATCAGTGAACGGGGTTTTCAATACCTTATACGGCATGGTAAACTTTCGGGCGTACGGCTTACCATCTGGAGTATGGTAAACTTTCGACATGTTCCAAAAAGCAACATCGAGTTGCAGCCTGGTGTGATTGTCTAAAAGTGAAAGGTGTTGAAAGTTTGCGATAACAGCTATCCTGCGATACCTGAATACCTGAAAAAATTTATTCAGATCTTTGTTTACCTGGTTCATGAAATCCCTGGAATATGCCCCTACTCCCGCTTCTTCCCAGACTGCGGGAACTTTTCTTTTGTTGGTTATAATTTCCTTCAGCTCTTCGAACGAGAAACAGACATTGGCCGGGTCGAAGTCTGGATCTATTGCGAATGCTTGACAGATCGACATGGTACTTTTACCGGTACCTCTGTCTCCCAGAAATGCAAAAAAGGAGCTATCATTGATCGCGTCGGTCATCTTGGCTTTTGCCTGCAAGTTGAATAGTGCAAGGTAATTCATTTTCCGGGATATTCCCGGTTCCTCTTCAAAGTCCTTGAATTCGAAGTTCTTAAGCAAATCTGTGGCATCGACGTCTTCATGCACCCTTGCTCTTTCATCGAGACTTGGTTTCATTTCATCACCGTCTCCATTTCAGGTAACTTCCATCCTGCCGCAAACATTTCCAGAATTACCGGCATACAATCAAAGTTTCTGAATAATGTATGGTCCGTAATGTATTGTGAAATCTGATTCATATCTTCGATTGGTCTTTTATTCATTTTATAATATTCAATGACTGCTGACTCGATTGAGTAAACTCGCATGATTTTTTTTCTCATCACGGATTTATGTGATTGGTGTGTTAAATATGGTTTTTCCCCCTCGACCTTTCGTTTTTTGAGCTGGTCGTCCAGGGTTAGCCCATTCATAAGGTCTGCTATGATTTCACGATACTTCAAAGGTTGGTAACCGTCATTTCCCGTCATTTTATCGCCCTGGGTGATTTCGTTTCCATTTGGCTGTCCTGCATCTCGGAGAACAAACGAGAGCTCTACCGGTGGGCGACATAAATTCGCGTCTGCAGATTTCACAAGTTCGCATAGAGGGTATGTATTTCCCGTGTTCCTTGGGTTCTGCCGGTTTTGCGGGTTTATCCGGTTCCTGGGGCGCACGGGGGTTTACCTGATCTTGCAGTGCTTTTTTGGTATCCCTTACTGCTTTCCTGTGGCAGTTGGGGTTATTGCACGCCCTACGATTTGGAAAATATGTATGAAATTTTTCTCCGCAATAGTTGCAAGTCAATTCATATTTTCGTGTTGAAGTCATATAGATTCACAAATAAAAATAGTTACGTCACTGTATACATATATTCACCACATAGGCATTATAAAAACTCAGGAACTATATAGAATATCAAAATAAAAGAAGAAATGAATCAATAATATAATTACTTTTTAAACTCTTCTGCAGTTTCAGTTTTCAGGCGCTCATGATATCGCCACGCGTTACTTTTTCTTTTTTGGTACATCCCAATACGGACTTTTGCACTTGGGACAGATGAAAAACTTCCTTATGTTATGTGATCTTACTAGGTTTCGTTCACCTAACGGGTTTGATTTTCCTGCCTTTTCATTAAGTTCTTTATAAATCTTTTGTATATTTTTAGTATTAAGCTTTCTGAGCTCTTCGGCTTCTTTTTCGTTATTACATTCAAGATATTCATAGGGTATATAGCGGTTAATGAACAGGTATCCCGTTGGATTACCTTTTTTGTTGTATTTTATTTTTTGTTTTAGTAACTGGCTTTGTCTGACTTTGTCTTTCTTTTCAGTTGTCCTTCCTCTATATTCCAGATAATTCCATATAGCCCTCGAAGCTTCAGGAGTTAAGAATGTATAAAACTCATATCCCACTTTTTCCCTAATAAGGTGTAGGGTTGTTATTCCGGTTTCTTCGTCATAACCTTCCATAAATCCCCTTACCGTTAAGTTTGAAATTTCGTTTATGGAGAGGCCACTTGAAATGCCAGTAAGAACTAATGCCTTCTCTAAGTGATCAGCTACGGTTAGTGTTTCTCTGATGTCTTCTTTTGTTGGAATTGCTCTATTTTCCATCAATGGCCTTGCACTAGTAGCCGATCTGGGTAAAACAGGTAATTGGATATTATAAAAACTAAAAAAGCTTCTTACACCAGTCAATCTAGCTTTTATCGACATTGGGGCTATATCAGAGGATTCTAAGAATTCCCTAAATTCCCTTAATTCGTTGAAAATCCTTCTTTCCCTCACCAGCTTACCGGATTTTACGTCTTCTTCAGATTCGATGATGATTTGTTCAGGAATCTTATTCAGGAATTCAGTATAAGCTCTTAAACTATCAGTATAGCCTTCTCTGGTTGTTGTTTTTGCTCCAATTCCTGATAACCAGTTTTTTATATATGCATCGTCCTTTAATTCATTATATTTTAAAACATCACCAACTTTGTAACTTAATTAGTTTAAATAAGGGTTACGTATAAGTATTTATTCTAATAAAAAAGATTCAATGACGGAGTGATGAGAATGGTTAAATTGAGCAATGAAATGGTTGAAGATTTTGCAAAAATGACGGTTTTTCCCTTTGCAACCTCTTCGAAAAGCGGAGAACCGAATGTCATACCAATTGGCTTTTGTAAGCTTCAGGAAGATAGAGAGACTATCTGGATTGCGGACAATTTTTTCCATAAGACCCGCCAGAACCTTGAAGAAAACCCGAGAGGTTCAATCTATGTCTGGGGGCCTGAGGTCAAGGGTTGCTACCAGATAAAAGGGGATTTTGAGATCAAAACCGATGGAGAAGAATATGAGAAGATGTACAAAGCTGTCAAGAGTTTGGGAGACAGGTTCCCTGCAAAAGCCCTTGCCGTTATGAAAATCACCGATGTTTATGAGTGCAAATCCGGGGCAGGAGCCGGAAAGCAGCTTCTTTGAAAGCCTTTCATGGGCTATATAAAAAATTTACTATTTTATCAGGACTCAGAGGATGGAAATAATCCTCATTTACTCTCTTTTTTGACGAAATGTTTTCGATAATAGATCCTTCGATGCCTTTTATTGGAATTGGCCTTCTAGGGGCCATACTTGTCCAAATAGATCCGTCTCACTTTCATGCATGAGGTAAAAGCAACTATATGAGGTAGTTAGAGATCAAAAAACGATATCAATCAATTTTCACCAAGTTACATCAATAATCTAAATTATTTAAATGTGTGATCCGTTCATATAAACATATATTAAAAAATCCTCCAATTAGAACTTATATTATTTGATTTGCGAATAATGATTTGACCGTGAAGGGAAAATTGAAAATTATAGAATTCAGTGGAAATATTTAAGTAAATATATTGAAACTATGCAAGTGATCTTACAGTTCTTGAATGACATTTCTAACGGTGGAAAAATATGGATAACCTAGATCTAAATCGTCTATTATTTAACCCGGATTCGTTTTTCAGCCGGAAATCGAAAAATGAAGTCAGTTTTAAGTATCCTGCCCTGATATTACTTGCATACTCGGCATTTGCAATAGCTTCAAGTTTCCTTGTCATGAATATGTTTAGAGAATCGCTTTCTTCCGACCTTGGCTCATCTGGCTCGTCTTTCTCTTCCATAGCAATATTCTTTGGTGCCGCTGGAGGTGTCCTTGGAGGTTTGATTGGAACATTTTTAACATGGTTTATACTGGCTGGGATCCTGTATTTAATATCATCTTTGTTTCATTCAACAGGTTCATTTAAGAGGACTCTGGAATTCGTGAGTTACGGGTTTGTACCACTAATATTTAGCGGTTTCATAAGCTTTGTCGTATCGTATAAATTGCTGTCTTCAGTAGATTTTTCATCAATGGGCTCACAAATCATGGTACAGGGCATAAGACAGGTCTTCTCAAACAATCCCTTCTATTATACATCACAAATAATTGGAATTTTATGCACCTTACTATCTGCGTACATCTGGGTGTTTGCACTTTTACATGCCCGAAACATGTCAATTAAAAATGCTTCCCTTACTGTAGGCATTCCGGCAGGCCTGTATATTGTTTACCTGATATATCTACTGATGTTTACTTCAGGGAGCATTTAATTCCGTAACAACAAAACAAAAGGTTGTATAACAATAAAACAAAAGGGGTGTTATTATATCCCGTAGGGCGCAATTCAAACTACCAGATTTCTTTTTATCATGGAAATCATGGAATTATATGGGTGCAAAATAAGAATATGAGTTTGAAAACAGTTTATGGTTATCTCAGAATGGTTTATAATATTTACGATTTTATTCTGACATTGAGGATGAAAATACATTCTCATAATCTCTCTTTTTTTTGCTAAGTAATGCCGGATAAAAGGTCTTATGATGTCTTTTTCTCGGAGTGTTTTCTTTCTTATTATAATACTTTTTCATAAAAACAGAAAACACTAATTCTGAGAGGTCGCACTGATTGTTAGAGACTATGGCCATAAAACTTATATGTCTGGACTTTTTAGGTTTTTTAGGTGATATTATGGAAGCCTGGAAAGTTTGTGTATTATGTATAATTATAGGATTGATGGCTGTGCCTGCGGTTTCAGCCGAAAATGAATATGCAGTAAACTCCGCTGCTGAAGATACTTCGGCTTCTGCTGGAGTAGAGTATATTGTTAGTCCCTGGACAGAAAACTCTTCTGATACGGATGTCACTTTCTCTGTGCGGTCAACTCAGTATATAATTCAGGGACAGACCATAAAACACTATGTGGGCGTAGGCTCAGGAATAAATTATCTTGAAGTTGATTTGAATTGGGGAGATACGAGTGATTCTCTGACTCTCAGCGTTTACACCCCATCAGGAAGCAAAGTAGGAACTTACCGTGATAATTATGATGGAAGCGTAAATGGCAGGATATGCCTCGATATATATCCTTCTCAGGGATATGTAGAACAGGGAACTTGGCAGTTCAAGGTCTACGGAGAATCGGTCAGTGGAAGCCAAAGTTACACGCTTAATGTCTACCAGCGTTAAGCTTCAAAAAAAGCTTACCATCTTCTTATTATTTTTTTTGTTAACAGCAACAGCTGGAGCTACGGAATATATAGTAAAGCCTGTTCCAAGTGACCAGGTCGGAGTTTCTATTGATGGAGAAGAGGTAGTACTACTAAAGGACTTTACAGTTTACTGGCAGTTCCTTCTCTGGCTGGCTCTAACGCAGATCTTGTCAGTGGTAGATATGCTGATTCTTCCTGCAAAGTTTCTTTTCGCAATACTCGGATTTCGAGTATCTGATCATTCAAATGCTGTTGGGGCCCTGAAGAGAAAATTCATATTTTCATTTATTAAAGTTAATCCCGGAACCTGTCCCAGTGAGATAGCAAATAATTTGGAGATTAACAGAGGGACCCTGCGCTATCATCTCAATGTTCTCGAAGAGGAAAATCTGATTGAGGCTCACATCGATCACGGAAATGTCCGATATTTCCAGAATAATTTCACATATGGCGAGAATGAAAAATTGGTTATTTCATCCCTTCAAAATGAGATGAGCCGCAATATAATATTGAATATATTGTATAGAGAATGCAATACCAACGGAGACCTTGCCCGTAAAATAGGAATTTCCAGAGCTTCAATGAACTGGCATGTGACAAAATTAAAGGATTCGGGTCTTATTGAAGAATATAAGGCAGGCAGGAGTATGATATACAGCATAAATCCTGTTTATCGGGATTTAATCGAAAGATCATACATGAAATTCTTTGAATCCAGGTTTAATTGAAGGAAAGCACTTTAAATAAAGAGTTTCTTGCTAAAACCCTATAATTTTCCTTGAGTTATAGTCTGAACCATAGTCTGAACCTTCCCATAAACAGGACATAATTTTTATTCATATAGTTCAGTGTTCATACAACTATTAAATAATTTTACTGTAAAAATTCGATTGGTGATGGTATAATTTCAAGCAGCCTTCTTATAAGAATTTTTTACGTGAGTTGTCGCAAAATAATTGCATTTCTATTTACTGTTCTGAGTTTGACGCTAATCTCAGGGGTTATAGTATATTTTGTAGAAGGAAAACCGGCTGTTTTATCCACAAGTGTCTACTGGGCTATCACAACACTTCTCACTACTGGATACGGAGATACGGTTCTGCAAACAAATTTCGGCAGATTGGTGGCTTCGGTTGTCAAAATATTAGGATTTAGCATAATAGTAGTCCCGATCGTTATTATAATAGCTGAGATTTTCAAATCTCTATCTGAAACATCTTGGAAAAACTAAAAGTTTGACTATAAGTCCTTTTCCTTTAATTTGTAAATCTCCTGAATACAAAATATATTTGAATATTACAATAAATAAGTCACTTGCACTTAAAAAGAAATAAAAAACTTCAATCATTTATTCTGATGCAGGAAAGGTTCACTCATTTCTATTTTTTAAATATAATTAGAGAATGAAAGTGAAAGCCGGGTTTTCAAACTTAGAGAAAATTCTCTAACATTGGAAGACACATTTTTTGACGCTACCGGAATAAACCTTTTATTTCAGGTAGTAAGTTCATATTTTATTTCCAAAGAAGACCTATTAACACAAAATTAGTTGATTCTGGATTAGATGCCTGAAACATGTCAATTAAGAATGCAGCCTTTACTGTAGTTTCTGTTTTCCAAATAATCAGATCTCATTCCAAAAAAATAAAAATGACTTTGAAGATTACGGATTTTCAATATATATATGATATATGCCAGAGAATAAAATAGCTTTTCATATTAAATGTAAATTCTAAAGAATAATTGTTTCAACTTACGCATCAGGTTTGATTGTTAAAGGATCTGGTGAAAAACTTTGGGGTTTATATAATGTGTACTGGTAATGTTAATCTGAGATAAGTACTGGTGTAACAAGTAGAACTATTACAGGTATTGGTATTACAGTAAATCAAGATTGGTGGATGTATTATAATCAGGTAAAGGCAAGTTATAGTTCTGCGGGAGGAGATAGTGAAGCTCCAGTCTATCGCATGTCAAATGATAACTTGTATATCATAGGAATTCACCACGGTTCATTAAATAGTAATGCTTATTTCTCACCATTTTCGGGGATTGTATCGGATTTGGTTGTATCTGATTTAGGTGTTTACCCTCTTAAAGTTTGAAAAGGTATTACACTCCATTTTTATTTTTTAATAATTTTAGGCGAGATATATTTCATTGAGGGATATTATATGAAAAAACTGAGAACTATCTTCATATTTTCAATGGAATTTTTTGTGATTTTTTATTGTATCACAGGCACAGCTTTCGGAATAAATTCAACCGATAATAACTCAGCTCAGCCGGGTGATTACTTGAATTCTGAAATCAGTAATGTAAATTACGACGACTATAACTATTTTTTTGGTCTGAATTCATACGGAAATACTGTGATTACCAGATACGGTAAACTCCCTGATCTGGAAACTGAAGAACAAAAAGAGAGCTGGAAATCTTCTCTTGAGGATCTAAGTGAAAAAATAAAGGATACTATTGTTTCCGAGTATATGTATCCTCATGGAGAGATAGTAACATGTGGGACTAATTCGCAGGGATATTTCTTAATTTTGTTCAGATATGGTAATGTTGATGAACCTCTGATGGATGAGATATACGCTCTAATAGATAATTCTGCAAAAGAAATGGGTATACAGGATACCCCTGTAGAATTCGGGTATGGAATTTATCAAGCTGAAATCCCACTGGATTCGGAACATGGCGTTTATCACACATATGGAGAAAACGTGGAAAACCTTTCTGAATCAGAGATACGAGCTATTGAAGAATATATGAAGAAAAAACCTGAAAAACTATCTGGAAATTATATTGCAAATTACGGAGAAATTCCATTATTAAAAGACAGGACAGAGGTAAGTTCCTGGGGAAGCAAGCTGTATTCGATTAAAAACGGTACGGAAGGAAAAATCTTACCATATTTGGAAAAAGGCCAGGTGGTAGCATATGGAATAGAGCTCACAAGATTGGTTGTAGATATTTACGATGGTTTACCTTCTGAAGAAAAAGCTGTCTTAGTCGAAGAGATTTACCAGATAATTGATGAAGAAGCAAGAAAACAAAATGTGACTGATATTCCGGTTGCTTTTGAAGAGAGCGGATATCTACAACTTGATGAAGAAGTGATTGAAGACGGAGAAGCGGTTAGAGAAGAAACAAATTTGTTGGGATCTGGAGAAAAAAACACTGGTGAAATCAATAATTTAAACAATAACGATTCTGAGTCTGCTAATAAAAGTAGCTCCAGTGGAGATAAATCAAGTGAAAATAATTCTACTCCAGGTTTTGGATTATTGGGAAGCTTGACCTGTTTGTATGGAGGCTGGAGACTCAGGAAAAAGTAATACAGGATTGAACTACTATCTTTGGAATTTTAATAAGTTTTGTACTTTCCTATACCTTAGAAGTTTGATCCATCCCTTCTCTTATATTTTATATTTCATGCTTGTACAGGTTTGATTTTAAGAATTACATTGGAATATCGATTTATGTTTCTATGTATAAATTCCGAGTTTTAAAGCTAAATAAGCATCTGATCTCATAATATCTTTGATGAATATAGCTCAATAAGTATGACGATTCATGAGCTATTTATTAAATGAAGAATCATTGTAGATTATTTTTACCTACGCAACAGTTACCTATAATTTTGTTTGATTGAGAATGGAAAAACGTATCGATTTAGATGTTGTGCCAGAAATTACGGATTAATTTCTGTTTCAAAATCGATAGCATATAGGCAAGCAGAATTCTTAACCTATGGTCAATGGAGGAGAGTCAAATGTTCAATAAACAGATCACACTAACACTGATGTTCATTGCTCTAGTTTACATATCTTTTCAACCGGTTTCTGCAAGCGATAGCTTAAACCAGACGAATGTAAGCGTAGTATCTGATTTGAATCAGACAGTAGGGGGAGACCTTATAAGTCTTGTGGATACGAATCACTTTGATATAGGGAATAAACCTGTTTTTGATATAATCTGGAGCCCTGAAGGCAGTCATATGCTGATTGATGGATCTGTCAATGTATATCCAAAAGGGAAACCTGATTTAGACGGCTGTGTAGATGCACTCTATGCAGCAAATGTTGATGGATCCGGAATAACGCGTATTGCATGGGCAGAATTTATTTCCAGTAGCGGTGGAATAACAATTAATCCACCCTTATGGAGCCAATCTGGCGATTATTTTGCATATGTGGAGTGGGTAAAAGGAATAATGTATAAGATAAAATCTGTCAATCTTTATGTTATGTCAAAAGATCTAAACCTTATTCAAAAGGTAGAATTAGATCCAAAAGTAACAGGTTTAGAATCTGATTTATCTAACTTCAAATGGTCCCCAAAAGAAAATAAATTTGCTGCACTCGTACCTGGAGAAATTATCATTTACGATCTGGATGAAAAAAATGAGTTAAATTTTAGCATATCGGGTGATGACGCAGAAATAACTGATATGGAATGGTCTCCGGATGGTAAGAAAATCGTATTTTTAAAAAACAGCCATGAGATTATCACCTTAGATCTTGAAAAAAAAGCACTTAATCAGATTTATTCTGCAGAGCATGTTGGAATGTATGGCGAAAAATGGAGTAAGGATAGTAAAAAATTAATTTTCTATGAGATTAAAACATCAGAAAAAGTCGACGATGTCAGTTACGATATATATGTTGCGGATGAAGACCTGGAGAAGCCTGTAAAAATTACAACTTTTACTTCGGGTTCGTCAAGGGTGATACAATGGTATCCGGACAGTGAAAGGATTTTAGTTAAAAAATGTTCTGATGATTCTTGTGCGCTGTATTCACTCTCGATAACCGGAAAGATGAAAAAAATCATCGAGAAGGATAGGGATATCGATGGGATGGTTGCATCTAATGGTTGTATCTCTGCGGTCAGTCTTAATCCCAACTCCACGAATCCACCTTATACAAAAACATATGACCTATTTTTTCATAACGAATCAGATGAATTGACAATCGAAAATGTGTCCTATTACTCGTGGGAAGGTACGGACGTACTATTTGTTACGGATTATAAGTTATCGGTACTAAATACCAGCACACATGATACTTGGGACATACCACTACCATTGAAGAATTTAGATAGACTCAGTTTGGATCCATCCGGGCACTTCATTGCTGTAGATAATATTATTTTCGGAATAAATGAACAAGGTGCCCACACACAAATATCTGACGAAAATTACACAAACAGTACAGCATCCGAAACGGTGATAATCAAAAAAGATATGGGCGAAAATTCAAAAATAAATACTACTGATGACACCACTGCAAATACTTCCGAACTACCTGGATTTACTGCAATTATTACATTAATGGGCGTATTAATTGCATTCGTCTGCATACATATGAAAAAAATAATGTGAGGGTTAATTGTGGAAAAATATCGGAATATGTTTGTGATTGCCCAGAAAGAATTTGCAGACAATATATGGAGCCCAAGGTTCGCAATACTTATGTTTGTGTTCACAACTATTGTTTTTTCTTTAAGTTATGATTCTGGAATTGGGCCACAAGGGAATGCCATAACCAGAGGTTATCTTGATATCTCTCAAATTGTTTCCCTCTTCTTACCATTTATGGGAATTGCACTTGGTTTCGATGCAATTAGCAAAGAGAGGGAGTCCGGGTCTTTGAATGTGCTTCTGACACATCCAATATATAGGGACAATATCATTGCTGGAAAAGCACTTGGAGCAATGATTACACTAATTCTGGTAGTATTTATATCAATTTTCACAGTTCTCGGAACAATACTTTTGGCATCAGGAACCGAGTTAAGTTCACCAATTCTAAACCGATTGATAATCTTTGCAATTCTTACATACTTATATCTATCAATATTTCTGTCACTTGGCATACTTAGTTCTATTGTGACAAAAAATGCCACAAAATCACTGGTATACAACATAGCGATCTGGGTTGTGTTATGTATTGTATTTGGTATGATTTGTGCTACAACTGCTTCTATTGTAACCGATCATAAACCCACAGATTTAGACAATAATGAGCGTTTTCTAAAATTTAATGCAGATATTCAAAAATTGACGCCAGCACATCATTATGCTATGGCGGTAAGTGGTAGACCTAGTTTGAGTTGGTCGGGTGTTTCGAGTGAGAAACCAAGCGTGAAAGGGATATTTGACATGGAATATACGCTGGAGCAGTGGTGGAATGAGCTCTGGATAAATGTTCTAATTTTAATTATTACTCCCATTTTTTTAATTATAATAGCATTTATAATGTTTTTGCGCCAGGATGTATCAAAGGACATGGGGTAACTCGAATGAAAAATAATAATGTTTTTGTGGTTGCTCAAAAAGAGGCTGCTGACCATCTTCAAGATGCCGGATTTTTGGTGTTGCTTATAACATATACTGTAATAGTATTTGCTTCTACCTATATGCTTGGTTCCATGATGATCGGTTCCATGGTGTATGGCGATAATTCAGTTCTCCTGAGTAGTATTCATGTCAAAATGATATCCCAATTTACCCCATTGGTTGGAATAGCTCTGGGATTCGATGCAGTTGTCAGAGAACAGAAATCCGGATCACTGAATGTGTTATTAACTCATCCAATATTCAGGGATAATATTCTTGCAGGGAAATTAATTGGATCAGCATTATTGATAGCTGCTATAATTGTATTTTCGGTTTTTGTATCTGTAGGAACACTCTTGATCTTCTATGGAGTCGAGATCGGATATACGGAACTAATCAGAATAGCTGTGTTCACTATTTTCACATTTTTCTATGCAGTAACATTTTTGGGAATTGCAATTCTCATCTCAACGATAGTAAAAAACTCCACTGATTCACTAATCAGCAATATTGTTGTATGGATCTTTATCTGCATATTATTTGGTGCAATTCTTAAGACAGTTGTTGCCATATTGACAGGTCAAACATCGAATGAAGGGATATTGATCACACAACTTTTGAATATATCACCGCTGCATCACTATGCAGAAGCTGTAACTGGCAGAGCTGATTTGAGTTTTATGGGAGTTAACGTAGAACCAACTATAAGAGGGATTTTTGATACTGAATATACTCTAACTCAATGTTTAAGAGAATTCTGGATGAACATTGTAGCGCTGATAATGACTCCGGTTATACTATTCGTAATAGATTTCATTGCATTTCTCAGGAAGGATATTACTTTGTGAAGTGAGTAGATGACAGACAAAACACAGAATTCGATCAGAAGTTTTGTCCTTCTCTGAGAGCAATCGATAGTATTACTCCATTATTGTGAACTCCCCAGAGAAATCAGGGTCCATTTGTGGAATCCAGGTGGATCAAACCCTTAATTCCTGTCGAACCCGGACAGCAGGGGCTTATTCCGACGCAGTCAGGTAAGCCAGAATCTCTTGTATAAAGGATGCAATACTAACAACAATCTTGCCCGAAAAATAAGAATTTCCAGAGCTTCAATGAACTTGCATATGACAAAATAAAAGGATTCAGGCCTTATTGAAGAAGATAAAGCGGGCAGGAGTACGATATACAGTATAAATCCTGTTTATCGGGATTTACATATCGGAAGAATAAAATTACACACAGTACACAAAAAGTTGACTTAGAATTTACATCAAATTCGCGACATTGCCTTTTCATCTATATTTTGAACATCATTTGAGACTTAAAAAATAACTATTCTGTTATAGCACCAGAATGAAAATGATACTAATGTCTATACCATTAAATCAAAAGCTTCCTCTGTGGAAACATTTTTTTCAGTATGTAATGTCCTTTTTCATAAATGCGAGTACTGAGCCTATAAGCAAGATGAATGGCAGCACAAAAAGATAGGCCAGATTGGGCCAGAATTCCCATGCCCAGGCTCCCAGTGTATAGCGGGTATCAAATATCCCTCCTATTCCAGAAGTCATTCCTGTATCAGTACTTTTGATTCCCACAGCAGTTGAAGTAAAATGATAATCAGGTAAGAAGTTCTTAAGAAGTTGAGTCTGGTCATTTGCCGTATGGAGATCTTCTGAAAATGCATAGCTTACGGTAAAGATTAGATTGGTAAATAGTACTGTTATGACAAGCCAGAAAATTAAGTTGAACAGAAGAGAATTATTTGATTTTTTTGCTATTGTCGAGATCGTCATAGAGATTGCAAGAAAGATTAAAGCATAGAAAAAAGTCAGAAACACAAACGTTTCAATTCTTATGATTTGCTGCATCGTGACCGGAATTCCTGAAGCCATAAGCATAGCTCCGGTTGCCAGATTGATGGATAAGAAGAGCACCAGCAAAATACATGAACCGGATCCCAGTATTTTGCCAAGAATTATATTGTCTCTGAACACAGGATGTGTCAATAAAACATTCATGGAACTTGATTTTATCTCTTTGACAATTGCATCAAAACCCAGTACAATACCCATAATGGGCGCAAAACGGCCGACAACCTCTGCAACTCCTTCAAACCCTCTCATCAAATCAGGACTGCCAAGAACATTTAAAGTATATTCGACTTCTGTCCCCAGTACATATGACCAGGCAAGGACAACCAGCGTGAAAGTGGCTGTAAAAGAAAGGAATACAGGACTTTTCAGATGGTCGGCAAACTCTTTTTGGGCTATGATTTTGATATTTGAGATATTTTCCATTTTATTCCCTCCTTAGATATCATCTCTCAAAAATGAAATGTATGAGGCTGCCAGAAAAACAAATGGCAGAATTAACAAAATTACTGCATTTTGCCAGTAATACCCAATCAGGTAAGATAGTGAATAACGAGTATCCAGAAATCCATTTACATCTGTCTGAACATTGAATGCTCCATAAAAACTTAAATCCAGATTTCCAACCGTTACCTCAGCAAAATGATGCAAAGGCGAGATATTGTAAAGTGAGGATATTGTCGAAGTAAATTCTTCCGTCATATCAAACAGTGACTGACCTGACACAATAGATGCCAGCATTATGATGGTGGGCCCGAGAGCAAAACACATATTGATCCAGACCAAAATTCCAAAGGTGAGCGACTCGATCTCTGTTTTACACCAGACTGAACTAAATATCCCAAAAGTTGCAAAAAGTAAAAGATAAAAAAAAGTAAAAATCCCAAAGATCAGCAGGCGCAGAAGGGAGTTAAAGTCAGCAATTTTTCCAGAAACAAGAAAATCCGAAGCTTCAATTATTAACAGGGATAAAAATACTACAAGAGCAAGAGTTATTGAAATTCCCAGGAATTTGCCTGTGATAATGTTATCTCTGAAAACCGGCTGTGTCAATAAAACATTCAGGCTTTTACTATTTTTTTCTTTAATTATTCCGTCATACCCAAGGGCTATGCCTATCAATGGAAAAAATATCGCAATCACCCGGAGAACTTCATCGAAGCGATTACTTCGAATATATATAAATAGAGTTCCCGTAAAGAGGGTCAGCAATACAATAAAACTTGGTTCATACAATTTATCTGAGAATTCTTTTTGTGCCAGTGTTAAAACACTATCTTTATTCACAATATCATTACTCCCGGTTTTTATGTATCAACCAGATTCCCATTATGCAGAAAAACAATTGAAAGAACATAAAGGAAGGAGATTGATTTCCTGTTTCTTTATGTTCAGTAATTTGTGATGTGTTTGCAGAGTTGGATTCATTAATTTGGACTTCTCCAACAGTACTGGATTCTTCGCTTCCAATTATTTCCTTCACAGGCATATTCTTCCAGATGGGAGAGGAATTTTCAGAGTTCAATTCAACCAAAAAACTGCCCCCATAACTCGAGTCGCTATCTTTAGAAAATAGTATAGAGTCAATAGTGAACTGTTTTCCATTGGGACTCCACCCTCCTGAGATATCATATCTGCCCTTTACTGCAGGCGTTACCTGAGTGAGGTTGGAACCGTCCGAATTAATGATGAATAAAGGAGCTGCGACGTTTTGACGTGTTGATGGGGCAGGCTCATTTTCAATAATTTTTCCGGTAGCTGGATCAAGGGCAGATGTAAAAGCTATAATGTCCCCCGACGGACTTATCGAAAATTGCGAAGCTCCGACCATATTCCAGAAATAAGAAGTAGTCAGTCCGAAATTGGTAATAGAGGACAGGTTTGTTCCGTCAATATCGATTGAGTACAGCTGGTTTTCATTTTCAACGAATAGTATTTTCTTTCCATCAGGGAAACACCGGGAATTGGTAGCATTGCCTTCATACAACAAACGTTCTTCATGTTCTTCTCCCTCCAAAATGTATAAATTTCCTTTTTTGTTTACCACTATGAGGGAACCATCTGGTTGCCAGGAGGAATCAATAGACCTTTCAAAGTTCGTACCGCCATAGTAAGAAATATATTTTTTTAATTTTGAACCATTAATATCAGAGATATAAGTCTGGAAAATTCCATTTTCAGCATTAGAGGTGAAGATTATTTTTTCTCGATCAGGGCTGAGAGAGAAACGTACATATTCTTGCTCTTCGTTCTCTGGTTGGAAAGTCCGAATCAAATTGCCGCTATCATTAATAAGCACTACAGTTCCTTTATCCGTAGTAACAAAAAAATCATTAGAATTGTACCAGGTAGGCTCTCTAGCTTCTGATAGAAGTTCACGGGCATTTGCCCCGTTTCCGTTTGCAAGATATACTCCACTAAAAATATTTCCAGGTTTTTCCCAATCAAACACGATTTTACTGGAGTCCGGACTCCACTTAAGATTATTTTGAGAACCAATAATCCCAAGATTCTCCAATATACTTGAAAGATCAGTAAAATTAGTCCCTACACCCTTCAAATTCGTACCGTCTGGATTACAAACGATATAACAATTACCATAATATGTTGAACCAACTGTTGAAACTCGAAAATATATTTTGTCCCCAGAAGGAGCCCATTTTGCCTCAGGTATAGAATAGCTGCTTAACTCTTTAATTCCATAGTCGATTTCCCCGAAAGTATGGGAATTTGTATCTAAAAGATAGTGTTTGTAAACACTATTCGAACGAGAAATTGGTTTGCAACAGACTATAAGTAAGTATTGCCCATCAGGACTCCATTCTGTTGAACTTACCAAGAACCCATCTTCTTTAAGAATCCTATCAAGCGATGTAACGTTAAGATTCGGACTTTCTGATGTTGGATTTGCTAATGCTATATTTGTTGCAAACAATAATACGACTATTATGGACATATCTTTTAACATTTTGAATTCCTATCCCAAATTAGATATTTAGCCTCCGAACTTAAAAATTAAACCATTCTGGTTGGATACCAGAATGGGAAAATTCAGTCCTTATTTCTTGTATACGATGAAACCATAGGATCCATCACCAGGGGTACCGGAAATATCAACATGGACAGGGCTTGGATTCAAAATGGAAGCAATGAATAGGTTATCGGGCGTACCATCAGGATTTTTATGTACGCGCTGCATTAAGCCTCCATTGTCATTGAACATCTCAGCTTTTATACATTTGTTGTATCCAACACTGTTAAGGTATAATTTAAGATCACTACCGGTAGCTGTACCATTTACCCAGCAATCAACTCCATCTTCTGGGTCCTGGTACGGAGCCAATGTCCCAGCAACACTATTGTACCCTTGGTCAATATCGAAAGACTTTGCATAATCCCATGTATCTCCTGCATCAGGATATTCGGCTGCTGCAACACCCGCAAGCATGATACAAGCTGCGAATGCTACCATTAGACTATTGTTAGGAATATTTAGCTATTGGTCATTTTATAAGTTCGGAATCGATATACACTGGCATAATGATACCAAAAATTATGCTTAATAATTAAATTGTCATGACACTAGGTTTTATATTCATTTCATCTAACCTCTCAAAACTTTTCTATTGAGAGATAAAATCCGCAATTATTAAGTAATCTAAAAACTATGCAGATTTAACTCTCTTTTAGGGGTTAACTCTCTTTTAGGGGTTGGAGTTCGATCATTTTTTCGCGTCTGGTTGAACTCCATAAATTCCTACTTTTTTGCATAAATATATCTTTTATGTCCAAAATCTCTAACAATTCGCACGTATTATTATTCTAAAGCAAAAAATAATCGATATTCACTCTATTTCATAAATGATAAGGGCTTTTGACATAAACTATTTAACGATGAACATATTTTTAGAAAAAAGAGAGATATTTATTCAAAGTTGAGTAGAATTTTGGGAACAATAGTTTTTTATTAGTTGAGAGAAAAATCAACGACTTAAAGTAGCTATAGCTTAGAGTAGCTGAGCCTTACAAGCCTGCTTGCAGGACCACAAATTCTCCTGATCGTTATATACATGATATTTTTGAGGATGGATATAAGTGCCTGCAAATGGAGTAAAAATTATTCTTATGTTAATAATGTTGCTTCCTCTCATATCCCCGATTGGAGCGGATTTCTCCAGTCTTACAGTCCTGAACGATATTAGCGGGGAGGTTGCAGGTTTCGATATAATCCGTGAGGTAATCAACATAAGGAAAACGACAGGAGTCCTTCCCGAACCTGCCCGTTTTTATGAAACCTCACTGCAAGACAGAACCTTCGCTTTTATGCAAAACTCTACAATATCGAACCCGATGTCCGGGAAAAACGGATTGTGAACCTGCTTGAGACCGTGGTCCTTATTTCCAAATAATCAGACTTCAGAACAAAAAAATAAAAATGTCTTTAAATAGCACAGATATTCAATAGATTTATGATTTCTATCCAGAAAATCAAATAACTCTTCATATTAAGTAGTACTTCTAAAGAAATATTATCGCAATTTACGCATCAGATTTGATTGTTAAAGGATATGGTGAAAAACTTTGGGGTTTATATAAAGTGTGCTGGTAATACTAATATGGAGGTCAAACTTTCTTTGAAGGATCCACTTGACCTCCATATGCCCGGAGGCTCGGTTATGTTGGCCTGAAGAGTATTTAAGGTTTGCTTAATCTTGCCTCGGGAGCAAAATCGCGAGGTAAAAAGAA
Source organism: Methanosarcina siciliae T4/M (assembly GCF_000970085.1). Lineage (NCBI taxonomy): Archaea > Methanobacteriati > Methanobacteriota > Methanomicrobia > Methanosarcinales > Methanosarcinaceae > Methanosarcina > Methanosarcina siciliae. The sequence goes on along the minus strand of NZ_CP009506.1, from coordinate 2,439,029 downwards.
TGATAAAGAAAAGCATAAAATCAACGATTTTTGTGTTGCTGCTCCTGGGAACTTTAACAGGCCTGGCTGCAGCAGACGATCATTTGGAACCACCAGACTTAGATGACACAAAGTCATTCGGAAATGACATCATAGATTGTCCCTATGGAACATCCGATACATTTGTTGCAAGTATCAGTCCAGGCGATGACATTGATTGGTGCAAAGCTGGTACCAAAATTGGTGACAGGATGCGTCTCTTTATATCCGCAGATGCATATAATAGTTATGTAGCTGGCTATACATACACTCCTTCTTTAACTTTGGTGGAAAGACTGAGCAAAAGATATGGAGACACTGGGACAGGTATCATTAACACTTCCCCTCTCTATATCAAGTTTGTTAATGATTATTCGAACTCTTACTCGAATTACAAATTTTACTTCGTAAGAACAACTTCGTAAGAACAAAAAAGTGAATTGTATATTCTTATTCTGAAAGTAAAATTATAGATATTCGCGTAAAGAATTTCACTTAAAATGAAGGAATCAATTCAAGATTGTCTAATTATATTATACACTAGAATTAAATACTGAATTTCTTCCTAATTTATGTGTAATACTTTCGACGAATACTATATTTTTCCTTTTTTTGAGTGATATAAGTACTTGCATAAATAAACAAAACTTACATTTTCAAGGGACTTGTATGACAGAAACACTAAAAATAATTTTATTCTTAACCCTTCTAATTTCAAGTATATCTACATGTTTTGCAGCTTCATCCGAAAATCTCAATGTAAGCATTGAAGAGATTATACCCATATCACAAATCGTGACTCCTTATTTTGACAGCCTTGTAGAGTCTTCGGAAACCGGTATCGAAGAACAACCCATAATTAGTGCTTCATGGGGTCCAGACAGCAGCAGATTGCTGGTAGAAGCATCTATCAATTCTCAGAGTGGAGCCAGCCTTCATGCAATTTATTTGCTGAACGCAGATGGAAGCGGAATTCGGGAACTCACATCAACTCCAAGCAACACGAAAGAAAAATCCCTGGGTCTGCACATCCTGGAAAATCCAGATACACAGGAAACATCCTGGAGTCCGGATGGAAACCGGATCGGAATCTTTGCAAATATTAATGCTGTAAGGGACTTTTATGTAACTGCTAATCCAGATAAAACGCTGATCAAAACTGCAGGTAAATGTAATTATACAACAGTTGATGAAATAAAGGAAAATATTCTGGATATTGAATGGCAAACTAATTTTATTTGGAATCCAGAGGGCACAAAAGCCCTTATAATAATGGATAAGGATCCTCTAAATTATCAATTATATTTAATTGATCGGGATGGATATGTACTCCAGAAGCTTACAGATACGTCTGATCGTGTAGAGACTGCAATCTGGAGTAATGATGGCAAAAAAATAGCATATAGCATTACTGGCCCTAACAAGGACGAAGAAACAGGTCTCTGGATAATAAATGAAAACAGAACAGAGGATAATAGACTAGTGGATAACGGAATTGTAATTGCCTGGAGCCCCGATGACAGCAGAATCTTCTATGTTGATGCAAACTCCGGTCTATATTCAATTAAGGCTGATGGAACCGATGAGGTTCAACTTTCAACAGGATTTTCCAGGATTGATGATGTACTTAGTTTCAGCCCTGATGGAAAAAGCCTGATTTTCAGTACTGTAAACGATGAAGGAGTCACCATGTTTCTGGCCGATCAGACTGGAAAAAATGCAAAAGTGCTTGAAGAATTTCCGGGATATATTATTTTCAAGCCCAGCTGGAGCCCGAAAGGAGATAAAATAGCTTATGCACAGGACGATAACCTTTATACGATTAACCCTGATGGAAGCGAAAAAAGCCTTATCGCATCCGCAATAACCGACTATGAATGGCATCCTTCAGGAGACTTCATCAGTTTTATTTCATCAGATTCTGTTTTTGTTGCAAACCCTGATGGATCAACAAAAATACAGCTTACTGAAGATGGTGATGATTATAGATTTCTGGCAGATAGGTATCTGAATGGCTGGAGTCCTGATGGAAGCCGGTTGCTCGTTCGAAACGACTTCAAAGATTTATCCGTAATAAAATTCGAAGGATATGAAGATCCTCTCTCCATTGATTTCTTGACGCCCATAGAGGGAGAAAACTGCGAGCTAAGAATTCGTTGCATGTCGGAACCTGTTACAGATGCTCTTCTGACCCTTGATGAAAAAGAAATTGGCTTTACCAGCAGTTCGGGTTTCCTTAACTACAGCTGTCCTGATGCGGGCAGGTATGTAATAAATGCCAGCAAAACAGGATACAGGTCCACAAGCAAAGTTCTTATCGTGGAGGTGAACTCCTCCGCATCTCCGGAAAAATTCGTGGTTCCGGAAACATCTTCTGATTCTGGAAAAGAGGAAGATTCAAGGCCCGAATTTCAGGTCTCGGGGTTCAGGGGGATTACTGCAGTCCTGTTCCTTCTTTTTTTCATCCGCAGGAGGAATTCTCTGTGAAGGCAGACCTGAGAAATATCGGGGTCATCGCCCAGAAAGAATTCGCAGATTACCTGTACAGCCCTGGTTTCAGGATGTTGCTTGGGATCTTCACATTTGTTGTTCTTTCGATGAGTGTTATTTCGGGAAAAGAAGGGTGCGAGCTCTTTAATCGGGGCTTCGGTTTCATTGATGTTGCTCAGGTAATAACGCTTTTTATTCCCGTTCTCGGGCTTGCCCTTGGCTTTGATTCGATCGTTAGGGAAAAAAATTCCAAATCGTTGAATACATTACTGACACATCCTGTTTTTCGGGATAATATTATAAGTGGAAAAATCATTGGAGGTCTTGGTGCTCTTATTCTTGTGGTCTTTATTTCGGTTACTGCTTCAATTGGTACTGTACTGATACTTACAGGAATAGATGTCGGCTTTTCCGAACTGAACAGGATCCTCATCTTTTCATTGCTCACTTTTTTATACCTTTCAGGTTTTTTTGCCTTCAGCCTGATAATTTCAATTATTTCGAAAAGTTCTGAAAGCTCTTTTATTTCCGGACTTGTAGTGTGGCTAAACCTGATTTTAATCTTTGGAGCTATAGTTACTGCTGCCTCATCTATTATTACCGGGGAATTGATAGTTGACCTGGATAATAATGATGAAGCCAAGGTTATGAGTGAAGACTTGCAAAAACTTTCTCCTGCAAGTTACTATGCTGAAGCTGTAACCGGAGTCCGTGTAAGTTATGGAAGCTTTGGAATTTCTTCAGGCAAAGAAACAAAAGGAATTTTTGATACCAGAGTAGGGCTTGGGAACTGGTTTGCTGATTACTGGACAAATCTGGTGGTATTGACAGGCATACCTTCACTGATGTTTATAGTTTCGTATGTAGCATTTCTCAGAAGAGACATATGAGGGGAAAACGAATGAATTGTGATTTCGAAAAAGCTTTAGTAATAGCCCAGAAAGAATTCGCAGATCGTCTCTGGAGTCCTATTTTTCTTTCCTTACTAGGAACTTTAATAATAGCAATATTTGCAGTTACTTATAGAGAGGTTCTTCAGACCGAACTCTATAGCCAGATAGGACAGATACCTGTACCTTTATCAGCAGTCCTTGAGGGTTTTTACAGTACTTCATTGATGATGACATGGTTCGGCCCGCTTGTAGGTATCGCCTTAAGTTTTGATAGTGTAATAAAGGAAAGAAAATCTGCCTCTTTGAATGTTTTGTTAACACATCCCGTATTCAGGGACACAATCATTCTTGGGAAAATGCTTGGAGCCGTACTTCTTCTTCTGGTAGTAATGCTGATCTCAAGTGGGATCTCCCTGGGCACAATAATTCTCCTTCTGGGAGCAAAAGTAAGTGCAATGGAGTTAAGCCGAATTGCAGTCTGGTTCATCCTTACTTTCCTTTATGCCCTGGTGTTTCTTGGTATAGGACTTGTTTGCTCTATCTATGTTCGAGAAGCTACGGATTCACTTGTCTATAATATCGTTATCTGGTTAACTCTTAGTATTATGTTTTCCTGGATACTGACATTTTTAAGTTATTCCCTTGAACCTGTAGTAAGTGCTGGAGTCCAGGATATAACTGATAGTCTTTTAGCTTTGTCCCCAATGCACCATTATGCTGAACTGAGCACCGGAAAGACAGGTCTTGGATGGGGTGCAGGAGGAGGTTCATATGGCAGAGATAGTATGGAAGGGATTCTGGATATTCGTTTCACGCTGGCTCAGTGGTTAAAAGAATTCTGGACAAATCTTGTAGTCCTGTTCATAGCTCCTTTAATTCTTCTTATAGCTGCATATCTGAAATTCTTGAGGGAGGATATAAGTGCTTGAGAATGAAAAGAAACTCTTCCTAGTTCTATTGATGTTACTTCCTCTTATGTCCCTTCCTGCCGGGGCGGACTTCTCCAGTCTTGCAGTCCTGAGTGATATCAGCGGCAAGGTTGCAAGACCCGGAGACCTTGTGGAGTTCAGCTTTACTGTCGAAAAGGGATACAATACTTCTGAGAGCACCTCAGTTACTTTTTTTATAGAGAAAGTGCCCGAAAACTGGACTGCAGGAGTTTATTCCGATGGCAGTCAGGTCAGCCAGATCACTCTGCCCGAGGAAGCCGATGAAAGGGAACTGACTCTTAAGGTAAGGGTTCCTGAAAATGTAGAAGATGGAGCATATACTGTAAAAATAGGGCTGAAGCCTTATGGAGAAAATCGCCGTAATTATGATAAGATATATCGGGAATTTACGGTAACGATTGACAGGGCCGCAATGTCCAATCTGGAAATTTATTCCGATATCCCGGGAAAAAAGACCCATCCGGGGATTCCCGTCAGTTTCGGGGCTTTTGTAGAAAATAAGTATGAAAGCAGAGCTAATTTTCGGATTTATCTGGTTTCGAAACCTGAACAGTGGGGAGTTGACCTGCTTTCTACCGACGGGGCCCGGATTACAAAGCTGGGAGTTCCTGCAGGCGAGAGTCAGGAGTTTGAAATCCTCGTAAATCCTCCTCTGAATGCAACAAAAGGAGATTATGAAGTCCTGGTGGCAGCATGTCCGGAAAAAGGAAACCGGAGTGTACTTTTGCCTATCAGCGTAAGCATAAACCCCAAACTTTCCATAGACCAGGACCTGAGTGCGTACGTAGAGCTGAATTCAAACATAGTGGGGTTTGAAATCCGGCCGGAAACAACTGCGGAATTTGCGGTTTCCTTAAAAAACCGGTATGATCAGCCGCTTAAACTGGATCTTGAAGTCCTCAGTCTGCCTGAAGGCTGGAGGGCGGAATTTGTCAACGATGACGATGAGGAGGAAAGGCTTTCTTCCCTTATGCTTTCTGCCGGCGAGGAACTGGCTTTTACCGTAAAGGTCAAGCCTTCTCAGAATGCTACAAGCGGGCTTTATCCGGTTATAGTGGCAGCAGTAAGCGGAAACAAGATCGTTTCCCGGCAGCTTGAGGTGAATATCAACAACGATCTTGAAAACGAAGAATTGCTCAAAGTCGATTCAAACCCTGAAGAATTAACCCTGAACCCCGGCAGTTCTTCTGACGTCCGGATCAGCATTGAAAATAGAGGGAACGATGCACTGGAAGATGTCACTCTTGAGATCAATGATGTTAGCGGCCTCAGTACGCAGATCCAGGGCTTCGGGACAATAGACGAACTGGAAGCAGGCGAGTCAAAGAGCATATCTGTAGAAATCACTGCAAATGCTAATGCCGGCTCCGGTGCAAAGGAGATTTTCATCCGGGCGAAGAGCGACGACCTTGTGAGCTCGGAGAAAAGTATCAAGGTGAATGTGGAAAAGTCGTCAAGCAGCGGGCTTCTTGGAATAGCAATGCTGGGCTTTGCAGTACTTGTACTTGTTTTTGTAATACGTAAGTTCGGAAGGCGGTAAATGTGGAATCAACAGGCATAGAATCAACAGGCATGGAATCAACAGGCATAGAATCAACAGGCATAGAATCAACAGGCATGGATTCTATAGGTGTGGAATTGGAACAAAACGGAATTGTACGGAAAACAGATGAATTCGCAATAGAAACCATTCACCTGAGTAAGGTCTTCGGAAAGGAGAACCAGATCCGTGCGGTAGACAACCTCAACCTGCAGGTAAGAAAGGGGGAGGTATTCGGTTTTGTGGGTCCTAACGGAGCTGGCAAGACCACAACTATGAAAATGCTTATCGGACTGCTTGAACCAAGCGAAGGAAGCGGGAAGGTTGCAGGTTTCGATATCATCCGTGAGGTAATCAATATAAGGGAAACGACAGGAGTCCTTCCCGAACCTGCCGGTTTTTATGACAACCTCACTGCAAGACAGAACCTTCGCTTTTATGCAAAACTCTACAATATCGAACCCGATATCCGGGAAAAAAGGATTGTAAGCCTGCTTGAGACCGTGGGCCTTACCCGTGCCGTCGACCAGAAAACAGGCGGCTTTTCCACAGGGATGCGTAAGCGTTTCGGGCTTGCCCAGGCTCTGATCAACGAGCCTTCGGTCCTTTTCCTTGATGAACCGACAAGCGGTATCGATCCCCTTGGAGCTCAGATGATGCGGGACCTTATAAAAGACCTGAACCGGAGTAAAGGAGTTACTGTTTTTCTGAGTTCGCATTCCATGGCAGAAGTAGAAGAGATCTGCGACAGGATCGCAATAATTGCAAGAGGGAAGCTGCTGGCAGTAGGGTCCGTGGAAGACCTGCGGGACATGATCAGGGAAAAGGAAGGCGTGAATTATTTGCTTGAGGTCCAGGAAATTCCTGTTTCTGCCGCTGCAAATGCCGTAAAGAATGTGGAGGGTGTGACAGCTCTTGATATTCGGGATAAGACTCTGTACGTACATACTGAAATGAAACTCCGTACAGAGATTGCAAAGGCTGTTAAAAACGCAGGCGGTACCGTATCCATGTTCGAAGAAGAAGAAATGAACCTGCAGAAGCTGTTCCTCAAAATTATTGAAGGGGCATAAATATGGAAGAAATAAGTTGGAACACAGTATTATTCTATAAACACAGGTTTAGAAGTAAATAGGTTTAAGCTCAAAATTCTCAAAAGTACAGTGGTGTTTGGGTTATGAAGATTGATTATATAGTAAAAGAGGAATTATTACGTTCATTCCCAGTATTAGTTGTTAGTTTTTTAATAATCGGGCTACTAAATAGGGAAGGATATATTCCGCGAGGGATGTCAGGGGTATTTATTCTGGCCCTCTTTATTACAGCTATCCATTTCTCTTTTATGGTCTGGTATAGAAAAAAGGAACAAATTGATAACAATAATTTTTCCGTTATAACTAACCATATTTTGAGTTCAAAGTCTCCTGACGAAAAAATCACGGAGATCTGTAAAGATGAAGAAACTAAAATTTCTTCATCAATTCGAGAACATATGGGTCTTCTACTCGTTACAATACTTTTGTATATCGCCTATCTTTATGCTTCTTTAGTTTATAATATGGATCAGATATACTGGATTTTGCTTTTATTGTTTATCGGAGTCTCACTCTCAAAGATCATATATGGTGAGAGGAAAGCAAATCAAAAAGATCCTATGAGACTGCTGGTTTTCTATGTAATCGCATGTACCTTCATTTTTGTACGTTACCTTGTACTTGACTATCCCATTCTTCCCATCTTGAAAGGAAGTATAATTCTTGGAATACTGCTGATATTTCTGGTATTAGGAATTAAATGGTCGCGGTGCAAACAGAATTCCGATAATTGAGTTTCCTATTATCGGCATACACAGATTCGTGAAAATAAAAGATGTACTTATAGGGATTTTCATGAAAAATCTTTTCCATATAATAGCTCTCCTGACTATCATTTATTTATTTCTTATTTTTGTTCCGAGAGCTTATGCAGATCCGGTCACAGTCCAGTATTTCCATCAAAAAGACTGCCATGATTGCGAAATAACTGATCCAATTGTTGATCGATTTGAAACTCAATATAATAACAGTGTTGTTATATCAAGAATTGAAACCAGTACTGGTGATGGTTTTAATCAATGGAATAAATATGGTTTTCTCGAAGTCCCGGCTATTGTGATAAACAATGAAACAAAGATTCCCAAAGAAGAAATTACTGAAGAAAAGCTAAAAACTTTAATTGATGAATATCTTGTGGAAGAGGAAAATATTACTGCAGGGACGAGCAATAGCGCGAAAAGCGGTATGGTACGTGCAATGGTATTTGGATTGGGGTTGGTAGGTTCTTACCTAATATTGGGCCTGTGTTTGCTCTCATTCCGAAAATCAATTCCAGATTTGGAAAGCTTTTCTTTTGTTACAGGCATCGGTGTAGTTACAGGCATCGGTGTAATTCTTATCGGGTTAAATCTTCTGGGGATCTTAAAATCGCCTGTCCTTCTGGATAATTATTTTCAGAGTTTTGCCAGAAAATATGCGGGTACTCTGGGTGGAGTTTTCTTTCTCAGGATATTGTTTTCGTTTGTAAAAGTTCCCTGCACTGCTCCAATGCTCCTTGTACTTCTCAACAAGACTATTACAAACGGGACAGTTAATAATCTGGCTCTATTGCTTGCTTTTAGTGGAGAGGGGTATTGACACCTTTATTGGGGTTGGCATAATAGCTGATTAACATATGAATTCTTTATATATTTTAAGATGTCTTATTACATAAGATATGCAAGGATGTGAAAAATATGGATAACCTAGATCTAAATCGTCTATTATTTAACCCGGATTCGTTTTTCAGCCGGAAATCGAAAAATGAAGTCAGTTTTAAGTATCCTGCCCTGATATTACTTGTATACTCGGCACTTGCAATAGCTTCAGGTTTCCTTGTCATGAATATGTTTAGAGAATCGCTTTCTTCCGACCTTGGCTCATCTGGCTCGTCTTTCTCTTCCATAGCAACATTCTTTGGTGCCGCTGGAGGTGTCCTTGGGGGTTTGATTGGAACATTTTTAACATGGTTTATACTGGCTGGGATCCTGTATTTAATATCATCTTTGTTTCATTCAACAGGTTCATTTAAGAGGACTCTGGAATTCGTGAGTTACGGGTTTGTACCACTGATATTTAGCGGTTTCATAAACTTTGTCGTATCGTATAAATTGCTGTCTTCAGTAGATTTTTCATCAATGGGCCCGCAAATCATGGTACAGGGTATAAGACAGGTCTTCTCAAACAATCCCTTCTATTATACATCACAAATAATTGGAATTTTATGCACCTTACTATCTGCGTACATCTGGGTGTTTGCACTTTTACATGCCCGAAACATGTCAATTAAAAATGCTTCCCTTACTGTAGGCATTCCGGCAGGCCTGTATATTGTTTACCTGATATATCTACTGATGTTTACTTCAGGGAGCATTTAATTCCGTAACAACAAAACAAAAGGTTGTGTAACAATAAAACAAAAGGGGTGTTATTATATCCCGTAGGCCGCAATTCAAACTACCAGATTTCTTTTTATCATGGAAATCATGGAATTATATGGGTGCAAAATAAGAATATGAGTTTGAAAACAGTTTATGGTTATCTCAGAATGGTTTATAATATTTACGATTTTATTCTGACATTGAGGATGAAAATACATTCTCATAATCTCTCTTTTTTTTTGCTAAGTAATGCCGGATAAAAGGTCTTATGATGTCTTTTTCTTGGAGTGTTTTCTTTCTTATTATAATACTTTTTCATAAAAACAGAAAACACTAATTCTGAGAGATCGCACTGATTGTTAGAGACTATGGACAGAAAACTTATAAAGAGTCGATAATATGTGAATTTTAGAGTTAAACTCACCTTTCAAAGATGAGTGATTTTCCGTTATCCTCTGGCTTTGTTTGTGTATGCCTAATAAAAGAATAATCCTGCCAATAACGATTTTGTTAATATGGCAGGTATTTTTCCATGTTTAGAAAAGAAAATAACGATGCTTGTTTTGTGTCCATTTCTTCCACAATAATTTTGCTTTTTTTGGACTCTTTTTCCTGAACTACCGCAATCTTGATCTCAGACAGTTTTTCAATGAGCTTTTTCAAAGAGAAACCGTACATTTTGGTCTCCCATGCCAGGTATCTGTAGAAAAGTAGGCCAACCATAGCCAAAAACACATGAACTCTAATGTTTTCATCCTTGTGATGATATACTGGTCCTACAGGAACAAGTAAGTGATCATTCAACAGTTTAAAATCATCTTCAACAAGATTCTTACTGTTATATGTTTTCACTATCTTTTTAGTTTGCCACTTTTGCTTATCCGTAAATAGGACGTTCTTCCCAAACGTCTTTTCGCACTTTTTTTCGTTTTCTTCATCAATCCAGAACTTTAACTGAGGTTTTTTCTTCCCTTCCAGAGCATCAATTATTTCATATTTTATAACGCTATTGTATTTTTTCAGAATAATTCCTGCAACCTCACGTTCTACGCTGCTCCTGTTTCTTTCTTTTCCTTTACTGCTTTCTAATCTTCTCTGGAGATCCTCCAAACTATCAATTATTCTTGATTTGTTTGTTTCATAAGTGCTCTTTTGAAGCTTGTAAGTTCCTTCGTTGTAGGTTATTACGGTCGTATATTCTGCTCCGTAAAACTGGTGTTTTGTTCTGTATCCAAAAATTTTGTTACCTTTCGAATTCTTGTATAAACACTCATATTTGGAAAGCGGAACATCGAGAAGCTCCTCGGCTTGATTTGTTTTTACAGATCCTACAAAACTCATTTTTGAGGTTACCTTTTCAATGTTATCTTTTGAGTTGTTACCCTTATCGAAAACAAGAACAAGATCTTCAGAACAGATATTTAATTCAGTCAGTCTGTTTATGATTTTATCTACTATGCCTGAAAATTCTTCAGAGTCATGAACATTTCCAGGATATGTTTCATGAATAAAAGGTATGTTATCCTCGTTTACAGCTAGCGAAACACATATTTGATTTTTGTCTTTCCTATGCTTTTTGTTATATCCTTTATGAAGCAGTTCGCTCTCGTCATCATAATTGTTAGCATACGTAAACCAGTTTGATTCATCCACAAACATTATTGATGGAGTAAATCCCTTTCCTACAAGAACTCTGCAAAGATCGTCTTCAATCTTTTTCATAGTATCCAAGTCGACATAATTCATTTGGTTCAGAAAATTCTGACAATTTAACTTGTGCGGGAATTTCCACATGAAAGCTAAAGGGGATTTTTTGAACCACTCTTCAATCCCGTTTTCACTTAAAACGCCGTGACTTTTTCCGATTACATCAAGTAAGAGGTATTCTCCAACACTCAATCCATCTATTAATTTTTTGTCAGTATGCTTGTTAACTATGTCAATGAATCCAAGTTCTTCATTCACATGAAGAAGTGCGGCAAGCTTGCCGTAATCAAAGGATCTAAGTTTATCATAGGGCAATGATTCACATTGCCTTTTCATCTCAAGTATTTTTTCTGCGCTACCCAGATAAACCTGAAAAATGGTTTTTACCTTTCCATCAACTCTGGCAGATTCTACTATATACCAGTAAGGTTTCCCATTGACGAGTTTCTTTCTTAAAAATACCATAGTATTGATTATGATCTACCTATATAAATAACTTTTTGAAATAAACAATATCAATAGACTTTTTAAAGTGAATTTAAGACTTAGGATCTACAAATAAAAAATTTGCAAAAGGTCAGCTGATATTGTTTTTTAGAGAAAATTGAGGTTAAAATCGCGTTTCTTTGAAACTTCAGTTAAAATATGCTCTGGAACGATGTTGGAGGATGTACACAGATTACCGGTTCTGTGTATGCTGGTTGAATAACTCGATATATCTTTCAAAATTCCCTCCCCTTAGTTAATTTTCTTCATAATATTCAGAATCAGTTGAAAAATAAACAAAATTTAGATTTGCAGGGAATCGTATGCTAAGAACACTGAATATAAGTCTATTCTTAATCTTTCTGATTTCAAGTATATCTACAGGTTTTACAGCTTCACCCGAAAATTTCAGTGTGAGTGTTGAAGAAATTATACCCGTATCACAAATAGTGACTCCTTATTTTGATAGCCTTGTAGAATCTTCCAAAATCAGCGTCAACGAAGAACCATCGTTTTATGGCTCATGGAGTCCTGACGGCAGCAGAGTGGTGATAGATGCATTTTTCAACCCCATGACAGGAACCAGGCTTTACGCCGTGTATGTACTGAATGCAGATGGAAGCGGAATCCGGGAATTGGCATCAACCCCGAATAATACGAAAGAAAGAAGCCTCAGTATAAGAGGAGTATACTATCCCTTTTCTTGGAGTCAATGGAGTCCGGATGGGAGTAGGATAGGAATTTTTGCTAATATTTTCACGGTAAGGGACTTTTATGTAATTGCTGATCCGGATAACACATTGATTAAGACCGCAGGTAAATGTAATTATACAACAGTTGATAATATTAGGGAAAATATTCTGGACCTTGAATGGCAAACTAATTTTATTTGGAATCCGGAGGACACAAAAGCCCTTATAATAATGGATAAGGATCCTCTAAATTATCAATTATACTTACTTGACTCGAATGGCCATGTGCTCCAACAGTTTACAGATACATATAATGTAATAACTGCACTTTGGAGCAATGATGGCAAAAAAATAGCATATAGTACTGGCCATACCGAAGACGAAGAAACTGGTCTCTGGATTATAAACGAAAACGGAACCGAAAATAAGAGACTGGTTAACGGAATTGTGATTGACTGGAGTCCTGATGACAGCAGAGTATTTTATGTTGATGAAAATTTCAGTTTCTATTCAATTAAGGTCGATGGAACGGATAGATTTAAACTTTCAACAGAACATTTTTATAGAAGTGGAGATGTTTTTAGTTTCAGCCCTGATAGAAAAAACCTTATTTTCAATATTGTAAAATCTGGCAAAGTCACTATATTTCTGGCAAATTCGACAGGGAAAAATGTCCAAGTGCTTGAGGAGTTTTCAGGGCGTTGTGTCTTCAAACCCAGCTGGAGCCCGAAAGGAGATAAAATAGCTTTTACACAGGGTACGGACCTTTATACAATCAATCCTGACGGAAGTGAAAAAAACCTGATCGCATCCGCAATAACCGACTATGAATGGCATCCTTCAGGAGACTTTATCAGTTTTACTACATCGGATTCTGTTTTTGTTGCAAGCCCGGACGGATCAACAAAAATACAACTTACTGGAGATGATAATAATTATAGGTTTCTGAATAAAAAATATTTAAGTGGCTGGAGTCCCGATGGGAGCAGACTGCTCATTAGCAATGGGTCTACAGATTTATCCATAATAAAACTCAAAGGATACGAAGATCCTCTCTCCATTGATTTCTTGACGCCCATAGAGGGAGAAAACTGCGAGCTAAGAGTTCGCTGCATGTCGGAACCTGTTGCAGATTCCCTTCTGACCCTTGACGAACAAGAAATTGGTTTTACCAACAACTCAGGCATTCTGAACTATAGCTGTCCTGCTGCAGGCAGGTATGTGATAAATGCCAGCAAAACAGGATACAGGTCAGCAAGCAAAGTTCTTATCGTGGAAGATAACTCCTCTGCATCCCCGGAAACATCCTTAGTTACAGGAACATCATCTGATCCGTCTTCTGATTCCGAAAATGAGGGGACTTCAGGATCTGAATTCCAGGTTTCGGGCTTCAGAGGGACTGCTGTAATCATGTTCCTTCTTTTTTTCGTCTGGAGGAGGAATTCTCTATGAATAGACACCTGAGAAATCTGGTCATTGCTTAGAAAATACAGGTCTAAAGGAAAATAAGTTTCAAAATTCTCAAAATATAGGGCAATCTGACTATGAAAATTGATGATATTGTAAAACCATAACTATGATGTTCAATTGAAACTTATTTCTTTTTCCTCAGTTTATATAAGGAAGGATGCATTTCGGCCTAGAACCTTCCCAGGGATATGTACAGGGAATCTGAAAGTTCAAGTATGTGGAGAATCAGTCAGTGGATCTGAGAGCCATACATTTAATCTTTACTGGTACCAAGCTTGAAAAAAAGCTTATTTTCTGTTTACTTTTTTTCTCTTAATATCAACAGCAGAGGCTACAGAGTATATCATAACTCCGGCTACAAGTGATTACGCTGGAGCTTCAGTTAATGGAGAAGAAGTAACAGAAGCTAGGGTTTTTTCAGTTTACTGGCAGTGTCTACTCTGGCTGGCTATCATGCAGATCTTGTCGGTAATAGATGTACTGATCTTGCCTATAAAACTTATTTTTGCAATCCTCGGGTTCAGGATTACGGAGCGTGCAGATGTCTTTGAGAATTCTAACCGCGCAAGAATCTACGAATATATAAAAACCAGGCCCGGAGCTTACCTTAGTGAAATTATAGAAAAAGCAGGACTAAACAGGGGAGCAGCGCGTTATCACATCAAGATCCTGAAAGCCCATCACAAGATAGAAGCCTACAGTGAATCCGGGAAAACTAGATATTTCCAGAACAATTCAACTTATGGTGAAGGAGAGAAAAAAGTTGTTTCTGCGCTTCAAAATTCCACGAATCAAAGAATAATTTCAGAAATACAGAACGGTAAATGTAACACAAACCTGGATCTTGCGCGTGAAATCGGAGTTTCCAGGGCCACGATCAGCTGGTATGTGAAAAATCTTAAGGAAACAGGTCTCATAGATGAAACAAGAAGTGGAAGAAGTATAATTTACAGCATAAATCCTTCATACGAGACTTTGATAGAAAAATATGGATGAAACTCTTTTTTTCGATTCCTTCGCTGCATCGGGTTGAAGCAGGTATAAGGTCGATCACTTCTGAATCCTGATTCGGGAATGCTCCTATTAACTTGCTTCTTTTATTAATTTCTTTGTTAGTTCCCTCCATCATATTTGTTGTTCTTATTCATCTCCGACAACTCTGTGGAAATTTTGTGGTGAAAAAAAAAGGATATAGAGTCAATCATATTTTTCAGAACTTTCGGTGCACTGAAATTTTGGAGCAGACCGCCGGGAAGAAAAAAATATATTTTAATTTAACCGGAATGACTGAAAGGATTTCATTCCCTATTCGGGGGTCCAGTTTCAGATAGTTCCCATGAAAACAAGACTTGATTAACAGATTTTCAACTTTTTTTGAAAACAGCCCAAAAAAGAAAAAAATCAATTTTACTGAAGCGGTAAAAGGCAAGAAAGTCAATTATCCGCCCAGCGTGATATCTTGATCTTGATAAAACTCCAGTGCATTGAATAAATGTTCTGGCGTAAAATCTGGCCACATTTCGTCAACCACGTATATATCCGAATATACCGTTTGAATCGGCAGCATTCCACTGAGTCTACGTCTTCCTCCCCAACGGATAAGTAAATCTATTCTTGAAATTTCTGCTGATGCAATATTTTCTATCATTTTTTTACTATCTGAAGAGCTCTCAAATGCATACGTTAAATCCCAGTACCAACCATAATTTACCAAAAAATTTATCCTTACTTTACCTTTCCCAAATTTAGTCCTTTTTGTATATGCAAGTAACTCTTTTGGAAACATGTCCGAATTGGTATTCCCCACTACGAGAAGTTCAGCATCATGTTTGGAAAGCTCTTTAACTGATTTTATACAGGCATCTACAAACGCTTTTCTTTGAATTTGAGGCCTTTTTGTGTTATCTTGAGTGAATCCAAAAAAAGTAACTTCACCTATTCCTGTTTTTACGCATATATCATATAACTCCAGGCCTGGAGCTATTCCATGTTTATATCCTTCATGCTTTTCCAAGCCTCTGTCTAAAGCCCATCTCCTGTTTCCATCCGGTATTATAGCTATGTGTCCTGGTAGTCTTTTAAATTTAGGTGTATCCAGAAAATAACCCCCTATTTCTTTGCTTAAAAATGATATAAATAATCTTCACCGAACTCAGCTAACGAATTTTATTCGTAGAATTTAGCTGGAAATCTTGACTTTAATCAGAAAAATCCCCCAAAAGGAAAAGAATCTCTGAAATCTAAAGAAGCCCGGAAAAGTGCCCCTTCTAAAGCTGCAAAATCGCGGATTTTCAATTTCATTTTGCTTAACTCATTTCTCCACAAACGTGTTCGATGGAGATTTAAGCAGACCGCCGGCAGGAAAAATATTTAAAAATAGAGAAGAGAAAGAAGAAATTTCATGATTCTTTCATAGCAAACATAAACACTAAAAGCAAGGTATGTAAATAAGTCGTCCTCTATGGAACCTTGCACGCAACAACAGAGATGCGCTTCTGCTGAAAAGTAAAATATGGATTCAGGCATCTGTTTCAGACACCTTTATTTTAGATACCCGTTATATCAGGCATCTTCATTCGATACCTTTTAATCAGTACTTAATGTAGCCTTTCCGCTCAAGCCATTCAACCTGGGGCCTTGTGTATTTCCAGGTTACTTCGGCTTTGGAATCCTGAACTTCCCAGGGATTGGCTATGACAATATCGCCTTCGCGGATCCACATCCTCTTCTTTTTAGAACCCGGAATCCTGCCCATGCGAACAACTCCGTCCATACACTGAAGTGTTACCCTTTTCGAACCGAGTAAACTCGCAACTGTTGCCAGGACTTCATTTCTGTCCTTGCGCGGGATTCGTACCCTTGATACTTCGGGAGTACCTCCTGCATTGACCGGTTTATTTGATCCTGTTCGCCTTTTTCTAATAGTGCTTCTGTAATTAGCCAGATTAATTCCTCCTTTAAAAAAATTTTATTAATTTTATTTCTAAGTTTTGGATTGAATGGTGCATACAAATCCTCACTTCGATTTCGTTTTGTTATTACTTTTCCTTTCCTGATGAGGTGGAAATAAGTAACAAAACAAAGAGAATAAACCAAAAAAAACAAAAAGAAAAGATGAATCAGGTGTTAATGGAACCTTAATTACAAATTAACACCTGATGCAGATTATCCTTAAAATTTCCTGTGGTTAGGAAGACATTCCCTGCAGTATACTGGTCTGCCTTCGGTGGGTTTGAACGGTACTTCGGTTTCAGCACCGCAATCAGAACAGATCACTTTTGTCATTTCCCTCGGTCCGTTGTTACCACGGAAACCTCCGGAATTTCCCCTGGAATTTCTGTCATTAAAAGCCATTTTCGTTTCACCTCCACTTTAGCGGATATTTAACAATATTAAAAACAAGATGTATATCCTTTAGATTAAAAACAAAAATCGGTTTTTAATAACAGATTATACGTCTCTTTATTTTCAATGCATACATCATACAGTCAAATTACATAAAGGTGCCTATACGAAAGAGAGCACATTCTCTCAAAGAGAACTCTTTTTGAAACATAGCTTTAAAACCGGACACCTAAAAGATTACTAAACTACATAGTTGATTGGCCCTGTAAAACGCTTCTTCTCAAGCTGCAAAAGGCCACAGGCAAAAAAGTATATTCCCGGCCTGATATTCATTAAAAAAATGAAAAAGAAATAAGTGTTGATGTAACTCAGTTACATAAACGACATTTAATATCTGCGGTTTTCTCTGGGTGCCCTGTGGTTAGGAAGACACTCTCTGCAGTAAACCGGTCTTTCGGGGTCAGGTTTGAAAGGCACTTCGGTTTCAACACCGCAATCAGAACAGGTTGCCTTGTGCATTTCTCTGGGAGCACCGAAATTAGAATTTCCTCTGAAGTTTCTGTCATTAAAAGCCATTTTCGTTTCACCTTTGGTTTTAGTTGTTAATTAATTGTTTGAAAATAAGATTGTATAGAACTCTTTGATTAAAAACAAAAATTGGTTTTTAATAACAGGTTTTTATACGGCTCTTTATTTTTCAACACACATACGTTGCACTTATAATATATAAAGATACCCATAAAATAAGAGTACAATCTCTCAAATAAGAACAACTTCTAAGTATGGTTTAAGAACAACTTCTAAGTATGGTTTGCAGAGTAGACAACAGCCTATTTTCTGATATCTCCTGAAAATAGTATTCGATTAACATGTTTTCGCTTGAATCATATAAAACTTCCCAGAGAAAAAAATCGCTTAATATAGAGAAGCCCTGTAAAGCGCTCTTTCTCCAAAATGTCTAAAAATCTCGGGTTTTTAATTTCTCTTTAGGTTCAGGCGAGCCCATGTAAGAAAAAATATGTTTCAACTTAATTGAAAACAAACTTCAAGTTTTCATCCTTAGTAATTATAAATACCACGACAGCAGATTTAATACTGCGGGTTACTCTAAAAAACATTGAAAAATAATTTCTTTTGAAAAGGTTGGTGGGATAATATGAAAGGATTTGCAATGCTTGAAATTGGGAAGGTAGGCTGGATTGATGCTGAAAGACCTTCAGCAGGACCATATGATGCAATCGTAAAGCCTCTTGCGGTCGCACCTTGTACATCAGATGTCCATACTGTCTGGGAAGGTGCGCTTGGAAACCGTAAAAACATGATTTTAGGACACGAAGCCGTAGGGGTTATAGAAGAAACCGGATCAGAGGTCAAAGACTTCAAACCGGGTGATAAAGTAATTGTTCCTGCAATTACACCAGACTGGCGATCCATGGAGGCACAGGATGGAATGCCTATGCACTCAAATGGAATGCTTTCCGGATGGAAGTTTTCAAACTTCAAAAGTGGAGTCTTTGCAGAATATTTCCATGTAAATGATGCAGACATGAATCTGGCTCTACTTCCTAAAGGAATGCCCCTCGAACAGGCTGTCATGCTATCTGATATGGCAACTACCGGAATACAGGGTGCAGAAATGGCAAATATTAAAACAGGATCTACAGTTGCAGTCATAGGAATTGGCCCTGTTGGTCTTATGGCAGTGGCAGGTGCATCTATTCTTGGCGCAGGCAGGCTCATTGCAGTAGGAAGCCGGCAAGTCTGTGTTGACCTTTCTCTGGAATACGGAGCATCCGAAGTTGTTGATTACAGAAAAGGTGGACTCGTTGGGCAGATTCTTGAAAAGACGAATGGAAAAGGTGTGGACTCTGTAATCATAGCAGGAGGAAATGAAAACACAATTTCGGATGCAGTCAAAATTGTAAAACCCGGAGGCACGGTATCAAACGTCAACTACTACGGAACCGGAGACACACTTCCGATTCCACGTATTGAATGGGGGTCGGGTATGTCTCACAAAGACATACGTGGCGGCCTTACAACCGGAGGCCGTCTTAGAATGGAAAGAATGGCAGCCCTATGCACCTACGGAAGAATAAAACCGGAAAAAATGGCCACCCACGTATTCGAAGGATTCGACAAAATAGAAGAGGCTCTCATGCTCATGAAAGATAAACCAAGAGACCTGATCAAACCTGTTGTTCTTCTGGAGGAATAAGCGAGTCAACTGCCCCTCCCTGAACTCTTCGCAAAGCTCAGAGTTTTGAGGAAGGGGTATTCTTGCCTTTTAAGATAAAGGATTGACCAGATAGATAGGACAGAGACGTAAAAGCCCTGCAGAGTACCTTCTAAAGCTGCAAAAATCACGGGTTTTTCAATTTCATTTTTCTTACGATTTTCTTACGATTTTCTTAACAAAAGTATTCTGGGTAGATTTAAGCAGCCCATTAACAGATAAAATATATTTCAAATTAATTAGATATACCCCGGAAAAGTCCAGATTAAAAACCTGAAAATTTATATTCAAGCCATTAGCCTCAAAAAATTAAAGAATTAGAGATAAGGATCATGTCAGACTGCGTTATTACCTATCCAGCGATTCCAGGCACTGCTGGAAAGTCTGATTTGCAATCTGAATATACATTTCCTTTGGCAGGAGTTCACGGCTTACAATATCAAGGGTTTCCTGTGACATTTCTCCTTCCTTTACAAGCTGGCGGCCTGCCTCCCTTGCTGCTTCAAAAACATCATCTATCGGAGCACCCATTTCCAGCATAGAACTTAGGGCTTCCCCGTGAGGACGTAAAAGTGCCCCTGCAAATTCTGTGGATGCATTCCTGCAAAAAGCTTTCATAAACACAAGCAGGGGATCAAAATTATCCATTTCCCTGAATCCGCAGTTGGAAACAAGTAAAAATTTGAGGGTTTTGGGTCCCCCACGTACCGGGTGGCGACAGTGTCCATCTCGCAGCTCAACAAAAGGCTCTACTCTGGGAAGCATCCTGTCAATAAAGTTCTTCATCTGACCTGTGACCCCGTCTACATAGACGGGAGTAGCAAATACTATAACATCAGCAGCATCGATCCTGGGATATAAAATGTTCATATCGTCATTTTGGTAACATTTACCCGGCGTCTTCAGCCAGCAGTTAAATTCACCCGTGCAGGGATTGATCTTTAGCTTCTTTGTATAGAAGAGTTCGACCTCTGCCCCTACCTCTTTCATCCCTTCAAGAAAGGGGTTTAAAATCAGTGCTGTGTTGCCTTTATCCATCCTGGGACCGGAATTTATTAAAAGTTCCACTGAAAAAAATATACATTAAATCTGAAACATCATCCATACATAAAAATTTATTTGAGAAATTATCACACGAAATATAGCGATAAAGAATGATCTTATTTTTTTTCCAGTGTCTTTCCGAGAATTCTTAATCTCCTCTTTTCTTAATATTTCGCTTCTTAACATAGCAAAATAAACAGTTAAACCAGTAAAATGCGATAAATAAATTTTAGATCTGACCAGGTAATGAGTTAAAAAATGCTACAGACAAGCTTTATTATTTATAATTATAAATACAAATAATTATAATTATTATTGAATTGGGCGGAAACTTTCGAATTCCACGAAGATAACTGAAAGTTGCATGGGGATATACAACTTTAAGAGACCTCGTTTGTCTGGCATGAAAATACCCAATTCACTTTCATTTTTTGTGCCTGGTATTCGAAGAATAGTTTTCGAAGGATATCATGAGCGGTGAGCGTTTTTCGAGCATCCAAGTTTTTGGATATTTGGGGAAATATTCGAAAATAATTCCTGACGAATCAATATTGGGGGTAGTGAAATAGGTTTAAGAGCAGGAATGAGTTTTATTTTTCTGGCTGGAATTACGTTAATTCTCACTATAAATTGCAGCCTGGCCCAGGAAGATATTACAGCGATTAATGTTATCCAGGGAGAAGGGCTGGCAAGTCCGTTGATTGACGAAAATGTTTCTGTAGAAGCAATCGTAGTTGGCGATTTCCAGGGTAAGGATAAACTCAATGGATTCTATTTACAGGAAGAAGACAGGGATGCGGATAACCTGCCGGGGACCTCAGAAGGAATCTTCGTCTATGATCCAGGAGAGCTGGGAAAAATCGAAAACATATCCATAGGAGATACGGTGCAGGTTACAGGAATAGTCAAAGAAACATTTGGGCTAACGCAGATAAAATTGTCCGAAATTACGAAGTTAAACGAGACTGCAAGCTCGTTTCAGGTTACTGTTCTGCCAGTTACGCTGCCCGCAGAGGATACAAAATACTTTGAGAGATACGAAGGCATGCTGGTCGAATTGCCACAGGAATTTATCATCACTTCCAATTACAACTTTGCTCTTTATGGCGAAAAAACTCTATCCCCCTCCTCACGGTTGCCAAATCCTACAAGTTTATCCAAACCCGGACTACCGGCCATCACCCTCCAGACCTTAAATCAGCGCAGCAAACTTATCCTCGACGATGGAAGTAAAAAGAGCTATCCTGACCCTGGGGCCTTCCCCTTAACGCTGCAGAGTGGAGATTCCGTTCGGGGTATTACCGGAATCCTGAGCTTTGGCTTCGGAGAATACAGGATCCATCCTCAAAGTATCCGAAATATTTCAGTATCAAACCCAAGTCCTCATAAGCCTGAATCCGTGGGTGGTACTATAAAGATCGCCAATTTTAATGTGGAAAACTATTTCAACGGTGATGGCCAGGGCGGAGGATTCCAGACCTCGAGAGAGGCTAAATCGCAAGCGGAATTCGAACGCCAGCGAGCCAGGATTTTCGATGCCATAACAGATATATAACAGATATGAATGCCGATGTAATCAAGCTGATGGAGATTGAAAACGATGGTTACGGAGAATTCAGTGCTATCCGGGATCCGGTAAACGCCTGAATGCTTATGAAGACAAACTGATAATGTGACTTACGCATTTATTGACTCGGGATTACAGAAGCTGAGTACGAATGCCATTTCAGTCGGGATCATCTACAATTCCCAGAAAGTCGTACCATCCGGCACAGCAGCGACAATATCTATAGGAGCATTTTCATCCAGCAAGGTTTGGGAACAGTGGATCAAGAAGTTCTGCAACCATAACTGCCCAACCACAAAAAAGAGGTAACTCCCAATAGACAGCTGAAAAATTCGAAGAGACCGATATATCAAAGGGTACATATCGGGGTGCTCTGTGGAAATCCTCTGAAAGAACCGACCCCAATTAATTAAAACTGAATTCAGGATCTCTTTTGATCTATTTTCAGCCTCTTGAAGCTGATATGGATGGATTTCTACAGAGCCATTTTTTTCGATCCGGTATATTTACTTGCTGACTACGAATTTACTTACTAACTACGATGTATCTGGTCCTGGCTTCACTACTGATGCTTTCCGAATTATTTACCGTTAAACTAACAGTATATCGTCCTGTTCTATTGTATATGTGGACAGGATTCTGTTCTGTTGAGGAATTTCCATCACCAAAAGACCATTTCCATGCAGCCGGCGATCCTGTGCTGTTGTCAGTAAAATTCACACTGAGCGGTGCAGACCCTGAAGTTGGGAATGCGGAAAAGGCAGCAACAAGGGAGTTTGAAACAGCAATATAACCGGTCTTTGACAACGTATTACTGCCGTTTGCATTAGCTGCGGTCAATGTAACGGAATAGAGTCCTGACTTATTGTATGTGTGGACAGGATTCTGTTCCGTTGTTGCATTGGTTCCGTCTCCGAAAGTCCATCTCCATGACGTCGGCAGACCTGTGCTCTCGTCGGTAAAGCTAACATTGAGAGGCGCACTTCCTGAAGTAGAAGATGCCGAAAAACTGGCAACCGGAGTGTCTAAAATACTTGTGACAGCAATATAGCTGGATTTTGTCAAATAATTAAAGCCATTTGCATTAGCTGCGGTCAGTGTAACAGAATAGAGTCCTGACTCATTGTATGTGTGTACAGGATTCTGTTCCGTTGTTGCATTGGTTCCATCTCCGAAAGTCCATTTCCATGAAGAAGGAAGGCCTGTGCTCTCGTCAGTAAAACGAACGGTAAATGGGGCTTTTCCTGAAGTAGAGGATGCTGAGAAGCTGGCAACAGGGCCGTTTAAAACGTTTGAAACAACAATATAGCCGGATTTTCTCAACGAATTAACGCCGTTTGCATTAGCTGCGGTCAATGTAACAGCGTATCTTCCGGATTTGTTGTAGGTGTGCACGGGATTCTTTTCTTTTGAACCATTTCCATCTCCGAAAGCCCATGTCCATGCTGTAGGTGAGCCTGTGCTCCGGTCAGTAAAGCTAACAGTAAGAGGCATGCTTCCTGATGTCTTGGACGCAGAGAAGCTGGCAACAGGCCCATCTAAAATGTTTGAGACAGCAACATAGCCGAACTTTGTCAACGCATTACTGCCGTTTGGATTGCTTGTTATCAGGGTAACGGAATATTTTCCGGATTTATTGTATGTATGTACGGGATTCTGTTCCGTGGAACTGTTTCCATCTCCGAAAGTCCATTTCCATGACGCAGGTGAGTCTGTGCTCTCGTCGGTAAGACTAACAGTAAGAGGCATACTTCCTGCAGTTTGACTTGCTGAAAAGGCGGTGGAAGGGACAATATAGCCCGGATTCGACGTGACAAAACCGTTTTCAGCGACTACGCTTATGTAGCTTGTTTTTTGTACCCTATTACTTCCCCCCTCATTACTTGTCGTCAAAGAAACAGTATAATTCCCGGATTTATTGTAGGTGTGTACGGGATTCTGTTCTGTTGAATTAGTTCCATCTCCGAAAAACCATTTCCATGAAACTGGAGATCCCGTGCTCTGGTCAGTAAAGCGAATAATAAAAGGTGTTTTTTCTGAAGTCTGAGACGCAGAGAAGCTGGTGACAGGAATGCTTGAAACTCTTGAGATGGCGATATAGCCGGTTTTAGTCAATGCATTACTGCCGTTTGCATTACTTACCGTCAACCTGACAGAATAAAGGCCTGATTCATTGAATGTATGTACCGGGTTTCTATCTGTTGAAGTATTCCCATCTCCGAAAGACCACTTCCACGAATTTGGAGACCCTGTACTCTGGTCAGTAAAACTAACCGTAAGAGGGGGGTTTCCTGAAGTGAGGGAGGCAGAGAATTTTGGAACAGGAACAGCTAAAGGGCTTGAGACCGCAATATAGCCGGTTTTAGACAACGTATTGCTGCCTTTTTCGTTACTTGCTGTCAATCTAACAGAATAAAGTCCTGATTTATTGAAGGTGTATACAGGATTTTTATCTGTTGAAGTATTCCCGTCTCCGAAAGACCATTTCCACAACTTTGGATATCCTTTTCCCTCGCCGGAAAAATCAACAGTAAGAGGCGCTTCTCCTGAAGTCCGAGATGCAGAGAAGCTGGTGACAGGCCCGTCTAAACCGTTTGAAACACGAATATATCTGGATTTTGTTAATGTATTGCTGCCTTTTTCATTTCTTACCCTTAATGTAACGGAGTAAGCTCCTGCTTCACTGTATACGTGTACGGGGTTCTCCGCAGTTGAATAGGTCCCGTCTCCGAAAGTCCACTTCCATGAGCTTGGAGATCCTGTACTCTGGTCAGTAAAACTAACACTAAGAGGCTCCTTTCCTGAAACGGGAGATGCGGAAAAAGCAGCAACAGGGACTTCATACCCGTTTGAAACAATAATATAGCCGTATTTTGTTACTTCACTCCTGGTCCCAGTTTCGTTTAATGTCAACTTAACAGCATACTTTCCTACTTTTTCATATGTGTGTACAGGGTTCTTTTCCGTAGAATAAGTTCCATCCCCAAAAGTCCAGTTCCATGCTGTAGGTGAGCCTGTGCTCTCGTCAGTAAAACTAACACTAAGAGGTGTTTTTCCTGAAGTGGGGGATGCAGAAAATACCGGCTGTGCCAGAACGGTTACTGTGACAACTTTCGAATCAGTACCATTTTTATTGTCTACTGTTAGCGTTACATTGTAATTCCCTGCTCTGGAGTAAGTATGCATCGGATTCTGATCCGGAGAACCTGCTCCGTCTCCGAAGTCCCAGCTCCACCGCTCCACATTCTTCGAGAAATCCGTAAACCGGACAGAAAGAGGTGCATAACCGGATGTGAGACTGCTGCTGAAGTTTACAGCAGGAAGTACCGGTTGTGCCGGGAGGGGACTTATAAACTGACCGAAAGCAACAGGACTGAAACCTGTTTTTACAGTGGCTATAACCTTGTTTGTAGCCGTGTCAATTATAGAGACAGTTTTTCCGAGATTCTGGTTGTTGCCACAGTTCGCTACATACACTCTTGTTCCGTCCGGGGTGACAGCAATTCCGTAAGGGCGCCTTCCGACTTTCACGGCAGTTATATCAGTTTTTGTTGCGAGATCAATTACAGAGACATTGTTGCTGCGTTCATTCGCCACATATACTTTTGTCCCATCCGGACTGACTGCAACTCCCATAGGCCATGTTCCTGCAGGCACTGAGGCTGTAGCGGTGTTTGAACCCGTATCAATTATCGAAATAGTGTTATTTTCGCAATTTGCCACATATAATTTTGTTCCTTCCCGGTTTACTGTGATTCCACATGGTCCGGATCCGGTTTTCACAGTCGCTACAACCTTGTTTGTGGCAGTGTCAATTACAGAAACATTATTGCTGTAACGGTTCGTCACATATACTTTTGTTCCATCCGGGTTGACCGCAACCCCTAAAGGGTTGATTCCCACAGGTATCGTGGCTATAACAGTATTTGTGGACGTATCAATTACGGAAACACCATCGATGTCACGATTCGCCACATATAGTTTTTTTCCGTCCGGGGTTACTGCAATTCCACAGGGACTATATTTATCTCCTATATCCACGGTGGCTATAACTTCGTTTAAGGCCGTATCAATTACAGAGACAGTACCTCGGTGGTTGTAGAAAGAGTTTGTCACATATATCCTTGTTCCATCCGGGCTGGCTGCAACTCCAAGGGGACCGATTCCTACGGACACCGTGGTTGTAAGGCTGCTGTTCTCTGTATTAATTACAGAAACAGTGTTGCTGTTGAGGTTTGCAATATAGGCATATGAAGGCGCAAGAGAACCTTTTGGCACGACATTTACTGTAGTAAGCTTCAAATCCGTACCGTTTGAATTGCTTACTGTCAGCTTAACAGTATAAGTCCCTACTTCAGAATATGCATGCACAGGATTCTGTTTAATTGAAGTAGATCCATCACCAAAATCCCAGTTCCATTTCGTTGCATTTTCCGATAAGTCCGTAAACTGCACAGGTACGGAAAGGAAAACATAATCCGATGTGATGTTGTTATTGAAATTCGCTGAAGGATAAACCGGCTTTACCGGGACGGAACCTATAAACCTACCTGAAGCATGGGGACTTTTTCCTACAGGCATCGTGGCTGTAACGGTGTTGGTAGCAGTGTCAATTACAGAGACGGTGTTACAGAAGTTGATTGCTACATACACTTTTGTTCCGTCAGGTGTGACTTCAACTCCCACGGGATCGGGGCCTACAGGTATTGTGGCCGTAACTTTGTTTGTAGCAACGTCAATTACAGTGACGGTGCTGAAATATTGATCATAATTAGTCACATACACTTTTGTTCCGTCCGGGGTGATTGCAACTCCGAAAGGAGCTCCCTCTACCTTTACAGTATCTGTAACACTATTTGTAGAAACGTCAATTACAGAGACAGTTCCACTATCGGAGTTTGCTACGTACACCTTGGCTCCATCCGGTGTGACCGCGATTTCCTTGGGATCTTTTCCAACGGATACCGTGCTTACAACAACTTTTGTGGCAGTGTCAATTATAGAGACGGTTTTGTCCTCGGAATTTGTTATGTATACCTTTTTTCCATCCGGACTTACCGCCACTCCCTTAGGATTTCTTCCCGTTTTCACGGTACTTACAACAGTATTTGAGGTTGTATCGATTACAGAAATACTGTTACCGGCCAGATTTGCCACATATACCGTTTTCCCATCCGGGCTGACCGCAATCCCCTGAGGAGAACTTCCTGCAGACACCGTGGCTATAACAGCATTTGTTGCCGTGTCAATTACAGATATATCGTTGCTGTGATCATTTGCCACGTATACCTTTGTTCCGTCCGGGTTGATTGCAACTCCAACGGGATTGGATCCCACGGGTATTGTAGCTACAACTTTGTTTGTAGAAACGTCAATTACAGAAATACTATTGCTTCCTTCATTTGTAATGTAGGCAAATGGAGAGGCGCCTGCGATACTCACCAGCATTAAAAAAGCAAGTGCCATAACTCCTAAAGTTTTAGTGGAAGTCTGCCCCCCAAATATCTTATTCCATTTCGTCCCTTCCATTTCAGGCCCCCCTGTATATGAATTATTAAATTTTCCGAGTATTTTGAAAACTTTGAATTTGACCAATCTCTGTAAGGATAATATAGCAACTCATTGCTGTATGAACTGTCTCAGGTTTGGCGGGTTAGCGCGACCGAGTTCGATTACGAGAAAGACTGGGCAAAGAAGATTCACATAAATTTACAAAATAATTGTAAACTAAAAGATAATAATCTTTCTTTTATTAGCTTTGTAAAATTTTCCCAATATTTTATTGAAAATTTTATAAAAATGACTCTGTAGAACCCCTCCGAAATGATTGACATCCATTAATTTGAACTAATGTCAAGATATCTTTTTATCAATTTTAGCCAAGCTGGAATAAGTAGCTTTCTGTAAAGCCAAAAAATCAAATTGTAAAAGTGTTCCTTCTAAAGCTCATTACATATATCTTCCTAACTATTTTTATAAATATTCTTCGAAATCTGGAAAAAACCAAAGTTTTTTCTAATTCATTTTTCTTCAACACACGAATTCGGGGGAGCGTAAAGAAGACCGCCGGCAGAAAAAATAGATTCCAAATGAATTGGTAGCAGAAGAAGATTTTCATTTCATATTCGGCGATCCATTAGCTTATTCATTGTTCACTCACCAAGTAAGATGATTATAGAGATCTTTTCCTTAAATAGGTGGTAAATAATCCACAGGCTACGGCTGCACAGATTACTCCTGCAGATCCGAACAGCCCCATTGAAACATTCTTTACAACCAGGGCAGCACCTCCTGCATCGGTAACCTCACTCAGGCCGGTTATTCCTCCTGGAAAGAAAGACATTGCAGCAGTGGCCCAGATAAGGGCTATAGCCCCTTCTGCTATCATAGCACCGTAAATAATACGTCTGCCATTCCAGGAAAATAATCATGCACGCCGCCTGCAAAAATAGTGCCCGGGACAATCCACAGGAAAACAGCCGGACCGTATAAAGCTCTCAGGATAGCTTCATATATGGGGCCTAATCCTGCAATGTTGAGTAACTGGATAAGGAATATGCTGCGCCAGTTGAGAGGAACAAAATCAACAACATTCTCCTGGGTGTGTGCGGGTGTCTTTCGAGAAGGATCAGTTCATAATACTTTTTCGACAACAAACCATAAGAAAAAAACTTAAAAATTTAAGCTGGAGATTATATACCGCAGAACAACCCATTTCTATCTGATATAATCTCCGGCAAACACCTACTCAAATACCTACTTACTGATAAATTAATTTGTATTCTATTTTAATTCAAACAGGGACTTCTTTTGCAAGTATATAAGCAACCATTTCGGGGTTCAGCTTGCTCTCACCTGAAATCTGTTTCTCAATCTCCTCAGTGGATTTGCCTTCGATTTTCATTTCCTTAATATTTTCAATCAATGAAGACGGAACTATATAATATTCGTTTATATCTTTCCTGTGCCCCCAGATATCTCCTTCGAGAAGCTGGATTCTTTGCATCTGAAGGAACATTTTTATGGAATTAGAGATAGTAGCCATATAAGATTTGGGCAACTGGACTACCTCAATCCTCGGGCAACTCTCTACCAGTTCAAAAATATCTTTGTTCGAAGGCCTGAATGTCAGGTGTGCGATACGCTCATTAGGATTAAGTGTTGAGATTTCTTCTCTGGAACTAACTACTCTAATTTTCATTTTTCCCCCTCATAAGTTTGTTTTAATTTTTCTACAATGTAAAGTATGTATACTTATCATATATATTTTTCTTATTAAACTAATATTATTTAGATAGTATTTGGCAATACGATTTATATATGCTTTACAAAATTGACCTATAAAAGCCGAAAATCAAATGAAATAATGTTTTTACAAGTTATTTTTTTGTCTATGTTTTGGTTTTTACTCTCAACTTTACTATAGTTGATTCTGAAGTTTAGCTCAATTATTTTATCCATTTGTTTCTATCAGCTTCAGGCTCTCATGAGATTTCTTGCATATCTTATAAAGTTTGTTCTTTTTCTCAAAAGCGAACATTCGACTAAACCAAACACGATAGACAATAAAGTCCATCAGACTCAAAAACATTATAAAGGAACTAATTGCTATGCACAAAAAAAGCCTGAAAAAGTAGCAGAAAACATGAAAAACTGGAAAATAAAAAAGATTCGGAGGAATAGCCCTTCTTGCCCTGTTTTTCTACTACATCATGAGAGATTAAGCCCCTTTGCAGCCTCCGGCCTCGGAGAACTTGAGCGCTGGATTGTATATCCCATCCTGGATTGTATATCCCATCCTGTTCGAGGTCACGGGTTTTGGAGGATACCTGATGGGGAATTCGAGAGTATGAAATAAAGCGGGCAGTTTTAACAAGAATTTACTATAGAAAAACCATACCTTCAAATATCCAGATCTTTTTCCCATATCTCTTTTATTGTTAGTTTTGTTATAAGCTCATTTATAGCCTGTAATCTGTGGACCTATTTACTTTTTAGACCGTATGCATATTCTGCGCATATAGAATTCAGGTTTTTATGATCAAAAGCCTGAAAGTACTGAATATATTTTATAAATTTTGAAATATAATTCATTACATTAGAGTTTGTAATATAAATTTATATAATTTTATTGTATTAGTAATACAAAAAATTAAAAAAATAACATTTAAATATCTTAAAATTATAGATAGCTTGTGGAAGCATAATATTAGAAAATATTAAAAGATGAACATGATAACCTATACAGGTGGTGATTATAAAACTGAGGAATTAAAGTAAAAAACTATAGAAAACCCCATTCCAGAAATTAACGCTACTATTCTTTGATGGAATGCGAATTGCATTGCACATGTGAAGAAGAATTCAGGTTATTCCGGTCTCTTAATCCTGGCAAAGTAGTCTATTTTGAAGTAGAGGACATTATCTGCAAAGGGAAAACCGGTTTCCGGGAAGAAGAAAAGGGTAAATCCTTAATGACGACAGAATCAAGCGAAGATAGCGTTACATATTGTTAAGTTTAACAAATTATTGCCTTATATAACTATATTGAGAACTGTAAGGATTAATATCATAGATGTAGGAAAAAAGAGGTGTAAAAATGCAAGTGAAAAGTATGGAGGATTTTAATAAACTGGAAAAGCCAAGGGTCCAAAACATTCCAGGTTTTTATGGGGAAAAGCCCATTGAAGGTGTTGTTGTAAAGGATACTAAATTGTTTAGCGATGAGAGAGGCTTTTTGACCGAGCTCATACGTTTAGACGATGAGGATCTGAAAGCACAGGATATCAAGCAGATAATTGCTTCCTATTCTTACCCCGGAATGATAAAAGGCTGGCATCTTCACTCTAAACAGGAAGATCACCTATTTTGTGTAAGTGGAATGGTAAAAGTTGTCTTATATGACTATCGAGAAGATTCCCCTACATATAAAGTTTTAAATGAAATTTTTATGGGAGATAGATACCCACGTACAGTTTATATTCCACCGGGGGTTTTTCACGGTACAAAAAATGTAGGCAATGATGTATCTGTAGTGATAGGAATGCCTTCCCTACTATATGACCCTGAAGATGTTGACGAAAGGCGGGTTAATCCCATTTCCAATAATATTATTCCCTATGATTGGAACTGCAAAATGGAATGAAGCAGATAAAACAGCCACAATAATAAAAATTTTTATTACAATGGGAGCGGGAGGGGTCACGAATATCCCATCCTTTACAGGTTGTCCGACAATAACCTTCAATAATATGAGTATTCTGAGGAAAACATAATTTCAATTTTATAATTAATCCTCATATATCTTAATTATGGTTTTCATCAAACCAAAAATCAAGTTTGGACTTTACCCCGGATATTCGAGATCTTATCCCGTTCGAGAGAATATAGTTTACATGTATTTGGCTGAAAACTTGGACCAGATTTTAGAACAATTAATGTGGTTTTGGAAGAGGTCTTGAGAGTTATTGGAGAATATGTCAACAATGAATTGAAAAAAGATATGGAATTTGAAAAAAACAGTATTGAGAAAGTAAGCTTGACTGATAAAGAATCTCGTTTTATGAAAAACAAAAAGGGAGTATTTGAACTGGCATACAATTCCCAACTAACAGTGGACCATAAACAGGAGATTAAACAGGAGATTAAACAGGAGATTAAACAGGAGATTAAACAGGAGATTAAACAGGAGATTAAACAGGAGATTAAACAGGAGATTAAACAGGAGATTAAACAGGAGATTAAACAGGAGATTATTGTTGCAAATGATATCTGCCAAGATAGAACTGATACCTATCAATTTTTTCACTTTAAGATTCGAGTAATAGGGAAAGAAAATAAATCTTGTAAAAAAGTTCCAATCCACAAGCAGATAATTTAATTTCATTACTAGCAGTAATTGTCGGACATCCCCTCAAGGACGGGAACCGCACGCAATTTGGTTTCCTAAATTTATGTAACCTCAGTTTGACAGTAGCCACTAATTGGTACTGAATATTTCCCTTCTTTTTTGGTCCATATGGACTTGACAGGTTCTATAAATTTATAAAAATTTGTTATATATTCTACGTAATTCCACTCATTTTTGATACAATCAAGCTATTGATTTGATCAAAATTCGCAAAAATATAGTTTTTGACCCCATTTTTCTTGAATTTGATAGTAAGTGTCAAATTCTTCAAGCTTTTTTTGATGAATTTTGTGGACCTGTGTTTCAGATCCTCAAATTCATATCGCATCAGCGATATGAACAACTGGGCAATAAATCCCAGTATAACAGCCCCATAAATGCTATCCTCTGACCACACTCTTAACGGTTTAATCTGAATTTCGTTTTTTAATGAGTGGAATATTTTTTCGATGGAATCCTTTTTTCGGTATATTTTCAATGCTTCTTCAAGTGTCAAATCCTTGTTTGACTTAAGGCAAAAAAATCCTTCTCTTCCATTTTCTCTTCCATTAATTGATCAAATAACATAAAACAAAGAGCACTTATTTTTATTTTACTAACAAAATGAAGTTAAAATAGTGGGAACTGTCAAATTTAGGTTTAGAAATAAAAAACAAACATTAAATACTTCATAAAACATGCACAAAGGAATGAAAGTGCTTTTTAAATCACAGTACTTTTATTCCAAATAAAATAAGGCTGAAGAGAATCCTCTTCGGGATATATATTATGTTTCATTAGTGGAGTATAGATATTTAAGTTTCATTAAAAGGATATGGATTTTTATCCAGATACGGTTTAAGACATGGTTTTCAGACATGGTTTATGTCATCCAGATAAACAACATCATGGCATAGCCTTTTGATTAAATTTATTTCATGGCTTATGACCAGTACTCCGATATTCATTCTTTCGACAATGTCGAGAACAATATTCCAGATTTAAACCTGAGTAATAGCATCCACCATTGTGGTTACAAGAAATACCGCAATTTTATCCGAGATTTTTAACGCTTGCGTGTTATTGTGACCCAGTTACTGTAATGGCATCTGCGCCTATTATGTTCTACGAAAAGATAACAGGCGTAAAGTCATTTTGTTTTCTTTCTGTTCTAATAGGAATATTCTTCGTCAAAGTGGAAACTTGAAAATGGTAAAAAATAGTTGCTATACCTTTTCTTTCTTAGAGTTGTTCCTATATTGCAGATGGTCTAAAAATCGTTTAACTGCAATCGATGCAGATTTTTTATCTCTCATTGCAAGACCAATCTTACGGTACGCCGGAATGTCCAGTTCCTTTATTGCAATTCGGTATGGAATACGCTGCAAAATAAGCTCCGGCAAAATACTAATCCCCAATCCGCTTTCGACCATTGACATGATGGCATAATCATCCCATGTCGTAAAATGTACTTTTGGTTCAATATTACATTTTTCAAATATTTCCGATATTTCAGCCTTGGCGCCTTTTTCTAAAAGCATGAAAGGGTAGTCACATAGCGCCTTTACAGGAAAACATTCGCAGTCGGCCATCGGATGACCTTCCGGCAAAACAACAAGCAGCTTATCCTGCTCCAAAAAAATCGTTTCAAACTCCGGGTGTGTAGGAAGCCGGAGGAAACCGCAATCCACGCGCCCCTCGGAAATCCAGCTTTCAATTTCCGTATAGTCACCCAACAGAAGCTCGTAATCAATATTAGGATAGTCCTTTTGAAACTCTTTGATGATATTCGGAAGCCAATGGGTCGCTACGCTTGAAAATGTACCAATCCGAATTAGCCCTGATTTCAAGCCGTTCAGTTCGTCCACTTGCACCTGCAATTTCTGATATTCGTTACATACATTTTGAGCAAACGGCAATAATTTTAATCCATCGGAAGTCAGGCGCACACCGGCGCGCCCACGTTCAAGAATCGACACGCTCCATTCCTTTTCCAAATCGTTAATCATGCGGCTGATACCGGATTGAGAGTAGTTCAATACTTCTGCCGCCTTTGTAAAGCTGCCATATTCAACAGTTTTGACAAAAGCCATGTATTTTTGAATGTTCAAGTCCATACGATTCTCACCTACTTTACATCTGGATATGTCATGTTAATTATGATAAACATTTGCTTTCGTAATCCATAAATACCTGATACCCTATAAATGCAGGTATTTCAAGTGAAAGGAAATTGATTATGTTCTTTGTAAGTGAGATTTATACAACAGCGCCATCCAGGTTTAAGACGGAGCTCCAGGAAAAAACATATAGAGTATTGCAAGACCTGCATATCCCATTTGAGCGCGTCGATACCGACGAGGCAATTACGATGGACGATTGCGTTCAGATTAATAAGGCGTTAGATATGGAAATGGTCAAGACGCTGTTTCTGTGCAACAGAAAGCAGACAGATTTTTTTCTTTATGTTACCACAGCAGACAAGCCGTTTAGCGCAAAGGAGTTCAGTAATGCATTGGGTATTTCCCGCGTTTCTTTTGCTCCTGCGTACTTGATGGGAAAGATGCTGGGAACAAAGATAGGTGCGACGACTGTTTTCAGCGCCTTATTGGATAAGGACAATGGGGTACAGATTGCTTTCGATAAAGACGTTCTTGCGGAAGAATGGTATGGGTGCAGCGACGGCACAACTACCGGGTTTATGAAAATCAAAACATCACAAATCTTCCATGATTTTCTGACGTTTACAAAACACTCTCCCAAGATTATTCACGTGTAGAGAAAGAAAGGTGAATAATTTGAGTTTGTATCAAAACAGAATTGTTGTCAAAGTAGGGACTTCTACCTTGACAAATTATATAGGGAAAAGCGATCTGCGTTCCTTTGACCGCATTGCCTGTGTACTGTCCGATATTCAGAACATGGGCCATGAAGTCATTTTAGTTTCATCTGGCGCGATTGCTGTGGGCACGAATAAGCTGCAAATGAAAACACGCCCAACGAGTATGCGTTTGAAGCAGGCTGCCGCTGCGGTAGGACAATGCAGCATTATGTACTTATACGACAAATTTTTCAATGACTACGACAAGACTATCGCACAGATTTTGTTGAACGCCGAGGATATGGAAATTGAGGAAAAGAAGGAAAATCTGATAAACACCTTTGACGCCTTGCTCGAAATGGGCATTATCCCGGTTGTAAATGAAAACGACTCGGTTAGCTATACCGAAATAGAATCGGAAGATAGACTGTTTGGCGATAACGATATGCTTTCTGCGGTTGTCGCAGTATTGTGCAGAGCGCAGAAACTCGTCATTCTGTCCGACATTGACGGCCTTTATGACAGCGATCCTCGCCTCCATCCCAACGCAAAACGGATAGAGTGTATCAACGCAATAGACGAGGGCGTGCAATCATTGGCCGGGGGAGCTGGTTCCCGGCGTGGTACAGGCGGTATGAAAACGAAACTGCAAGCCGCAAAGCTGGCAACTGCGCAGGGGATTGATACTATCATTACAAACGGCAAAAATCCGTCTGATCTGTATGAAATCGTCAAAGGGGGCAGCGTTGGTACGCTTTTTGTCGGTAAACGATAATATACGGAGCCGAAAAGCAAACTGCAAAATTTCTATTTATTGGGCATTGGTAGGTAATTAAATGCACACTTTTAAGGGTTTTTAGGTGAAAGCCAGATCCTCAGCTGTTAAAGGCAAACTGTCATGGAATTTAACGTCGTTCCTTATTGTGACAGTCCATTTTAACCCGTCACTACTTATCGTATAATTCGTTGTCAGACCATTGATCAGATTCGCTTGCTGTCCCTTATTAAAAGCGTACTCTAAACCAGAGGTTCCCCGGTGAATTTAGTTCCCCGGATTCTTCTGATACCATTTGGCCCAAGCCCATTGCGTCGGAGGGAGAAAATACGAAAAGTCTCCCTCCGGCGCTCTGGAATAGATCTTCCAGTTTATGAAGAAATACTGAAATTTTGCAGTCAAGAATTATTTATGTCATCCAGATAAACGACATCATGGCATAGCCTTTTGATTAAATTTATTTCATGGCTTACGACCAGTACTCCGATATTCATTTTTTCAACCACGTCCAGAACAATATTCCAGATTTGAGCCTGGGTAATGGCATCCACCATTGTGGTTATTTCGTCAGCTATTAAAAATTTGGTTTCGGGACTTAAAGCCCTTGCAAGAGCAAATCTCTGGAGTTCACCTCCCGACAGCTCATTGGGCCAGCGGTCAAGCCATTTCTGTTTTATTCCGAAGGAATCAAGAATATCCCGGGGAACCGTATGGCCTTCATTCAAAATATCCTTCATTTTCCATCTGGGGTTTACGGCTTTTTCAGGGTGCTGAAAGACGAGCTGGACCGGGTTATAACCTTTTGAGGAAATTGCTTTTTCGTCGAGACTTACCTTTCCCTGATAATTGTTTTCATAGCCAGCCAGGATTTTACAGAGGGTTGATTTACCGCTTCCACTGTCCCCTATCAGTCCCAGCACCTCTCCACTACCTACAGAGATATTTACATTGTTTAAAATCAGATGATCTCTTTTGTACCCGAAACTGATATTCTCGCCTTTAAGGGACATTATTGCACCTCACCCCTCCTCCGTTTATCATTTTAAACTGAGGGATACCTTTAGAGCAAAGTTCACTCTTTTTAGGACACCTTTCATAAAAGACACATCCATCAAGAACTTCGTCCAGCATTGGCTGATGCCCTTTAATTGCCTGGAATTTGTTCTGGGGAAGGGCTTTCCAGAGAGCCCGGGTATATGGGTGCCTTAAATTCTCTCCGTCATTTTTGAAATCTTCAACATTTGCTACTTCCAGAACCGTCCCTGCATAGAATACTGCAATTTTATCCGAGATTTTTAACGCAGCTTCGATATCATGAGTGATGAGGATAACCGCACAGCCCCTGTTTGCCATGTCCTTGAAGTAACTCAGGGTTTCATTCAGGGTTTTTTCGTCCAGGCCCGGAGTCGGTTCGTCAGCAATAACTAGCTTTGCAGAACCCATCACGGCAGTAGAAACCAGAACCCTTCGGGTCATCCCTCCCGAAAGCTCATGGGGAAACATTCTCTCAACATCCGGTTTTAAATCGTATTTCCGGAAGATATCCCGCTGGAGCTGCTTCATCGTGCCTTCGTTTTCCTCATCAACGGAGCCTATCACCTGATTCGAAATCCTCATCAAAGGGTCAAGGTAGGTTGTGGACTGAGGGACAAGCGCTATTTCTTTTCCCCGTATTTTTTCTTTTATCCCCTGAGTAAGTTTTTTGCCATTGTATTCCATATTCCCGGCAAGTTTAGCGTTTGAAGGCAAAATCCCTAAAATCGCATGGGCAAGAAGACTTTTACCGGACCCGCTCGAGCCGACAACAGCCAGAACCTCACCTCTGTAAGCTTCTATGCTCAAATTACAGATCACTTTTAACTCGGTTTGCCGGAGTCCGGCAGCATATTGGATGAAAGAAAGAGAAAGGTCTTCTACTTTTAATAGAGGCTCAGTCTCCTTCTTTTCTCCAGAGTTTATTTCGGTTTTATTTCCCATATTGACACCATTCAGATCTTATTCTAGATTCATAAGCACATATTCGTGAGCACTTATTCGTGAGCACTTTTTGGGTCCATCAATTTTCCTAAATTTTCTCCGATCAGATCAAATGCCAGAACCACTATCAGCAGGGATAAACCCGGGAAGAAAGCAAGCCACCAGTATCCTGCGGAGAGGTACCTCATAGACTCTGACAGAATTATGCCGATTGCCGGTTCATGGGGAGAAAGTCCGAATCCCAGGAATGTGACGGATGCTTCGTGCAAAATGGCGTGAGGAAACAGCAAAATCGTACCCAGCAAGATCTGGGGGATTAAATGGGGCAGGATATGTTTTGTGGCTATCCACCACTTTGATTTGCCAAGGTTTCTGGAGATATGGATATATTCCTGGGTTTTTAGCTGCTTGATTTCGGCCCTTACAACCCTGGTCAGGCTTGTCCAGTGCGTCAATGCAACCCCGACAATAACCCCTGTAGCTCCTCCTCCCAGGCCTATGGATATAAGGATTATTAACAGCAGGTGAGGAATTGAAAGAAAGAGGTCCACAAGCCAGGACACGAAAGAGTCAGCTGTCTTTCCTACACTTGAAAGCAGGCCTAAAATAACGGTCAGGAAAGTACTGATAACGGAGGCAAAAGCCCCTATCACTATACTCAGGCCAAGGCCTTCCAGTGTCCTTGTAAACATGTCTCTTCCCATCCAGTCGGTCCCGAAGGGGTGTTCAAGGGATGGAGCAAGGTTTTTGGAGCCAAAGTCCGTTGGTAAGGACTCGCCTTCTACAAAGAGGCTGGAAACCACTATTGTAAGCAGCAATAGGGACGTGAAACCGATTATCAGAAACGTCTTCTGCCTTAAATTCAACCCCGGGAATAATCTTCTGTTAACGGTTACGACAGTGGTACTCATATTGTTGCCTCCTGCTGTTTTATCCTGGGGTCTATGAATTCGTAGATAATATCGGCAATCAGGTTTCCGAAAAAGACGAACACCGCACTTACGAGAACTATGCCCAGAAGCAGGGGCACATCCGACCTCAGCCCGGCTGCCACCGTGGCCTGCCCGATTCCGGGATAGGAAAAGACCTGCTCAACCAGAACCGTGCCGCCAAAGAGTTCACTGAAACTTAAAAACTGCAGGGTAATGGCCGGGAGGGCAACGTTCCTGACCCCGTGCCTTAAAACCAGGTCCAGCCCTTTTTCACCTCTTGCTTTTGCAAATAAGATATAATCGCTGGACATAACTTCGACTAATTTTTCTCGGGTAAACATTGCAATCTGGGCAACGCCGAGTAAACTCAAAGTCAGTGCAGGGAGGATTAAGTGCTCTATCCGGTCAAAGAAAGTCACGTTTTCAGCCGTAACACCTATGGGTACACTTAAACCTATAGGGAACCAGCCCAGCTGCACGGAAAATATCATCAAAAAAACCAGGGCCAGCCAGAATGTCGGAGTTGCGGTTAAGATGTAACAGTAGGTTTTTATTGCCCGGTCAAACAGGGTCCCTTTATGCATTCCGGAAGCGATTCCCAAAATGAAGCCCAGAACCCCTGAAATCAGCCAGGAAGAAGCCATCAGAGCCAGAGACGCCGTAAACCGTTCTTTAATCACGTCAATTACAGGCATCCTGTAAATCAACGAGACTCCAAAATCCCCTCTGAACAGATTTCCGGCCCAGTTCAGGAATTTCTCTTCCGGAGGCGTGTTAACTCCCCAGTACTCTTCGAGTTGAGCTTTATGCTCCGCACTCACCGCCATCTCTCCAAGATAAGCTCGAACGGGATCTATAGGAGAATACTGGATTAGCATAAAACTTACAAAAGAAACTATAAGCAAGAGGCTTATTAGCCGGAGAATTTTCTTCCCTATAAAGCCTGATATTTTTGCATTTTCTGACACGTAATTCCCTCATTCACAGCGATCATAATACAACTATATTTCACACCAATGACACATATTATTAATAATTGATCAAATTTTCACACTCAGGAATTGAAAAACAGGCTCCTACAAGCATCAGCTTCCATAAGCAATCTTCAATTATCCCCTGCCGATCCTGACTTAAGGTAAAAATGTACCATGAGTGATATTTACACCATTTTTACTGCAAATATCACTCACCTGAAGTTATCACTCACCTGAAGCCGAGCTGGATTCATCTATCCTTGTCCACTCATAGATATTTCCCAAGATATCTGACCCGGCGTTCTGTTGAGGAGTCCCGAGGTCCAGGGTTTCGTCCACAGCATACAGATAATCCGTTGTGACCAGCCATAACCAGGTTGCATCGCCTGCAGGCCCGTAACCGGTGTTCCCATCGTATGCAGCTAACTGCCAGTATTTTGTGGCCTGGGCCTGGTCTGCCGACCTTAGAGCCGATTCCAGATAACCGTCTACCACAGGATTACTGTAAAGGCCCGGATTCATGTAAGTAGCATCGGCTTTTTTACTGTGGTACTGGTGATACAGATTGAAGGTATCTATACTGCTGTAAACGTACAGGACAGCTGAACTGTACTGGTTTGCGTAGATCTCGTCCCAGTTTGCGCCTATAAGGTTTATTTTTATACCCATTTCCCGGGCCTGCTCGCTTACAGCCACTGAAAGAGCCTGCCTTGTCTGGTCCGAGGAAGAATAGTACAGGTCAAATTCCGCCTCAGTCCCGTTCTTTTCCCGGATCCCGTCACCATCCGGGTCTTCCCACCCCGCAGCTTCGAGGATTTTTATGGCTTCCTCGAGATTCGATTTCTTAATTTTAGCTTCAGGGTTTCCGAATTCCCGCTGGTCCACTCCGGTATATTCCACATCTCCTTTTCCATACAGGACTCCGTCAAGTATAGCTTTCCTGTCGATCCCTGTGTTCAGGGCTTTTCGGATTGCTATATCGGCTGTTACATTATTGCCTATAGGATCGCCCTGAAGGCTTTTATTGCCGGTATTATACTTCATAGGGAAAGAGACCCCGAAGGCCCTTGAGGAGGGAAGGGAGATAAAGTCGTACCCGTCTATGGTTTGATTTACATTGTTGATTTCAATTTCAGCTATGTCCACTTTCCCGGACTTTGCAGCTGCAAATGCAGTATCTTTATCCAGGAATAACATGGTTATTTTTTTGAAGTACGGCTCCTGTCCGTAGTAATCGGGATTGTATTCAAATATTGCCTGCTGGCCCCTATCCCACTGGACCAGCTTGTACGGGCCTGACCCAACCGGATTGCGCCCGTAAGTCTCTTTTTCATATGCAAGTTCCGGCACGATTCCTACGTACCTGAGCCGCCATATGAAACTGGACTGAGGTTCCTTTAATTTGAATTCGACTGCGGTATCGTTTATTACCCTGGCACTTTCAAGATTACTCATGTCCAGTTCGGAATTACTGCCAACTGCGGTATTGAAGGTAAACGCCACGTCACTTGCAGTTAATTTTTCCCCGTTTGAGAATTTGACATTATCCCTTACATTTACGGTCCAGGTCTTCCCGTCGGGGCTGACAGAGTAACCTGTAGCAAGATCGTTAATTATACTCCCGTCATCAGCCGATTTAAAAAGGGTACTCTGTACCAGCGGCTCAAAATTCACATGCCCGCACCCCCACCCCTGCAGCGGATCAAAGCCTGCATCCGGTTCTCCAGTATGTGAATAAACATTCACAACAAGTTCATCGGAAGCTCCGGAAACCGAATTGACCGGCTCCCCGGCTGACATAAAAACTAAAATAAGCGCCAGAACTACAACTACTACCCCTAGCAGCAAATATTGCTGGTTTTTTTTAATTTAAATCCCTCCTCCTTCCTTTATGCATAATCAGGACATAGCCCAGCCTTACTCATTAGCCAGATATTTTTCAGGATCATTTTCTAGCCCAATCTTAATCATTAGTCCGGGTATTACTCACGATAACTTCCTGGCCCCGTATTACTCATGATCAGATACTCAGCTCCCGGCAGGAAATCAAAAAGAAAAAAAGGGAGTTTAAGTAAAATCGAAACCTAACTCCCGGTTTAGTTTTCCGTGCGTTTCCATTCCAGGATGTTCCCGAAGATGTTTGCACCGTGAGGCTGGATTCTGGGGGTCCCGATATCCAGGTCCTCGTCCATAATGTAGACGTAATTGATGGTTGCCATCCAGAGCCAGGTAGCGTCTCCTTTTTCGGAAAAGCCCGTTGTCCCGTCCCAGGCAGCAAGCTGCCAGTTTTCATTTGCAGCGTCCTGGTCAAAACTGGTTATGGCAGCTCTCAGGTAGCCGTCCACAGCAGGATTGCTGTACATTATTACGTTGTTGTAGTTTGACGGGTCGTAGCTCTTGCTGTAGTACCGCAAATAGATGTCAGTCGGGTCCAGCGAACCGTAACCGAAAACCACCGGAGTAGAATGGACAAGGGTATCAATTTCATCCCAGCTTTTACCCTCAACATTAATGTTTATCCCAAGTTTTCTGGCTTCTTCTGAGATAGAAACTGCCAGTGCCTGCCTTTCCATCGCATTGGAAGGATACAGCAGGGTAAACTCGGCTTTTTCTCCGTTCTTCTCAAGAATGCCGTCTCCGTCAGTATCTTCCCAGCCGGCTTCGGATAAAATCTCCTTTGCGCCCTCGGGGTCTCCGTCTTCAAAAATAGCTTCCTTATTGCCCCAGGGTAATTTATCCACACCTGTGAACTCCTCTTTTCCCTGTCCGTTTAATGCCCCATCGATCAGGACCTGCCTGTCTATTCCGATATTCAGGGCTTTTCTTATTGCAGCATCAGAAGTTACATTATTTCCGATTGCGTAGCCGTTTTCATCTTTCTCGCCCGTATTTGCCTGCAGGGGGAAGCTTATTCCACGGGCATCAATAGAGTCAAGGGAAACTATTTTCATCCCATCTACTTCCTGATAGGCGTATGAAGCCGGAATTTCGGCAAGGTCTACCTGTCCAGCCTTCGCTGCTGCAAAAGCCGCATCCGAGGTCATGAAGAGCATTGTTATCTTTTTAAAGTAAGGTTCCTGCCCGTAATAATCCGGGTTTGCTTCAAAGATGACCTGCTGTCCCTTATCCCACTGCACGAACATGTACGGGCCCGACCCGATAGGATTCTGCCCGTAAGATTCACTGTAGGCGTGTTCGGGGACAATCCCCAGGGCTACGAGCTTATTGATAAAAGTAGATTGAGGGTCATTCAGGTGAAATTCGACAGTATAATTATCAATTGCTGAAGCGTTTTCCAGCATGGATAAATCCAGACTCCCACTGCCGGCTGCTGCCGTATTAAAGGTGAAAGCCACATCTTCAGCTGTTAAAGGCACTCCGTCATGGAATTTAACATCGTCCCTTATTGTAACGGTCCACTTTAACCCGTCACTGCTTACCGTATAATTCGTTGCCAGATCATTGATCAGATTCGCCTGGCTGTCCAGTTTGAAAAGTGTACTCTGGACAAGGGGTTCACTGCTTTTGCCCCAGCCACTAATAGGGTTAAAGCCTGCTTCCGGCTCTCCCCCGTGGGTCCCTACGGCTGCTATAAGTTCATCCGATCCCTGGGAATCAAGTTCGTCAGCTCCTTCTGCTACCGTTTCCCCGGAAACCTGGGAAGCCTGGTCAACAGACTCCGAATCCGCAGCAGGGCTGGACATCGAACTGATAACAACAAAAGCTGCTATAATTATGATTATTGAGCCTATAAGCAAATATTGCTGGTTTTTCTTAATCGAAACTCCTCCTCACTTTAAATTAACGCCTTAATAATCTTGACAGCAGAACCGGTACCGTACTGCCTGAAAAGATTTTCAAATAACACCTTTGTGGGAAAAAAACACCGCCAAAGTAATATTTTTTCTATAATTTTTGTTATTAAAAGACTTAAAACAATTTTTCTATAAATACTTTCCTAAAAAAACGTGTTACGAATTTATTTGTTTCTTAAATATATATAACACTAAAAACGATATTTTTCTCTCTCATCAGCCTTTTGATTGACAGAAACTATAAATGCTGAAAATGAGCCTGAAATTTGATGGTTCCAGAGATTATCAAAAGGCATTATGCAGTAAAATTAAGGTCAAAACCCGAACCCTACCTTGACATATTTAAAAACAAAAGTTTAATAGAAAGAAAAGCATATTTTGAGATGTTCCCAAACCACTAAAAACCCCGTTTTTCTTGTATTTATAAAGGGTTTGATAATTTTCCAGCAAGAATTTTGACCCGAAAAAAGGGGTGATTTCAGGCCTTTTCTGGCCAAATAACGGAAATTTTTGCCCTATTCGTGAGCAAGATCCACTAAAACAAGGATTGAAACTGAAGAAATAGGAACCCAGAAGAAAGTTACAATCAATTCGTGAGCAAGATCCACTAAAACAAGGATTGAAACATTACAGCGGGTCTACGGTCCTGTACTCGAGTGGGGAATTCGTGAGC
Organism: Methanosarcina siciliae T4/M; assembly: GCF_000970085.1. Lineage (NCBI taxonomy): Archaea > Methanobacteriati > Methanobacteriota > Methanomicrobia > Methanosarcinales > Methanosarcinaceae > Methanosarcina > Methanosarcina siciliae. The sequence goes on along the minus strand of NZ_CP009506.1, from coordinate 2,395,281 downwards.
AAGATCCACTAAAACAAGGATTGAAACATTGACCCGGTGCCCCCGCCTTTCTTTAGTCCCGGGATTCGTGAGCAAGATCCACTAAAACAAGGATTGAAACTATATCAGTAAGTGTTAGTTATCTTTGCAGGCGAACGATTCGTGAGCAAGATCCACTAAAACAAGGATTGAAACTTGAAAATGATGGGTGAAACGAATGGCCGAAAAAAAAATTCGTGAGCAAGATCCACTAAAACAAGGATTGAAACTATCCTCGCGGCTGTCAATATCATGATCATATTGCATTCGTGAGCAAGATCCACTAAAACAAGGATTGAAACTCCTTAACGCTCGTTTATGGGACAGAAAAAAACAAAATTCGTGAGCAAGATCCACTAAAACAAGGATTGAAACTTGATTTGATTGCCCCAAGTCTGGACATTTCCGAAAATTCGTGAGCAAGATCCACTAAAACAAGGATTGAAACGCCGTTCGATATACGAAAATGTGTCTATGCCCGATTCGTGAGCAAGATCCACTAAAACAAGGATTGAAACCATTGAACAGACCTCTCAGAAGCGGTGTAGGTATTCGTGAGCAAGATCCACTAAAACAAGGATTGAAACATTTTCCTTTTTTAAATCCCCTATCCACTTTCATGTAATTCGTGAGCAAGATCCACTAAAACAAGGATTGAAACTCGTCTTCGGTAAGGTCCTCATCATCCTCAGAGAAATTCGTGAGCAAGATCCACTAAAACAAGGATTGAAACTAAAAATCATTAATATATCAAAGACGATTGCACAAAATTCGTGAGCAAGATCCACTAAAACAAGGATTGAAACTATATGAGTTTAGCGTATTAGAATATAGAGAATAAGTATTCGTGAGCAAGATCCACTAAAACAAGGATTGAAACAACAATGACCAAAATTGACCATGAAGATACAAGAAAATTCGTGAGCAAGATCCACTAAAACAAGGATTGAAACCTTGCTTCAGTGCCACCAAGTGCTCCCAAAAGCTCATTCGTGAGCAAGATCCACTAAAACAAGGATTGAAACAAAAATACGATATAGAAGAAGAACGAAAGGAAGCCCAATTCGTGAGCAAGATCCACTAAAACAAGGATTGAAACATAACGGGCTGTTCATCTATCATTTTGATAAGTTCTATTCGTGAGCAAGATCCACTAAAACAAGGATTGAAACCATTAAGAAGTTCGCAGACACTCACACAATAGAAGAAATTCGTGAGCAAGATCCACTAAAACAAGGATTGAAACTTCTCTCCTTCTGCGTTTCCGTGGCAACATCAATCATATTCGTGAGCAAGATCCACTAAAACAAGGATTGAAACTATTTGAAATTTGTATCCTTGAGAAGATACTCCATCATTCGTGAGCAAGATCCACTAAAACAAGGATTGAAACTTCTTCAGTCATTCATCTTCCTCCAAAATCTTCTTAATATTCGTGAGCAAGATCCACTAAAACAAGGATTGAAACTTCGATGTAGTTTGAGGTTCCCCCGTTTAGTTCGGCATTCGTGAGCAAGATCCACTAAAACAAGGATTGAAACATTTTGAACTGCATCAAGATAAAGTATTTGCATATCGATTCGTGAGCAAGATCCACTAAAACAAGGATTGAAACGTATTTCAAATTCTGTATTGTATTCAGTCATGTGTTATTCGTGAGCAAGATCCACTAAAACAAGGATTGAAACCAGTATCCGTTTTTCACTGCAATTCTTCGTTTTCTTCATTCGTGAGCAAGATCCACTAAAACAAGGATTGAAACCTACGTCGCGAATTCTACCGCCGATGATACAGGCGAATTCGTGAGCAAGATCCACTAAAACAAGGATTGAAACATTTGATATGCGGATGTTTTTTCTTCTGTTCAATCAGATTCGTGAGCAAGATCCACTAAAACAAGGATTGAAACACAAGAACCTGTAAATCATCTACAGGAATAGTAGCATTCGTGAGCAAGATCCACTAAAACAAGGATTGAAACGACCGTTCCCCGCGTAAGTATCATCTGCGGACCAATTCGTGAGCAAGATCCACTAAAACAAGGATTGAAACTTGATATTGAACTCATGGGAACTCAGATAATTTCACTATTCGTGAGCAAGATCCACTAAAACAAGGATTGAAACTAAGTCTGCGCTTGTTAGCTGTTAACCCGCAGTTAATATTCGTGAGCAAGATCCACTAAAACAAGGATTGAAACAGTTTTATGTATATGTATACATCAAACCCAATCAATATTCGTGAGCAAGATCCACTAAAACAAGGATTGAAACTAATTTGAAGGATTACAACCCCAAGAAAAATTAAAGATTCGTGAGCAAGATCCACTAAAACAAGGATTGAAACCAAGTATAACATAGGTGACTCGGTAAGCGTTGGGATATTCGTGAGCAAGATCCACTAAAACAAGGATTGAAACTAAGAGCTGCCAGAACCATAACGCCCATGAATATCGCAAGGATTCGTGAGCAAGATCCACTAAAACAAGGATTGAAACGGTACTCTCGTTTTCTCATGATGACCGGGTCGGTAGGGATTCGTGAGCAAGATCCACTAAAACAAGGATTGAAACACCCTGGGTGTTCGTTCAGATTATCAGTAAGTGAATATATTCGTGAGCAAGATCCACTAAAACAAGGATTGAAACCTTCATTGCAATCAGGACATATTCTTATTATGGGAAATTCGTGAGCAAGATCCACTAAAACAAGGATTGAAACGTCTTCTCATAGCATTCACGCTTTTACCTGGATTTGATTCGTGAGCAAGATCCACTAAAACAAGGATTGAAACCAATATTCTGAATATGAACACTCAGCAATCAAAAAATTCGTGAGCAAGATCCACTAAAACAAGGATTGAAACTGGATTCCGAAGAAGGAGAATCATTAAAATCTAAAATTCGTGAGCAAGATCCACTAAAACAAGGATTGAAACAAAAGTACAGATGTGTTTTGTCCGGGCAGTACAAATTGATTCGTGAGCAAGATCCACTAAAACAAGGATTGAAACCTCTCCAAAAATCAATATAAAGAGTTGAGGGAACTATTCGTGAGCAAGATCCACTAAAACAAGGATTGAAACTAGTGAGTATACGGGGGTCAATGGGGTTTATATGTGATTCGTGAGCAAGATCCACTAAAACAAGGATTGAAACCGATTTCTACGGTGATACGGTGAAAATTGCAAAAAATTCGTGAGCAAGATCCACTAAAACAAGGATTGAAACTAAGGTGGAAAAGATGTCTGATACAAAAGCAAGTGAATTCGTGAGCAAGATCCACTAAAACAAGGATTGAAACCGGCTGTATGATCTTCTAAGGGAGCTCTGGGACTATATTCGTGAGCAAGATCCACTAAAACAAGGATTGAAACATATAAGCATCAGTAGGTGAAGTATCGAACCTGACAATTCGTGAGCAAGATCCACTAAAACAAGGATTGAAACTTAATAATGCTGTCAATTTCATCATCTGATGGTTCCTCATTCGTGAGCAAGATCCACTAAAACAAGGATTGAAACCAGATACATGGATCTGTCCCAGCCGCTGCATTGACATTCGTGAGCAAGATCCACTAAAACAAGGATTGAAACCAAGCATCAGGTACCGAGTCGGGGACCAGGAAGCAATATTCGTGAGCAAGATCCACTAAAACAAGGATTGAAACTAATTCCCGTACACGACTTCATCAAAATTCAATAGAATTCGTGAGCAAGATCCACTAAAACAAGGATTGAAACACTTCTTGTTCTGTGGAATTGGTAATATCAAACCACTGTATTCGTGAGCAAGATCCACTAAAACAAGGATTGAAACTAATCCGGCTACAGCCTGGGAGAGGTCGGTATAAATTCGTGAGCAAGATCCACTAAAACAAGGATTGAAACACAAATTCTATGTAGATGTTCCGAATGTTCAGATAAAAATTCGTGAGCAAGATCCACTAAAACAAGGATTGAAACTACTTGCCTTTGTGGACGTTGATTGTAGGCATCTTGTATTCGTGAGCAAGATCCACTAAAACAAGGATTGAAACACAAGGGTGCCAACGGTTTCCCCCACTTCGATTTCATTCGTGAGCAAGATCCACTAAAACAAGGATTGAAACCCATCTGCTCCAAGTTCAATTGCGAACCTGCCAAGGATTCGTGAGCAAGATCCACTAAAACAAGGATTGAAACAATAGCATCTCGTCTATGGCATCGAGGTCTTCTCTATTCGTGAGCAAGATCCACTAAAACAAGGATTGAAACCCTTTGATTTTACAGGCAGGCCATTATAATGATTTATTCGTGAGCAAGATCCACTAAAACAAGGATTAAAACTTGAACTCGCTTCCGAATTGAGAAAGATATTCCAATTCGTGAGCAAGATCCACTAAAACAAGGATTGAAACTGTTTTCCCGGGGGACAAATGGGCACCGTTTGATTTATTCGTGAGCAAGATCCACTAAAACAAGGATTGAAACGTGCAGTTTCAACAACCCAACGGTACGTTTTCCCGATTCGTGAGCAAGATCCACTAAAACAAGGATTGAAACTAACAGGTACCCCGACTCCGTACAACGGGCCTATAATTCGTGAGCAAGATCCACTAAAACAAGGATTGAAACTCATTTTCTTCCCTCTACTCTCTCCGAACCTCGCAATTCGTGAGCAAGATCCACTAAAACAAGGATTGAAACATTAACAACCATTACAACCATCGAAACAGCAGCTATATTCGTGAGCAAGATCCATTAAAATAAGGATGAAACTAATATATCACAAAATCGAGAAACTGTCTCTTATCATTCGTTAGCAAGACGGTTAAAAGTTTATTCGGTTTTTTGTCACTTCACCTTTTAAGGGTGACTGAAGCTTATCTTTTGTGCCTTTTGCTTATAGTACCTGTACTTTTAATATTTTTTAAGCACTATAGGTAAACTTTTCATACTGGCGTGGAAATATAAGCTATTTAAATAAGAGAAGGGGGACTGATGGAGTTGATTGCTTCCAAAATTACTGCTGTTTTTTCTCTGGTAGCGTTTGCATTTATTCACAGCCTGACTGCTAGCCTGCCTTTCAAACGCCTGGTCATGAGAGTTGCCGGTCCAGGAGCGGAAAAGCTCTATCTGCCGGCATACAGCCTTGTTGCAGGGCTGACGATACTGCCACTTGTCTATCAGATCTACAAAAATCCGGGGCGGGTTCTTTACAAAATACCTTCGCCCTGGCGCTGGCTCATGGTTGGGGGGCAGTTAATTGCCGGAATGCTTGCTCCTATAGCTTTTATGGATGCCCCTCACCGGTTCAAAGTACGCTCGCAGCTAGCTGGCCCGCAGGCTTCCGAAGCAGATTCCCTGAAGATCCGGGGTGTTTACAGGTGGGTAAGGGATCCCTTTCTGCTCTCAGGGCTGGTCATGGTATGGCTCACTCCCGTCATGACCGTCAACCTGCTTGTCGTATACATTTTGACTACCATATACTTTTATCTGGGGTCTCTTCACTGGGAGACAAGACTGCTGGCGCAGTTCGATGACGAGTACAGAGAGTACCAAAAGCGGGTTCACAGGATAATCCCCGGATTAAGGGGAAGCGTTAAAGAATCGGATCAATCCTCAGTTAATATATAAGAGTAAATATAATTGAAATATAAGGGTAAATGTAATTGAAATATAAGAGTAAATATAATTAAGACCAAGCTTAACGTAAACCAGGAAATACCATAAACCATGCTCGGGAGAAACAGGCAGGTTGGTCAAAGCTTATGATAAAAGCAGGCAGTTCTTTTTTCCACAATGGAAAACGCGGTACTATCGGCGCTATAATCGCCCTCAAAGGAGTGCTTTACATGGTTACGGTTTCCCATATATTCCGGGGAGAGGGGGACCGTCTGACAGTTAATGGAATGGAACTTGTTGTTACCGGAATTTTGAAAGATTATGATTTAGCCCTGATAGAGCTTCCTCATGGCACTGCGGTTGAAATCACCGAGTTTGGCAGCCCGGCAGAGCTGGAACTGGCTGAGCTTATCAATGACACCCGTACTATCCATTATTGCAGGGTGGTTAATTCGGGAGCTTCACTGCTTTTTCTGGGTTTCCAGTGCCATGATATGCCGGAGCCGGAGGATAGCGGTTCTCCTATCGTTCAGGGGGGAAAGGTAATAGGGATAATGTACTCGGTAACACTGGACACCTGCATGGGAATGGCAGTTTCATCTAAAATTCTCCGCAGCCTGGAAGTATAACGATGCTGCGATGCTGAAAACTAATTTCACGTTCGATTTTACTTCCTTTTTATCTTAACTTTCTTTTTATCTTAACTTCCTTTTTATCTTAACTTCCTTTTTATCTTAACTTCCTTTTTATTTTAACTTCCTTTTTATCTTAACTTCCTTTCCTCTGCAGATAAAAAGCGATAGGAAAACCGACCAGAGTAGGAATCCAGAAAGAAAACACCCTGTATCCGAGTACGACGACTACAGCAACCGAGCTGGGTACTCCAAGTCCGGTATATAGTGCAATCATCGTACTCTCCACAACCCCTACTCCTCCGGGGACTACAAAAGCCATTTTTCCGAAGAGCAGGGGAAGCCCGTATCCTATAAGCAGGACTTCGAGACCTACAGGATGTCCTGCGGCTATAAAAAATAAGTAAAGAGTCAGCGCATCAAAACCTATTGAAAAGGCTGCAAGCAGTGCCGGGAACTGCCAGCCTCCATCATGGAGTATATCAAGGGCTGCAAAGAGCCTGCTAACCGAGTTCTCGGTTGAAGTCGGGGTAAAAGGCCTGCGTAGAAGCCTTGCGAATGAAGATGCTATTCCTAGAGCTACGGCTTTAAAACGAGCCCTGTGGTTTCTTCCCCAGCTTACTGCTGCAACTCCAAAGCTCAGTATGCTGAGGATCAGGAGAAAGGCATAAAACTGTATGGTGGAGAGTTCGTGAGCTAAGAGCAGGTGGACTATCCCGGCTGCTGCCAGTAACGTTAAAATTGCATTATTGAATATGGTGGGCAGCGTACCTGCAAGTCCCGAACCCTCTGCGCTTACTCCGGATTTTCGTACCCAGCTGTAAGTAGCTGCTGCATTTCCTAAAGTACCCCCTGCAAGCATCCCCATGCTCGCTGCAGCAAGAGTTATGCAAGCTCCCTTTAAGATGGAGAGTTGCTGGTTAACTATTGCCAGAATAGAATTTATGAGATACCCGTATCCTATGTAACTTATAAGCTCGGCAACGGCAGCGAGCAGTACAGCCCATAAAGCCATTGTCCTGATAACCTGAAGGGACGATTCAACCGAAGCAAGCTGGGGAAGGACCAGATGAACAGCCAGCCCCAGGAAAATAAGGGTTGGAAGGTAATGGCCTGCCCTCAAGGCAAGGGGCGGAGGAGAAACCAGGATTTTATGATTATTGTTTTTATTTTCGTTTTTATTTTCATTTTTATTTCCCGGCATCTTCAAACCTTCCTGTCCGTTATCTCCATCTATAATCCTCTGAACCTTAATATTCATTTTTATCTTATTTTTCATTTTTTGACAGAACTTTTTACAAAAATACGGGATAAGAATCTTTGACATCTGAGGTAAATGCGATGAACTAAAGATGAAACTGTTTCATGCGGCGAAGCAAGTTGTAGCGAGATGAGCATGAAACTGTTTCCTGTAAATCATCACAGCCTTTAATTATTATAACGGAGAATTCTTTCCCATGGTAGAGACTGTATCTATTATTTTTCCCTTTATTTACGCTGCGCTTAATGCGGTTTCATTTGCCCTGTACGGGCTGGATAAATATAAAGCGAGAAAGGAATTGTGGCGGATCCCGGAAAAAACCCTGCTAACAATTTCCCTCTTCGGGCCTATCGGTGCCTGGCTCGGAATGATGCAGTTCAGGCATAAGACCCAGAAAACCATGTTCAGATATCTTGTACCGGGGTTTGTTGGAGTTCACCTCCTGCTGGTGCTCTGGCTAAATTTGTAAACCTGTATAAAGGCCTGATGACCGCATAGTAATGGTGAAAGTGGGCTGGAAAAATGGAGATACATTGTTACATTAATTTATTTTTTTGTAAAATGTTTTTTATACTATTTTCTGCATAAGATAAGAGGTATCACAGTTTTCATTCCTTATCCTGGATGGGGGTACACTCTGGCGATAGGTTTTGGGAACTTCAGATGAATGGGGGACTGAGGAATTGAGATTACCTGGGAATAAAGAGTTCCTGGGGATTAAAATAACATGGGGATAAAAAGGAACCGGGAAACAAGGACAATCGGTGTAAAGATAACCGGGTGTAAAGATAACCGGGTGTAAAGGTAACCGGGTGTAAAGGTAACCGGGTGTAAAGATATCTTAAACTATTCTTGTACTATTTTGAGTTTATTTGGGGAGTCTTAATGGCGGGTAAAGACAGGATCAAAATTGCCATTGCAGGGGTTGGAAACTGTGCAAGTTCGCTTCTGCAGGGGATTGAGTATTACAGAAAAAACGAGGACGCAGATGCGATAGGCCTGATGCATCGGGACCTTGGAGGCTACTTCCCGTATGACATTGAATTGGCAGCTGCTTTCGATATCGACCGGAGGAAGATTGGAAAAGACGTTTCCGAAGCAATTTTTTCCCTTCCGAACTGCACAACTGTTTTCTTTCCAGATGTGCCGAAGACAGGCATTGAAATTAGCCTGGGGAGGGTTCTCGATGGCTGTTCCGAGCATCTTTTCAATTATCCCGAAGAGTGCAGGTTCCTGCCCGTGGAAGGGGAGGGGGCAACAAAAGAGGAAATAGTAAGTGTCCTGCAAAATTCTGGAGCCGAGATTCTTGTAAATTACATGCCTGTGGGTTCCGAAGAAGCTGCCCGATTCTATGCCGAATGCGCCCTTGAAGCAGGCTGTGCATTTATCAACAATATGCCTGTTTTTATTGCGAGCAACCCTGAATGGGCAAAACGCTTTGAAGAAAAGCAGCTTCCGATCATCGGCGATGACATAAAGTCCCAGCTCGGAGCAACCATAGTCCACAGGACTCTTGCCGACCTGTTCAAAAAACGTGGAGTAAAGATCGAAAGGACGTATCAGCTGAACACAGGTGGAAACACCGATTTCCTAAATATGCTAAACCGGAACCGGCTTGTGTCCAAAAAGATCTCGAAAACCGAAGCTGTGCAGTCAGTGCTTGCCGAGCGGCTTGAAAACGGAAATATCCATGTAGGCCCGAGTGACTATGTTTCCTGGCAGAAAGATAACAAGGTCTGCTTCCTGCGGATTGAAGGCAAACTCTTCGGAGATGTGCCCATGAACCTTGAATTAAGGCTTTCGGTAGAAGACTCCCCAAACTCTGCCGGGGTCGTAATTGACGCTATCAGGTGCTGCAAACTTGCACTTGAAAGGGGAAAAGGCGGAATTCTTTATCAGCCGTCCGCATATTTCATGAAACACCCTCCAAAACAGTATCCGGATGATGAGGCATACCGCATGATTGAGGAGTTTATTGCAGGAAATCAGTAGTGAAAGAAGCACTTAACATAAATGCAATACGAGTGGTTCTGTCAGACAGTTGGTTTTGTAATACCGCTGAGCTGCGATCGGTTGATCCTATATCTGGCATGTACGGTTGTTGCAACAGGTTCCGTCGGAGATGAGGAGTGATCTGACCACCTGTGGGCCTCCTTCAGTTCCTGAGAATCGCGCTCTGTCTGGTCGGCATAAGCTACAGCAAAATCAGTTATTGCCCCGCAAAAGAGTCACTTTTGCCGATGTATCCTGAAATGCAGGCTGTATTCCCTGTTCTGGCGTAGTCTTTCTTCCCGACGTAGGGTTCCAGAACCGACGGGCCGGCTTCTTTTGGCTTTTTGTTCTTCGGGTAGGATCTCACCCGGACGTGCAAGCAGGAGAGGATTGTTGCGAATTTGTCTTTTGCCGTTGCCCGCCTTCCGAGCATTTTTTTGCCAGCCCTTTTCGAGGCCTGATCAAACACCTCGAGGACTTTATCCGTCTCCACCTGGTAATACCACACGTCCAGAAAAGCAGTCTGGGAAAGAAGTACCATGGCTTTGCGGTAATTTTTGCCGACATTGACGGGCAAGAGCTGGTCAAGACGTGTCCTGTCCTGTTCCTGAAGCAGACCAATTGGGTCGGTTTGGGAAGGAGCGGGTACCCACATAGCCCATGACTGCTGCAGGGCACCTGTTCTGTATTGCCGATTAAGGCCAACCTACATGTAAGCATCGGATATCTCTAAGCATCGAATCTTTTTTATTCCCGCCAGCTCCTCTCCATTTTCTCGTACAGTCCAAGTAAATTATTTCGCGTGATCTTGAAATATGGGTGGTCGGGCCCATATTCTTTTTCAATTATGTCCAGGGCTTTTTCGTAGAGGTCGATCGCGGTTTCGTATTCACCCATGCTTTCATGAAGACCTGCGAGGTTGTTCAGAGTTGTGCCGACATCGGGGTGTGTGGGGCCCAGTGTGTTTTCATAGATCTTGAGAGCGCGGGAGTAGAGGGGGAGAGCTTTTTTGTGCTGGCCGAGGATTCTGTGCAGTTCCCCAAGGTTGTTTAAGGTCTTGGCAACTTCGGGATTGTCCGGGCCAAGGATTCGCTCGCGGATTTCTAGGGCACGAGTGTAAAGTTCAAGGGCTTTTTCATGTCGGTTTTTCTGGACATAGACACCTGCAAGGTTGTTCAGGGTCGTGGCAAAGCCTGAATGTTCGGTTTTCCCCAGTTTTTCCATGATCTCAAGTGAGCGCGTATAGAGGATCATGGCTTTTTCATATCGTGTTGTCTGGAAATATAGCAGAGCAAGGTTGTTCAGGGTCTGGGCTATCTGGGGGTGTTCATTCCCGTAGATCTTTTCCTGGAGTTTCAGGGCCTGCCCGTATCTTTCCTCGGCGTCCTCAAGTTTGCCCATTTCCGAGAGAAGTACCCCCAGATTGTTCAGGGTGCCGGCAGTATAAGCCAGGACTCTTCTATTCTCAGGCTCCTTTTCTTTGAGTTTTTCGAGCAACCCGAGGGCGCGGATAAAATACTCTTCGGCCTTTTCGGGCTTTTCCATTCCCTGATAGTAAAAAGCCATTCTATTAAGTGTCCTGACAGTTCCCAGGTCCTCAGGACTCAGAAACTTTTCCTGAATTTCAAGAGCCCGGTTATAATACAGAAGGGCTTCTTCGGGCCTATCCATCACATAGTAGAGGATTCCAAGTTCACTGAGCGTGTCTCCGGTCTCAGGCCTGTCCTGCCCTAAAGTTTTTTCCCGGATGCTGAGGGCTTTTAAATACAGCTTCATGGCTTCTTCAAGATTTCCCATGTATCGGTAAATCCCTCCAAGTCCGTTTAATGCAGCCGCAGTCCCCAGGGCTTCCGGGCCGAGCTCCTTTTCCGCAATATCAAGTAGCTCTTCATATATGGGTAATAGCACTTCCCAGGTTGCAGACCTGTAGAACGGCTCGGCTGCACCTATAAACCAGCTTATAAGCACCTCCGTCTTCAGCACCTCTTTTGCATGCCTGAAAGCTTCCTTTAAGCTGATTTCATCTTCCGGTGTGAGCAGTTCAGGATCCAGATCCTTTAACCTCTGATTATATCCTTCAAATAGAACCCTGTGGTTTTCTTCCTTTGACTCTTTCTTTAACTCTTTCTTTTTTTCTCCCTTTTTCACGTCTCTTTCTTCATTTTCAATAAAACCGCTTTCAGTAAAAATTTCCGCTTTTGTCGAACCTTTCCTTGAACTAGCCGTAAATCACCCCTCCTGAATGAAAAGCAGAATCATTAAGATCTTTTAATGGGACTTCTAGCTGGAAATATTCATAATTGAGCCTATATAAGATATCCCAGTTATATTAGTGTATCACAGGCATTAAGGTATGTTCTTACCATACAACCTTATTTGCGATACTATGACTTTAGTATTAATCTTAAAGTATTCGTCGGATACTCTCCAGTTATTCTTTTGTTTTTTAGATGATGTCTTTTTTTAACAAAACCACATATATTTGTCTACTGATCAGGTTTTTTCTTGTCAATTAACATAGTTTTTATATGTCTTGAATTCAATAACTATTTGATATTCGAACTTTATTAAATTCTATCATATATAGATAAAATAAATAAGGCAATTGACTTACCATATGGTAAGTTTTTCGAATTGGGGAAAACGATGGGGAACGTTATACAATTGCCTAAGGGAGTCTGCCAAGGATACTGTTTGCTTTTATCTCATGATATTTAGAAAATATATAATCCAGTTTATGGACTTATAGAAGCCTATGGCCTGCAGGAGCCTGCTAAATTTAGTATTGCAGGGTTTGGATAAAAATTGCCAATTTGCCGGAAGCATCTGTATTTTTCCAGGTCTCTTAATATATGCAGATTGAGGGACCATGGAAATGAAAAGTACACTTGTTGTTGAGGCCAGTCCTGTAATTATGAAACTCATCAGGTTCCTTCTTCGCACTTTTGGCTATGAGAGCAGAGAAGCCGGGGACGGGTTCGAAGCTCTCAAAATTGCTAAAGAAAACAGGTTCGATCCCATACTCCTTGACATGAGGGGAGGTTCTTAAAAGAAGGATCTGGCGGTTATATCTCAAAGTCCATGATGTCGGCAGATTCAAATCAATCATAGATACCTGCACAGTCGTTTACCAGGTATTGTGAAATTTACACAGGTTCTGATCCTTTAAGAGGGATAAGGGATGGAAAATATTTCAAAGTCACCGTTTATGAAAAAGTCTAATGAACTAATATTCATTCTGGTTCTGGGCTTTATATTTACACTGGTAGCTTCCAAATATAATCTTTTTGAATCTGTCGTATTGTTTGTTGAAGCTTACAACAGCGACGAACTGGGGCTCCTGCTAATTCTTTCTATATACACTTCTTTTGGAATGGGGATATTTTCTCTCAGGAGATGGTTGGAACTTGAAAATACCCTCACACTTTACAGGGAAGCAGAAGAAGATCTCAGGAAAAAAGATCATATGTACAGGGCTTTATTTGAAATGTCCAATGATACTGTTATTATTTCGGATGGTAAAAAGGTCCTGGATATAAATAAAAAAGGCTGTGAGATTTTCGGTTTTCGGGAAGGGAAGCCACTTAATATTTCTTTTATCTCCTTCATTCCACCTGAGTACCTTTCCGAGCTTCAGCATGCACTTAAGGAAACCTTCAAGCAGGTTTCTTCTTGTTTTGAAATGAAGTACCAGAAAACTGAAGGGGAAATTGTTGACATTGAGGTTAACCTGTCCCTTATCGATAGAAATGATAATATAATTCAGATCGTAGCCCAGGACATTACCGGGGTGAAAAATGCAGAACGGTTGGAGCAGGAGAGTCGGGAAAGGCTCAAAACCATCCTCGACAACACCCTCTGCGGCATCCTGCTAATCGAAGCCTCCTCCTTAAAAGTTGTAGATGCAAACCCGGTTGCCCTGAAAACCGCAGGTTATTCCGAAAAAGAACTTATAGGAACGGTCTGCAGCCAGTTAATCTGCCAGGCAGGGGAAGAAGGATGTAACATGCCTTCGCTGGATCCGGCCGGGGAACTCTCTGAGAGTATACTTTTCAAAGCCGGAAGAGACCCCATACCTATCCTCAGAAACGTTGTGCCCGTCTCAATAGGAGGAAACGGGTATTTTGTTGAAAGCTTCATTGACCTCTCCGAAATTAAAAAGGCTGAAGAAGAGTTTCTGCAGGCGAAACTTGCAACCGAAGGAGCAAAACGTGCAATGAGCTAATTCCTTGCGACCATGAGCCATGAACTGCAAAAGGCCCTGTTCCCTTGCCCAGAAGTTAAAGCCTTTTGTAATTACTCAGGATCTCACACTGCCTTAAATGAATGGGAAGGACGTGCTTAAAAGCCTGAAAAAAGTTTAATCCCTTTACCAGACACCATTGTTTTTCAGGGTTGCCAGGATATTGGTGAATTCATTAGTGAACCTGCACTTCCGGAAATCCTCAGAGTTCAGGATGCTTTGCTTTATCTCCTGCAGCCCGATCAAAAGACTAATGTCGTTACTGTATTCAAATTCGTCACCGGGTACGGTGATATGTTCTGCAAGGATTTCAAGGAACCTGGGGTCCAGATCATCCGTGATGTAGGTGTCCAGAATCAAAAGGTCTGAAATTCTTTTGTAAAAATCTATCAGGTTCTGGCAGTTATGTATGGAGTAGGTTTTTGCCTCTTGTTTTTGCCGGTTGAGGTAAATAAGGTACCTTGTGATTGTGCTTATAAGGGTTTCGGTAATTTCTTTTTTGGGAAACTCAATTGGGAACCTTCGCATCATTTTTGCGTTCAGGTAGTGGTTTTTCTGCATTTTTTCCCGGTGCCAGATTTCGGGCAGAGTCCTTGCTATGGCAGAGTTAAGGACAGCGGTGACATAATGGTAGAGTGTGACATCCCCAAGCACAACCCCTACTCCGCCTGCAAAAACATAGTTTCCGATAGCATCGTATGACGCATGAAAGCGGTAATGGTTAGTGATGATTATTTTAGGTGTTTTTACATATTTCAGGAGGCTTTCGTTTTCCAGGCGGTAATCGTTGTCAGATTCGATTTCCTGTCTTACGGACCCGTATTTCTTTTCCCCTTCTAGCAGTTTATTATAAGCTACAGGAAACTTTGTTTTCAATTCCTCAGGCTGAAAAATTCGGTATTCTTTCTTTATTTCATATCCAAGGATCTCATACGGCAGTATGTAATGATGCTGTGTGGGCTGGACAGCAAATTCATTCGAAAGAGTATCGTCCATATAAGGATACACGAGTTCTTTTTCTATGCCCACATGTCCTGCGCTTATATTTGTTTGCAGGTATCTGTAGCCATTGGGCGCATCTGTACAATATTCCGAAAGGTTCATTTTGTATAGCAAATCTTTTGATGGGGATACGCCTTCAAATATCTCTATTGAAATGTCTTCCAGCGTTCGAGGTATTTTGCTCAGTCTCTCGACAATATCGTCTTTGCTCCAGAACATATTTCCACTCCGTTTTTATATATTAAGAGTTTCCAGGGAAATCTCTCCTCGGTTATCATTAGCAATATAAAAAAATTAAAGTTCTTATTTTGGGGCATTTTACTTTTGACTCTGGGAATTTCCGGATCAAAGTTTACATATAATTCTTTATATAATAATTTATTCATAACGCAGGTTAACAATTGAAGTTCATCTTTATCTTACCATAACAGAACTCATAACTGAAGCCGTGAATCAAAATTATTTCTGCCCATATAAAAGGAGATTTTTGAAAATTGAAGTCTAATTGCCGGGTTTACATTTTGAAAAAGACTTTTAAAGCCGTTCTTGCGTTTTCAAGCATATTATGATTATTATTAAAATAAATGTAGACTTTTTCAGGCTCAAATTCATTTATTTTCCGGATAGTTTCTTCAATTTCTTCCCGTGTATAATTGTAACTATACCAGCCTTCTCTTCCGTGCATTCGCACATAAACTATTTTTCCGGAGAAAATCCGGTCCCTGTAATCCGGGGAGTCAACGGATACCAGTGTCACCTTTTCCAGAAGCTCTTCACATGTGTCATCGTTTCCGAGCAGTTTTTTGTTCCTTATTTCCAGAGCAAATTTTTCTCCAAGCCCTGTTTCTTCCGCAAACCCGAGAGCTGTTGCAGCATCATCAAACTTCGGCGGCGCTTGAAATAGGTAGAAATCAATAAGGTGTTCCAGGGGTTCAAAAAGTCCCCTAAAATTTTCCCAGGTTTCAAGAGCACTTTCTCCGAACTGTCGCCAGTGGGTAATGGACCTGTGGACTTTTATGCTCCACCTGAGTTCAGCCCCTTTCGTGCTCCAGCTCCTTATGCTTGAAGGGGCAGGAAATCTGTAAAAACTTGCGTTTAACTCTACGGAATTAAGCCCTGAATTTTCCACAAACCAGTCCAGATTTTTCTTTTTATTCCATTCATAGTACCAGCCACTCGTACCCACAAATGTATCCATATAGTCCCCTTACAGGTATACAGGCATGCTGATAGATGTAGCTTTTGGCTCTGAAAAATCCGGGTTATGACGGAATGGATGGTTCGAAAAAGTAAGCTCAAGTAACGTAGAAGAGATTCAAAACCCCATGGCAGGTGCAGGTCGTGGCTATGAAAAAAGCCCTTTCCTCGGGTTTTTCAGGCTTTTCAAGGCTCCTTTCTTCCTGAAGTGTACTTACGAATTCCATGATTTCCAGTATATTCCGTTTGAACTCCCCTCCCTTAAGCCCGCCGACTCCCGGTTTCATCTGATGGCTCTCAAAGACCCACCCCTGTATGGTTTTATTGAGTTCTCCTGTATATTCGGTAATGGTTCTCGGTTTATCTCTCCCGAAGATCGGGCATCGGTCTCGCGGTCCTGGGC
The DNA here is from genome assembly GCF_000970085.1 of Methanosarcina siciliae T4/M. Classification (NCBI taxonomy): domain Archaea; kingdom Methanobacteriati; phylum Methanobacteriota; class Methanomicrobia; order Methanosarcinales; family Methanosarcinaceae; genus Methanosarcina; species Methanosarcina siciliae. The sequence goes on along the minus strand of NZ_CP009506.1, from coordinate 2,378,928 downwards.
AGCCGTCCGGACAGATTTCACCTTCCCTTGCGTATGAGAAAAACAACATTCCATACTCAGGGTAACTGCCTGCGGTTACATCTCCTGGAATGACTGCTGCAAGAGTTTTGAAAAAAACCAGGAGCTCCGAATCTTCAGGTCGGATGAAGAGTTCGTTTACAGGTCTTTTTTCTCCTGAAATCTTTTTTTCCGGGACCTCTTCGGGGATCGCTGTTTCATGAAGATTTGCTTTGGGATTTTCCTCAGTTTCTGTTTCCTGTACGGGGAACTCCAGGATATCTGCAAGCATGTACGCAACCGCATGACACGGCACGGCAGGGATGATATTTTCGGGAATGCCCAGCCTTAGGAGAAAAGGAACGCTGTGCATATCCATTGCGTAAAAGTAAGCTTCAGGCCCGGGAAGTTGTTCAGCGTTTTCTTCCCTGAGAGATATTTTTGTTTTTTCCCTCAGGAGATTTATGAGTTCACTCCTGTTTTTCAGAACCCGGGCTTCTCTTGATGCGGGTGCATTTTCATCCCTGTCAATGATAAGCACGAAGGGGAATCCGTTCTTGCGGGCGTATCGGAGAAAATCGGTGCCGATTTTTCCTCCGCCCAGTACAAGACAATAGTCTTTGATTACTTGAAGGTTGTTAAACACCTCGATTTTTAGCTTCATCGGGATCGCTTTGTCGCCTTGAGTTACCATTAAAACCTCTCAAAAAATACATCTCAAATTTCGTATTAAGCAATTTGTAATTTGTCACTATATAAAATTACATTTTAGAGGCCATTTTAAGTATCCGTTCATTCTTTGTCCCTTTTTTCGGGCTCTTTTGTCAGGCCTGGCTGTTGCCAGTTATAAATAGGTACGCGGCGATTGCTCCAGCCTTCAAGACCATTTTCCCTGATCTCTTTGAGGTTATGCATTACCGAAGCTTCGCATCGGGGTTTTAAAGCCGCAAACTTCTCACAGGTTTCAAAGGCCGTGCATTCCCAGCAACCCTCGTAATCTTTTTCCTCGCAACACTGGATTATCGCACAGGGCTCCGCACCGCACCCTCCTGAGCTTCTGCAGCCTTCGGAACAGGAGTGGTTTGTAAGGGCTTCAAGCACGGTAAGAAATGCATCATACTCCTGAAACTCCGCACCAAAAGGACTTTTTATGCTGGCATAGCTCTGAAAGTCTATATTCTCAAGTTCCTCTTTAAGTTGCCTCGCGATTTTACTGTGTTTATTCTGAAAATGGATACAGTCAGCGCAGTAAAGCCCGCAATAAGCTGTAAGTTCTTTTTCCTCTTCTCCATTCATATGGACAAATCTGCCTTCCTTTTATATAAAAGGGGTAGCAACGAACCTCCATACCAGGTTCAATTTTTGTGTTACAACGTTTAAATCCTGATTATACACTGATATATTTCTCACTGTGTATTTATTGTATCAACATCTGTTTAACGCAGTCTTTAATATAATTATATTTTTATTATGTTACTATATTTAGTTATTGATTGTGCAGTGATTCTGAAAAGTACTTTTGTGTTGTAAGCGGTCTAATCCAGGAAAGAGCGCATTCATCTATTTTCGCACAGTTGAGGACCATTCCCACGTATCTTGCCAGCTGTCCTAGACTTACCTGTTCTTCTTTTTGTACGGTATGCTCCTTCAATCGAAAAGACTTCAGCGTTTTCGGGGGTATAAAGGTCGATTTCATAGTGGCATCTGTCAGATTGAAAAGCTTTTCTTTACTGAAATTTAAGTTTTTAACTTTCTTTTTTTCATTTTCAATTTGATATATTTATATAATATTACATCAATTTTTTTGTGTTTATTTATGTATGAATCAGGAACAAGGGAACCATTTTTGTACTGAACAATACACGTGATTTTATTAACGGGTAAATCTCCAGTACAATACCTGATTTAATTGGATACTGGATTTAGTGGGGTAAACAGATGAGTAAAAAAGAGTGCAACCTTTCGATAGATGAACTTCTGAAGTTTGATGGGGTAATGGCAGCCGGGATTTTCAGCCCGGATGGAAAGCTCGTGGAGTACAAATCAAAGACTGAGATGCCAAAAGTTATGGCTGTGATGACTGCAAAGTTCTGCGGGACCGTAAACATGATGTTCGATGCTCTGGCCAGTGCATACACGGAGCTCTACAAAATGAACTGGGTTCCCCAGCACAACTGGATGTACAGCGGCGGCGACTGGACCGTTATGATCTCAGGTACGAGAGGGGTTTTTGTCGAGAGCTCAAAGGCAGATATAGAGAAGATCCTTAAGGGTCTTGGGATGTGTTAACAAAAGCAATGTTGGCTAGCCTCTTCAGGTTAGCCAATCCGTTTCAGGTGAAATCGTACAACCCGGGATATCATTTATCCTGAATTATTACATGTTAAAGAAAGAAATATTTTAGCGCTGTCCTTTTATACCTGTAACAACATATAATAGATTGATCCATAAGGTCAGTCCCAGATCTATGAAGAAGACGTACAAAGGAAGTATGTAACTTAAATAGGTAATGACTTGACTTAAGTAGTAACTTGACTGAGTAATGACTTAAATAAGTAACTTAAATAGGCATAACTTGACTGAGTAATGACTTAAATAAGCATAACTTAAATAAGCATAACTTGACTGAGTAAAGAACTACATTAAATTGTGGATCGGGCCTTATGGGTCACATCAAGACCCTCATGTTATTTCTCTCTATTCCTGTTTTTCTCTCTTTTTCTTTGCTGCAAATCTATCTTTTACGGTCCCTTAAAGACAACCTGCAATTCTTGCAAAGCAAAGCTTTTGATATCAATATACCCGAAGTGAACCGGAAATGAAGCCTTTTGAATACGTTAAATGTAAAGCCTTTCCCTGTTCCGATATCAATAAAGGCGGATATCTTATGCCTGCTGTAGAAGTCGACCCCGAAAAAGTTAAAGTGGTTATGATTTCCGATGCCCCTCCCGAGGACCCCCTGGACTAATTTTATTCTTCAGGAGAGGCATTTTATCTAAAAACGACTCTTCAGGCATTCAACGATGCAGGCATTCCCGTAAACAGCATTCAGGAAATCCTGAATCGCGGGTTCTACCTGACAACAGCAGTCAAATGTGCAAAAACCCAGCACGTGATTTCGGCAGATACGGTAAAAAATTGCTCTCTGGTGCTCGAAAAATAACTTTCTCTGTTCCCTAATGTTGAGATGTAGTTACAGGGATCAAAGACAAACTACTCCGCTTTAAAAAGATACGTTATTTTCGTTTTTCCCGTTTTCGCACTTTTCTTTGCTCCCCTGTTCTCTGAATTTAATCCGGAATTCTGTCCCTTTTCCTCTTCCAAGTTCGATGTTGCCTTCAATCTGCTCTACAAGGATATTTACAAGTTGAAGTCCGAGAGAAAAGGTACTTTTTAAATCAAAATCCTCAGGAAAGCCGATGCCGTTATCCGAAACTGTAAGCAAGAACTCTGAGATTTCACAGTTTCCGAGATGCCCGTTACAACCTTTCTTCTGAATGCTGCCTGTATGGTGGAGTTTGATCTGGATTTCTCCACTTCTTCCTTCGGGAAAAGCATGCTTTAAAGAGTTAGATACAAGCTCATTGACAATAATCCCCAGGGGAATCCCGGTATCCATCCCGAGAAATGCACTTTCCACATCCAGTTTTAAGCGAATATCTTCACTTCCTACCAGGTATGACCTGAAAAGTTCATTCGCCAGTTTCTGGATATATGCTTTAAAATCGAAGGTTTCGACATCCACAGTTTCTCTTGTTTTATACAGTTCCTCATGGATCAGGGACATTGAGATGACCCGGTTCTGGCTGTCTTTGAAGGATTCTTTTACCTTTAGATCACTGAAATATTCGGCCTGAAGGCTGAGCAGGGATGAGATTACCTGAAGGTTATTTTTAATTCTATGATGGATCTCTTTTTTCCTGATTTCCTCCGTTTTTAAAAGGGTTTCTTCTGCTTTTTTGCGTTCGGTAATATCAAGCATGACACCCACAATTCCGATTACTTCCCCGGCAATATTGCTGTAAATGGCTTTGTGGGAGAGAAAATTCCGTACCTTTCCGTCTGCACACTTTATTTTCAATTCATGAGGTAGGCTTTTTCCTCCCCCCAGGAGTATCCTGTCATAATAGATGGAAGTGTTAAGCGTTTCTTCCGAGTACTGTTCTCTAAATTCGTACATGGAGTGTCCTATTACTTTTTCTTTCGGAAGGCCAAGGACATGCTTTGCAAACATTTCATTGCAGCCCTGGTAGATGCCTGCAAGGTTTCTATAAAATACAGGAGAGGGGATGGCGTCAAGTATTGTTTCAAGGAAGCATATGTTGTTTTGAAGGTCTTTTTCCACCTGTTTGCGGACCGAGATCTCACTGAACAGCTGTTTATTTGTTTCTGTAAGCTCAGAAGTCCTTTCTTTAACGAGCTCTTCCAAGTGTTCCCTGTACTTATTTAATTCTTCTACAACTTGCCTGTGCTCGATAACCTCCGCAATCACAAGGGCAACAGAGTTTAAAAAGTAGGTCTCAGCCGCAGTAAACTTTCTTTTCTTTGTGGAATGGGCTCCCAGTACTCCGAAGGGTTTTTCCACATCTCCTATAATGACGCTCACCCCGCTTGCAATGTTGTGGGAGCTCAGGATTTCCGGGGCTTCAAAGCGGTTTTCTTCTGCAAAGTCCCTTACAATTACAGGAACCTTTGAAAAAATAGTATATCCTGCCTGAGATGATTTTCCTCCTTCCACAACGGCTTTTCCCACAAGTCCGGGTTTCCAGCCGATACCTGCTTTGAGCAGGAAATTTCCATTGGGGGTAAGTTCAAGGATTTTGCAAAATTCAAGGTTCAGGGTCTTTGCGATCAGTTTTACACTTTTATCCATAAAGGCCTGAAGGTTTTCGCATTTAAAAGCCATTTTTCCAAGGGTATAAAGAGCATCATATTGTTTTTCTTTGATACTGAGTTTTTTTCCCAGTTTTTTCTGTTCACTTATATCAAGCCCGTAAATGTTTACAAATTCCTTTTCTGGCACGGGCTGGAAGTCTATGAGATACAATTTTTTACCCACTTTGACTTCTATTTTTTCGGGGTCATTCCTGGAAACAACTCTTTTAATAATGGTTTCCATAGAATGAGGTAATTTCCCTTGTCCTCCAATATCCCAGATATACAGTAAAGGCTCAGCTGCCTTATTTGAATAAAAAATACTCCCGTCAGTCCCTGCCCGAAGCACGGGATTCGGATTCTTAGATACTAACTGATCCATTTTTTCTCCTTTTCTCTTCCGAGCTCCCCTCTTACCCTGGCCCTAAAATTGGCTCATGAAATCCAAAAATTCATTGCCATCGGATTAACTGAAAGTTATATTTTTCCTGTCTGGCATATTCGCTTTCGTAAGAATAAGTGAACAAAAGTTAATATAGTGTTATTTATTTCGTGTCCCCATTGCTTTGTATATACTTTTACTCTAATAATTGTTTCCTCCGTCTCTTCCATGCTTTTTTCTGTGAATGGTTCTAAAAGTTTTTACCAATCATCCGAGTAAATGTTCAATGTGAGCAATTTATATTAACAAAATATGCTCCGATCGATAAATTAAAGCTATATAGATATATATGATATATATTTACGACTTGGAAAATCTATTTATATATGGCAGACAACTCTAATATGTCGAAGAGAGTCCAGAAACTAGACATAAACATGAAAAATATGCATTAAAAACAAAAAAGGTGATATAAAAATGGAAAAAATCAGGAACTTAATTATCGAGAACGTGGCAATGTTCAATAAGGCATTTCCGGATAGGTTCTGCCATTGCCCGGATGTGATCTCTGCGATCTCATACGACTACAAGTTCACTTACGGACAGGTCGAAAACGAGATCGAGAAGATGGTCCATGAAGGGGTTCTTGACGCTGAAATTTCCGACTGGTACGGAATAAAGCTCTTATAAGAACAAACTGCCTCGTGAAAAAAGAAAGGAAAACACAGATCAACGCGTAACGAAGCTCTGGATAAGATCAAGTATTCAAGCAGGCATTTAACTGCCTTCCGAGAACCTGGTCATTTAAACCAGTATTTAAGTCGGGTAAAGAAACATAATACAGCGAAAACTTCAGCCGAAGTTTCACCAGTAGCTATTTCTCCCCCTTTAAAATCTTTTAAGCCGTAGAAAAGCCAGAGGATTTTTCAGTCCGAAACGAGCCTTCAGTCCGAAACAAGCCTTAGAAGTGGACATCTTGAATAACTGATTTTCTTTTGATAATACCTCTTTGCATGTTCCACAAGAAGGGCATGATATTCCTGATAGATAACCGGGTCTCCCGGCACATTCTCTTCAAACAGGGCCTTGATTTCAGAATACTTCGCTTTCTCCTCAGCCAGGCCAAGGTTGCTCACAACTCTTCTGGTGTATGCATCAACCACAAATGAGGGCTGTTTAAAGGCATAAAGCAGAATAGAGTCGGCAGTTTCGGGTCCAACCCCTTTTAGCGAGAGCAATTCTTCCCTTTCAGGCGTTCGGCTTTTCAAATCCGTGAACCAATCTGCAAGAATTTTGAGACGAATTGCTTTCTGGTTATAATAGCCTGCGGACTTTATGGCTGCCTTTAAGTTTTCCATGTCAGTGGAAAGGATTCCTTCCGGAGAAAGGGAGTCCGTTTGCCTGAGGTTGATAAGGGCTTTTTCAACCTGCTGCCAGTTCGTATTCTGTGTAAGCAGAGCCCCGCAGATAATCTCAAACTGCTGGCTTTCGGTATGCGGATAGGTATAATCTCCTGGATGATACCCCCGGATGGCTCCTGTTTTTGTGGGATTTGTCCCGTTTCCATCATGCAGTTCTATGAGGGGCCACCAGCCCTGAGGCCCGTATGAATCAAGGAGGAAGCCGTAAATAGTCCGGATAACAGGTTCACTCAAAGTCTTTCCGGAACTGAGATTCTGAATATTTTTCTTCATTTCAACCTTCCTATATCAGGGAATTCCATTTTAATTCTTCTATACCGCCCGAATTGCGATTTGGGAGCCCGCTGTCCTTTTCGCTCGCTTCGCTCACTCAAGAGGACTCGTATAAATGATAATTGCAGCATACTTTTATTGCTGCATTTTCATAAAAACAAACGTAGGCTGGGAGGGTAGTTATTAGGACTTACGGCATTGTCCGGCTATCTTAGACTACCACCCTCACTCCTACGGCTCTCCGGCAATTTAACATGTTACAGCTCTGTGCTCACAGAGTCTGGCGATTTTCCACGAGCTTACGATCTGTAGAGAGCAGAGGGATATTTGGTCTCCAGCCTATAAAATCGTATTGTGGGGGATCAAAAAATGTATTTGAACATCGGTATTGATATCGCTAAGGATGCTCATGAAGCCTGTATTTTGGACGATGAGGGTAAACAGATTGGAAGGTATATCCAAATCAAGAATTTAAAAAGCAGTATCGAGAAATTCATAGAACGTGTGGAATCAGTATCTAATAGATTAAATTCAATTCCTCGGATTGGAATGGAAGCTACGGGAATATACTGGTATGCCATATATTCGGAACTTTCAAAACACTATGAAATTCATGCCTACAATCCTTCTCAGGTAAAGGGGTTTGCAGCGGTCAACATTAGGGGATCAAAAACCGATAAAATCGATGCAAAAACAATTGCTGCGATACTTCAATTTGGGGAGGCGCCAAAAACCTGTTATGGCGATAAAAAAAGAATGGAATTGAAAGAATACTGTGGATTCCATTTCAAGTTGAAATCAAATGTGGCTAATCTAAAGAAGCGGTTAATACGTAACGTACATCTTATCTTTCCCCGATATGACCAGATGTTTTCCAGCATATTCACTAAAACATCTATAGCCATTCTAAATGAAGTACCAAGACCCTCAGATATGCTTGGAATGGGAGAGGAAAAGCTCTATGAGTTTATGAAAAAAACGAGCAGAAATCATTACAGTCCTGAGAAAACAAGAAAACTCTTAGAAATGGCGAAAGATTCAATTTCTCCTGACTTTATTGAGGAGGCTTTATTATTTGAGGTCAAGTCCTTGCTTAACCTGATTGAATACATGGAAAGCCAGATAAAAGAAGTGGAAACCAGGATTTTGGCTGCTTGGGAAACGTTGAAGGATAAGCATTACCTTCAGACAATTCCTGGAATTAGTGATTTAATGGCGGCTATGATCTGGGCGGAACTTGGAGACGTGGAGAACTTTCAACATCCAGACCAGATAGTCGCTTTTGCAGGATATGATCCAAAAGTAAAAAAGTCTGGGAACAAGGAAGTTATTTCAGGACCTAACAAAAGAGGATCAAGATTGTTAAGATGGGTTTTGGGGAGAGCTGTTGTGCAAGCAAAGATGCATAATCCGGTGATAAAGCAGTATTTCATGAAGAAAATAAGTGAGGGGAAACACTACAATACTGCACTTTGTGCGGCAGCTAAAAAGATGATAAGGATTATTTGGTCGGTAGAAAAGAATAAAAAACCTTTCCAAGTCCCGACATAAAGTAACATGGTAGGAGAGGAGAGATGAGGAAAAGGATTGAATAACGGTAGTGGTGGCTATAGATTTTTGTTGATAGATGTAAAAAAGGAAGAACGATTTGTAGGTTTAGAGGAAACAAAACAACCTTATTAGACGTCTTCACGGAAATTTACCGCGCTTACAGCGCGGCTTTTTCATAATGGAGTTATCTTGATTAAAAAATGGAATGTAAAAAATCATTTATAACATGTCTAAATCAGATTAAATAATAGACCTGAGCTTTAAAACCATACTTGCTGTACTGTGTCGTTATTGTCCCCTGTGTCGTTATTGTCCCGCTCGACGCAGGAGAGCGGTCTTTCCCGTAAAAATGAAGAAAAAAGTAAGCTGCTGCGTGAGCTCGTAAGCATAAACGAGAACCGAATTGATCAAACCGGTATAATTTTCGGCCTTTATTTATCTTTCATTTGTTTTGCTCTTCTTTGTTTTGTGAAGGGCCATCAGACAAGCTGGCGGAGGAGTTTATGTTTAATGGTGTATTTTTATGAGGTTCTCGAGGTCAAGCCAGGTATTTTTTTGATGGGGGAAGATTGAATCCAAAAAAAATGTAAGGTTTCTCAGTCTGCCTGTCGGAGGCAAGTGAGAATGTATTGAGGCGAAGTAATATTGGACTGTAAAATATTAGACTGTATCTATTAGCCTGTCTGCAGTTAACGCTTAATTTCTTTCGGGCCCGGAACTGCAGCGGTCAAGCAGGGCATTAAGGCCTGTTTTTAAAGGCTGCACTTCTTCTTCTTCTTCTTTTACAGGGGTAGAAGGTACCTGGATTTTTGCAGGGGAGTATTTGACCGCGAGTACTCTTATTATGCCGAGCACAAGCAGCAGAACGGCGAGGCTCAGAATAAATTCATACCCGAACTTCTGGGAATAAAGACCTACGGCGATCTCCCGCAGGACTATCAGGATCGTGGCATCCGTTATATCCGTGAGTTTGATCCTATCGTGTTCGTGGTAATCGACAAAGGCTTTGAAAAGGTCTATAACAATGAAAACTGTCAGTACACTTGTTACCATGTGGTTGAAGCCGCTTTCAAGGGACTCAAAAATTATGAAGCGGATCTCAAGTAAGGTTTTTGCCATTCCCAGAATTAAAGCCAGAAGCAGTATGTAAAGGATGACTGTGGTTATAACATCCGTAACCTGCTTAAATAACTTTATACTATCCATTTTTTCTCTCCATATAAAATATCACATACCTACTTTTATGATTATATATAGTTTTTCACATTATAATATATAGTTTTCTCAAAAATGGATATTATATATCTGCTGATTTTTTCTTTTTACTTCAAGTTTGGAGATCTTTTCTTAAGCAAGTTCCTTCGAGGTAGAATACAGGATTTTAAGGTCAGGGAACGTAATTAAGATCAGGGAACTTAAATTCTAATAAAGAAAAGAGGGGCGAAACTCGAAAGACAAGTAATTCCATAAGCAGGTAATTGCCCAAAGTGGAAGTTTAAAAAATAATGGCATCTTATATACTAACGTCTATTCCATGTACTAACGTCTCTTGAATTAGCATCTTGTGATTAGATGTTTATCGATTTTTATGAAAACTCATATTAGGGGGTAACATTCTGGTTTTGATCGCCATGCATAAGGTTACATTTGCAGTTTTAGGTATTCTCGTAATCGGAATTTTTTCACTTGTTATGGTAGACGGAGCCTTTCTTCCGAAGAAATATCTTGAGCCATGGTCGGGGACCTATCACACACAGTTCGAAGACCCAAGGGTCCAGGTCCTGGCGCACGGGGTGCTTGCTCCGAATTCCCACAACCTGCAGTCCTGGAGAGTGGTACTTGAAGGAGAGAACAGCTTCCTCCTTTATGTTGACCCTGGCAGACTTAGCCCCAAAGCCGACCCTCCGGGCCGACAGGTTACCATCAGCCAGGGGACTTTCCTGGAATACGTCGGAGTTGCAGCGGGAAATCTGGGGTACGAAGCCGAAATGCAGCTTTTTCCGGAAGGGGAATACGGGCCGGAGGGCACTGCCACAAACCTGGGGAGCAAACCGGTTGCAAGAGTGATTCTTAAGGAAACTACCAGAGAAACTGAGCCTGAGTCTTCTATTCTCTATAAATCAATGTTTGTGCCTGACGCATACAGGGTTCCTTACAGAGAAATGCAGCTTTCTAAGGAAGATATTGAAACACTTGAAGCCCTGAGCACAGAAAATGTCACAATCCTGATTTTCCAGGACCCTGAAAGCCTTGAATCGCTCGGAAACATTGTTCTAAGGGCAGCAGAAGTTGAAACTGGAAACGATGGGATACAGAAGGAAGGCTTTGAGCTATTCAGGCCCAATGAATGGAAGAAAAATGAGTATAGGTACGGCTTCAGCCTGGATGGGCAGGGGCTCCCGGCCTTTAACATACATCTGATGCAGGGCCTGATCAGTCTCTTTCCTTTTTTGAATTCTCCAGAAGTATCGGGGCAATCCTTTCTCAGCCAGACGGAATCTGCAGTTGAAAATACGCCGGCATATGCTTTGATAATTACGAAGGGTAATAGCCGCACGGCACAGGTCGAAGCAGGAATCCTGTACAGCCGTTTCCTGCTCGCAGCTACGGATATGGGATACGCCATGCAGCCCATGAGCCAGGCTCTTGAAGAGTATCCTGAAATGGCTGAAATATATATGGAAATCCACGAGGCATATACAGGGGAAAACGAAACTATCCAGATGCTCATAAGGGTGGGAGTGCCGGAAAAAGAGGTCTCTCCGACGATGCGGCTTGATGTGATGGACATCACCGAAGTATCAAAAGCTACAGAAAATAGCTACATAAGGCTTTGACTTGTTCCTTCGTTTTTCTGGCGGCTCTGTAGTGATCCCTGCAGAGCCATTTTACACTTTTGTTTTATTGAAATTCAACGATTTTTAGTCCGTATAAAGCCATTTTAAATTTCCTCACTCATACCTCAGAGCATCCACAGGTTTCAGTTCGGCCGCATTCTTTGCAGGCACAAGCCCTGCAATAAGCCCTACGATTATAGAGACAAGGGTTGCAATGAGGGTACCTTTCAGGCTGAGGGCAAATTCGAAAGGCACGTTCATTTTAACGGAAATCAGGAGCAAAATCAATTGCACTGCAGCCGTACCCAGCAGGATGCCTATTATTCCGCCCACAAGGCTGATCATTGCGGCGTTGCAGAGGAAAATCAGCATGATATCGCGATTTTTTGCCCCTATTGCCTTCATTATTCCGATCTCTTTTGTCTTCTCAAGAACCGAGGTAAACATTGTGTTTGCGATCCCTGTGGAGCCTACAAGGAGAGAAATTCCTGCAATGAAGGCTAAAAACGATGTAAGACCGTTAATCAATTTTTGAGTGCTCTCAATCGCTTCTTTTGAGGAGCTAACATAGAAATCCTGCGTATCTTCGGTAACCTTTCTCGAGAGTCTCAATTTACGCTCAATCTCCTCAAGAGCGGAATCATAGTCTGCCCCGCCATAGAGCTTTATTTCTATACTGTCGTAGACGTCTCTTTCCCTTTCAGGCATATCCTCATCACTATACGGGATGGAGTATGCCTCCTGATAGGGCATGTAAATGCTGCTCCCAAAAAGCCCCCCCATCCCCCCGAGAAGCCCCCCGCTGTTTTCCAGAATCCCGATTACCCTGTAGGACCTGCCGTTGAGAAGGATCATCTGGTTGAGCCGGATCTCCCGCTCGAAGGTATTTTTTGCGAGTTCGTTTGAAATAACCACAACAGCCCGGTCTCCGGGCTCCAGCATTCTCCCTTCTCCCACATTCTTATTAGTGATCTCAGGCCAGACTCCGGGGTCCACACCTTTAACCCGGACATAGGTCGTCTCGCTCCCTAATTTTAATTCCGCTCCGTCTTCAACATTGACGTTTACATACTCTATATCCGGGATTCTCTGGAGGACAAACACGTCCATTCTCGTGAGTTCGGCTTCTTCTACGGGTTCGTATACCACAGGCCCGGAGTTTTCGTTATCCGTTTCCCCTCCGCCTTCTGCAGTCGCCCCCAAACTCCCGTCCGAGCTTTCGACCGTATCTTCTTCGTATCCCACAGCTTCTTCCGACGAGATTTTAAAAGGAGTGGAGGCCACTATTGTAATGGTGTCGCCTCCCAGCTCTTCCAGGGTTTCGGTCACCTGCTCCTGGAAATATTCCCCTGTCGTAACAATTGCCACTACCGAGGCAATGCCTATGATGATCCCTATAATGGTCAGCCAGCTCCTCAGCCTATTGGCTTTGACCATGTTCAGGGCAATTTTCAAAATCTTTGCCAATTTCATTGAAACCACGGGCTCAGGTTTCTTATTTATTCTTCCGGCTTCTGTTCGTCCGGAGAGTTTTCGCCTTGCCAGTTTCCGTCGGCGTTCTTTTCTTTCAGTTTCTTCTGGTGCTTTTTATAAATAAAAAAGCCTACAGCGCCGAGCAGGATCAGCAACCCGAGCTTATAAGAGAATAAACCCGATTCATTACTTTCCTCCTGCATTTTGGAACCTACCGGAAGAGTGACCGGGGAGGCATAAAGGGAGAACACGTTTTCTTCGACCTGTCTCATCCCGTCACTGGAGGTATAAGTTATTTCAAATTTTATCGGAAGATCCTGGCCTATGTTTTTAGGTTCAAGGTTGAAGTCCGCAATCGTGATGTCTCCTTTTTGCAGGTTTCCAAGGATTACCGAATTACTTCCGTCCGTTACGGTCCAGTTTTCCTGCGAGGGGATAGAGATCTTGACTGAGTTTGCGCCGTTGTTTCCTATATTGGAAACCGAAAATGTGTAAGCTCCCGTAGGACTCCTTTCCATGAAAGCAATATCAAAATCCGTGGTACCTCCGATGTAGATTCCAGCCTTGCTTTCGATCGTCTTTCGCTTCTGGTTTTCAACATATCCAGCTTCCGTAATTGTCTGGAGCTCTTCGATGTCATCATAGGTAAGCACCATATCCAGCTTGTACAGGCCTGGCTTTGTGTTTACGTTGGTCAGGACATCAAAACTGACATTGGCAGTTTCTCCTACATCAATAAGGTTAATATGCTTGACATTGCTGGAACCAACAGGCAGGATCAGGTCGTTTGTGCATTCCCAGGAGAACATTGAGTTCTTCAGGGGTGAATTCCCTACATTTTTTATGCCGAAACTAAGGGTGGTTTTCTCTCCGGGAATCAGCTTTTCGACACTGATATATTCGATTTCGGCGTTTGACTCGCTGTCTATATCGATCGTGAGTTCCCGGTTAAGGGAGACTTTATTTTTTCTGTCTGTTGAGTAGAAGTAGACTTTGAGAGGATATTTGCCTTCATTTACGTCGTTTTCCACTCCTATTTTAAACTTGACGACCCTTCTGCGGTCATCTTCGGAGCGTTTCCCGAGAGTGCCTATATCCTCTAAAAGATTCTCTCCCGAAAGAGCCCGGAAAGGATACTCTGGCTCGATTTTCAGATAACAGTTCTCTATGTCATTATACCCTGTATTCTCGATAGCGATCCTTACCTCAAGCACGTCCCCGGGATTTACGGGATCAGGATCCTGGTTGAGCAGGGCAATACTTATACCTTTATCAAGACTCCTGTTTGAATCAAGAGTGCTTGCAGCAAAGGCAGTTCCGCTGCATAATAACAGACATAACAGAATCAAAAAAATAAAACTTGCAAAGTTTTTAAGCCCCATTTTTGGATACCTCAATTTAACTGTTCACTTACTAATTTCCTGAATTTTGCCACCTATTTTCTTCAGAAGATTTTCATCAGAAACCCAATTTGAAAATAAACATGAAATTTGTTCAATTTCCAGTTCAATCCCGACTGAAAAACCTTATTTTTCCCCTTAAGGCCACCAGGATATTCTGATCATGTTTCAGGACTGATCTGTGCTTTATTTGGCCCGTCACTTATCATTTCCCCGTCCTTTAGCTGGATATGTCGACTTGCAAAGCCTGCAAGGTGCATATCATGAGTGACCATAACTACCGTTTTTCCTTTTTCCTTCCAGAGTCTGTAAAGAATTGAAATAACTTCTTTTCCGGTGATGCTGTCAAGGGCTCCTGTAGGCTCGTCTGCAAGGACGATTTCCGGGTCACAGGCAAGGGCTCTTGCAATCGAAACTCTCTGCTGCTGCCCCCCTGAAAGCTGGGCAGGTTTGTTCTGCATCTTATCGGAAAGCCCTACCAGTTCAAGCAGTTCCTTTGCCTTTTTTTCTGCAACTCTGTCCTCAATTTCTTGAATTTCCAGGGGCAAGAGCACGTTTTCAAGAGCCGTCATTCCTGGAATAAGGTTGTACTGCTGGAAAACAAACCCGATTGTTTTGCCTCTGAGGGCTGCGAGATCCGATTCCTGAAGCCGGGATATATCCCTCCCTCTAAGGAAAATTTTGCCCTGAGAAGGAATGTCAAGACAGCCCACCAGGTTCATCATCGTGGACTTCCCGCTTCCTGAGGGCCCGATTATAGCGGCAAATTCTCCTCTTCCCAGTTTCACACTCACATTTTTCAAAGCATTGACCTGGAACTCTCCCATCTGATAGGTTTTCCAGACGTTCTGAAAGGCGATCAGTGTATTTTCCATGTTTTCTCCTGAAGGACTTACTTAGTAAGTATAATACAAGATTTAAAAGGTTTGTTCAATTTCCTTTTTGTTTTTTGGGAATTCAGTTTTGCTCATAATACAAAATTTCGAAATATCGTGGCAGTCTCAGGTTATTCTGCTTCCTAATTCAAAAGAATTTCCCTAAATAACTTCAAAATCAGTAGACTATTTTCTATCAATCTTTTATGAGTTTTCCCAGCCCGATCCTCAAACTGATTGTTTTCTGCTCTTCTTGAGTCCACTTCTCTTCCCTGCTCTATGATTGTTTGAGACTTTGCACAGAAAATATAAATATAATAATTTCTGATGCGGTTTATTGAGGAACTTTGTCCCTCATTCGAAGTCCGAGTCCTCAAAAATAAACAATTCGTCAAGCGTGGTGTCCAGAGCTCTGGCTATGCTGTAAGCAAGCTTGAGTGAAGGGTTGTATTTTCCCTTTTCAAGGAAAACAACAGTTTCTCGTCTGACTCCTACCATTTTTGCAAGAGCTTCCTGGGTCAGGTTATGCCTTGCCCGAAACTCTTTGATCCTTGTTTTCACGCTACATCCTCCGGTGTCCTTACTCAATATCACCCTTCTGCATGAAATACCACCTGAAAACATTTGCCGAGATTACCATAAAGAAAAGAAGTATCCCCAGAATTAATTCAGCCGTAAGTTCGGCAAGTTTGAAGAATTCAATCCAGTAGAGCACCATGATCAGAACAAGCGTCAGGAGCCAGGAATATGTAATTCCGTATGCTGCGAGTTTCTTTGTCCTTTCGTCCCTGTCAGGAAGATCCCCACGCCTGAAGAGCCTGAAGGCTGTCACAATAAAGATAACCAGTCCCATACTAATCAGAATGATTGAAATTGATGCATCAACTTCAAGAAAAGACGCAGAAAGTATTCCGGCAAGCATAATGATTATTCCAAGAACCAGTTTGTACCTGTATATTTTTTCCACATTTTTACCCTCTTTTTTTTCAATATATTTTTCAATATTTTTTTATAGATTACTTAAATCGGCTTTTTAACTTGTTCATTATTTATAACATATTATTTGGGATTTCTAACATTATGTTAGATATTAATAACACAATCTTCTATTTCCAGTTTTTGCCTGGAGTGAAGGTTTAAGTTAGATATAATAAACATAATGATCTATAAATCTAACAAAATGTGCTTTATATCTAACTAATATCTTCCGGATAGCAAAACTCATCAGAATAACAAAACTCATCAGGATAACAAAACTCATCAGGATAACAAAACTCATCAGGATAACAAAACTCATCAGGATAACAAAACTCATCAGGATAACAAAACTCATCATAACTCCTGCTCAAAACAGTTTTTTCTCGGCTCTAACTCAGTATAAATACAAGAAGTAACTTACAAAAAAAATATTAAGGTAAAAATAGAATGTAAAGTAAAAATAGAATGTAAAATATTTAAGTGTCCCCCGGGCAACTGACCGGAACCTACCATGCCTGGAATCTGCTGTTTCATGGATGTTTGATAAATGTACCTTTTCTGTATTCTTCAAAAGCCGTTTTCAATTCTGCCTGCGTGTTCATAACAATAGGCCCATACCAGGCAACCGGCTCCCCAATGGGCTTTCCCGCTACAAGCAGGAATCTTACCCCTCGCTCGCCTGCAGTCACCTCTATCGAATCTCCGTCCCCGTAAAAAACCAGGTTCTCTTTTTCTATCATACAGTCCACTGCCGGGTCAAGATATCTTTCTCCTTCAACTTCAAAGGTGCAAGTGTCTTTTTCCCGGTCGAAATTTCCGCTGCCCTCTACCACGTACGCAAAGACAGCATATCCGGGAACTGTACGATGGAAAAACTTCTCCGCCGGCGGGACTGTAACATCCAGGTATTCAGGTCTGGTTATTATTTCACGAACAGGTCCTTCAATCCCGTTAACTTCCCCGCAAATAATTCTTATCTTCAGTCCCTTTTCCATAAAAAGTTCAGGCACTATGTTACTTTTGATCTCCTGATAGCGCGGATTCATCATTTTGTGCGAGGCCGGGAGGTTTGCCCAGAGCTGAAACCCCCAGAGAATCCCGTTTTTATCTCCCTCTGGCATTTCCTGATGGATAATCCCGCTTCCGGCAGTCATCCATTGCAGTTCTCCAGGCCGGATCACACCTTTATTTCCCAGGCTGTCCTCATGCCGGACCTTCCCCTGAAGGACATAAGTGATAGTCTCTATTCCCCTGTGCGGATGCCAGGGAAATCCCATGACGTAATCCCCCGGTTTTTCAGAATGAAAGTCATCAAGCAACAAAAAAGGGTCAAGCTCGGGTACATGCCGAAAACCAAACACCCTTTTTAAGTGTACTCCTGCTCCCTCAATGGTGGGCATGCTCCTCATTACTTTTCTTACTCTTCTAAGATTTGCCATTATATTAATTCCCCCAAAAACATAAGGCTCAAATTGATATCTCTGATTTTTCTGAAAAATATGTTTTAGTCTGTAATATTTTAGTGTAATATTTTATATAAACGAACTTATGTTTTGATATGTTACGATGTAAGATTCGTGAACTCCTGAGTTTTTTCATTTTGGCCCGGGGTTTTTCTATTTGAATCTGAAGCTTACCAGGTGAGTCCTAATTTTTCTCATTTGAATCCTGGTTTTCTTTCCTTTTACTTGCTTCTGTTTATTTGTAGAATATTTGTAGAAGAAAGATTTTGCAAAATTTTGATAAGAGATATTTAATAAAAAGTCATATATTATGAATTATGGGAAAATATGAGTCTGGGGTATATAGGAAAGCTGATCACCGGAACGATAAAGGAATGGATACAAGACAATGCAAAGACTTACAGTGCTGCTCTTGCATATTATTTTGTGTTAAGCCTGCCTTCCCTTTTGTTGTTTTCGGTATCCGTAGGGAGTCTTTTTTTAAGGTCTAAGCAGATTCAGGACGTCATAATCAGCAATCTGCAAGGGTTCGTTGATCAGAGTGTAATTGATATGATTAGTTCTCTCTTTGAATACATTCCGGAAGTAAATTCCCTTTCAATAGGTGCATTGATCGGGTTTGTGATCCTTCTCTGGAGTGCAAGTAATGTTTTCAGGCAAATGAAGAAATTCCTTGAGGTAGCCTGGGATATTGAACCTGCCGGGTCAAGTACGGTTAAAGACTTCATTAAAGGTTCAATCGTCTCTTTTTTCGTGGTCATTGTTTTTGGAGGGCTTCTTGCGCTCAGCATAATTGTCGAAGGGGTACTTTATGCAGTTTCAAAAGTGTTTCAGGAGTGTTGCCCCTTTCCTCCGATTCTTGCCCGATACGCCGGTTCCATAGCCAGCTTTCTGATCCTTGTCCTGTTTTTCATGCTTGTCTACAGGGTTTTGCCCGATACAAAAATGGATCTAAAACCCGTTTTTGTAGGGTCGCTGGTAACAGTAATTCTCATAAACATAGGCAAATATGCTATTGGGTTTTATTTCTCATACAGCAACCCTGTTAGCGTTTATGGAGCGATCGGATCAGTCGTTGGGGTATTTCTTCTGATCTATTACATCTCGATCATGATTACAATTGGTGCGGAATTCACCAAGGTTTACTCGGAATCACGGACTACCGCTGAAGTTAAAGATTGTTCAGAGCTATAAGGCCTTCTCCGAAAAACGCCGGGAACCTTCATCTATTATTAAAATACAGAAATGAAATCCCATTTTGAAGCCTAAAACCCTGATGTAGACGTTGATTTCAACTTTGCAGGGTCCGGAAGCCTGCGTACGTAAATAGAGGGAAGTGCTCCGGTCGATGTTTTTGCTTCAGCTTCGCAGAGTTACATTGATATACTTGCCGGAGAGGAGTTAATTGAAAACAACTCAAGAGAAGACTTTGCCCAGAACTCCCCTGTGCTCATAGTCCCACCAAGCAGTACCCTCAACATAAGCGGAATAGAAGATCTGACCGCCCCCGAAGTTGAGAGGACCGCAATCGGAAATCCCGAAACAGCTATCCCTCCCCCTTGCAAAAAAAGGAATACTGGCAGGAAATATCCCGGAAAACTTGCCCAGGTACTGGTCTTAATTTACCTAATACTTTTCTGGAATCATTTCTTTTCAACCTTTTCTTCCTGCAGCACTTTTTTTGCAATGATAAAAACTGCAAATGCAATTATAATGAAGTTTACCAGCTCCCCTAGAAAAGCTCCCCAGCTTATTACTATCGCCCCCAGTTCAACTGTTGCCGTCTCCCAGCCCCCTCCGGGAACAAAAGGTGTGATAATCGGCATGATGATGTTGTCCACAAATGACTTTATTAGAGCTGTGGATGCAATACCCATGATAAAGGCAATTGCCAGGGGAATCACCTTGTATTCGTAAAGGAATTCCTTGAATTCACTAAAAAGTCCCATATTTTCCCTCCGTATAAATGAAATAATATAAATTACCGGGATAGGTTCTTAACAAAATGTGAAACATTGATCAGAACAAATAATTGAAAAATCAGTAACAGAGTTAAACAACGGAAATAAAGCTAAAATCACGGTTAAAGAGAGATTGTGAAACTGAATTTGTTGCCTGCTTTCAAAGGGTTAATTATTAAGAGAA
Source organism: Methanosarcina siciliae T4/M (assembly GCF_000970085.1). Taxonomy (NCBI): domain Archaea; kingdom Methanobacteriati; phylum Methanobacteriota; class Methanomicrobia; order Methanosarcinales; family Methanosarcinaceae; genus Methanosarcina; species Methanosarcina siciliae. The sequence continues at coordinate 2,359,258 of NZ_CP009506.1, read as the reverse complement.
GAGAAAAATAGAAGAGACAGGAAAAATAAAAATTGTGATTTTCGATGGCAGAGACAAAAGCGATGGGTTTATGGGCTGCAGCTTCTATAGGAGTTGGGGCAATGGTCGGAGCCGGGATCTTTTCAATTTTCGGAACGGCTGTCCAGATTTCCGGAAACGCGGTCTACGTTTCTTTTATTATTGCAGGGCTGATCGCACTTTTAAATACCTATTCCTATGCAAAGATGGGGGTCAGGTACCCTTCGGCAGGCGGCCCTGTAGAGTTCATGCTTAAAGGGTTCGGAGACGGAATTTTAAGTGGCGGACTGAACATCCTGCTCTGGGTGGGTTATGTTTTCGGACTCGCCCTCTATGCAAAAGGTTTTTCGTACTATGCAGTAACCTTCCTCCCGGCAGGCTCGGCTTCTGTATGGACCAGTTTCTTTGCCACGGCTATCATCCTTGCCTTTACAGCCATCAATTTCAGAGGGGCAAAAACCGTGGGGAGATCGGAGCTCTTTATTGTTTCCATAAAAGTTGGGATTCTCTTGCTTTTTGCTGCTGCAGGGATTTTTTATATTACTCCAGGAAACCTTTCAACTTCAGCCTGGCCGACTCCCAAAAATCTCTTTTTCGGGGCTGGAATGGTTTTTCTCGCATACCAGGGCTTCGGGCTGATAACAAATGCTGCAGAAGACATGAAAAACCCGGAAAAAAACCTTCCGAGAGCCCTTTATCTGAGTGTCGTGCTCGTCATCATAATCTACGTATCCGTCAGCCTTGCTGTGATAGGAAACCTTTCCATCCCTGAGGTCCAAAATGCACAGGACTATGCCCTTGCAGCTGCTGCAAAGCCTTTTCTCGGGGATCTCGGTTTTAAAATAATGGCTTTTGCTGCCCTTTTTTCGACCTCTTCCGCAATCAATGCCTCCCTTTACGGGGGTGCAAATGTAAGTTACCTTCTGGCAAAAGACGGAGAATTGCCAGAAATTTTTGAGAGGAAAGTCTGGCACCGAAGCCCCGAAGGGCTCTTTATCACCTCAGGCCTGGTTATCCTCTGCGCAAACTTTCTCCAGCTTGAAGGGATAGGTATGCTTGCCAGTACTTCCCTTCTTATTGTTTATGTGGCAGTTAATGTTTCCCACCTCCGCCTGTTAAAAGAAACCGGAGCAAAATCCTATATTATATGGGCTTCACTTTTAAGCAGCCTGACGTTCTTTGGCGTGCTTTTGTACTACGAGTTCATGCACTCGAAAACAACTCTCGGGCTACTTGGGTTTACGGTTTTTTGTTGCTTTGCTGCCGAATGGACCTACAGAAAATACTCCGGTAGGCCTATAAAGGAAAGGACAAGCTGAATCTGAGAACCTAACCTCCAAAAAGAGTTGAAACCTGACTGGAAGATTTCCTGGGGTGCATTCATCGTAATTATAGAGAGCTTAAGGAAAAAACCAAAATATGCATAATTTTATATAATATTGGTTATGAATATATGTATAGGGCATCTGAAAATACTTTTTTCATACACTCAACATCTTTTACACCCCACTCCCAAACCCCCGAACTCTCAGATGCCCATCCCTCACTTTTTTTATGGGGAGGATGCAGGCAAAAGATAGAAATCAGGATCTTCTACTGGCTCCTGTATCAGAAAGGGTCGGAACTATCGTTCCTGATAGGAAGCGGGCTTTTTCCAGCCTCAAAGGGGACTGCCTCAAATGGGACTTCATCATAGCTTATACGTATCCACACATGAAGGCTTCGATCCGTGTGCTGGGAAAGAATAGATTTCTTTTAAAGGGGCCGTGTCCGAAGAGGGAATAATAACTTATGAGCTTTGGAGAGAGAACGGATGTTTTTGATCTTTTAAGATTAAGTTATTGAAATAATTTGAGTACTTCCAGAAAAGGCTATAAAATAGCAGTATAAACTCAATTTTATATATTTTCAGGTATTTTATACATATGGGCATCTGAAAAACTTTTTTCAAACCCCCACTTTTCCATTCCCCAATTCCCACCTCACCGAAAAACAGATGCCCTATTCCTTCAAATTCATTTGTCTTTTTATGTGTAAATGCTTTCATATCACGGGCATTTCCAACGATAAGAGACAGATGTTTTATCAAGGAATCATGAATAGGGACCCAAAAGTCACATTTTGGCCTTCGATGGCAATTCAATGGTTAATTTTTTGACGGCTTCGAAGAGCCAGAGAGAAAACAACCTTCCTGTCCAAAGGGAATGATGGAGTTAATATACAAAAAAGGTAAGTGAAAAGGACTTTCATTTTTTGGGCATGTTATTCCAAGGATTTCATGTGTGTTTTTTTTGGAAACTGCTTGTGCGTTTTTATTGGAAACTGCTTTATACTTTTCAGACCTGGAAGAACCTGCAAATTTCCCTCGAAATTTCTCTCGAAATTTCCCCGAAATTACCCTGAAGAAAACACCGTTAAAGTTCACCCTATAAAAATTGCAGGTAGGAGAGGACCGGGATACGCGAACACAGCAGCTTTCTGGGCACTGAAAAAATGGGTAAACTTCTTTTCAAGCTCTCAGCCCCTTCCATAATCGGGATGCTTGTTTATGCTTTTTACAACATAGTCGACACTATCTTCGTTGGCAGGGCTCTCGGGGAAGAAAGCGTTTCCGGCATTGGAGGGCTTGTGATAGCTTTTCCGATCCACATGCTGGCAATGGGAGTTGCAATCGGGCTCGGAGTAGGAGGGTCTTCGATAGTTTCAAGGGCCCTCGGGTCTAAAGAACTTCATAGGGCTGAAAAAGCCCTTGGGACCGTGTTTTTCCTGGGAGTTTTTCTCGGGCTTGCTTACTCCCTTATAGGGCTTTCCTTCATAGAGCCGCTGCTGAAACTTTTCGGAGCAACTCCAGGGATTATGCCCTATGCACGGAGTTACCTTGAAATAATAATGGCAGGTTCGGTTGTTTTTACTCTCGGGATCGCAGCCGAAGACCTTGTAAGAGCCGAGGGCAACGCCCGTTATGCAATGTTCGGAATGCTTTTAGGAGCCGGGTTGAATATTGTGCTTGATCCGGTTTTCATTTTCGGACTTGACATGGGAGTAAGGGGAGCTGCTGTTGCAACGGTTCTTGCCCAGCTTGTATCCACTGTCTTCTTATTGCGTTACTTCCTTGCCGGAAAAGGCTCGGTTGCCTTCAAGCCTGGATTTCCGGTCCCGGACTCCGCCATCTCAAAAGAAGTGGTGGCAATAGGCATCGGTCCCTTTATTGTTGAAGCTTCAAACAGTGTCATGATGATTTTTGTAAACAACGCCCTTGCAACCTACGGAGGAGACGTCTCAATTGCAGCCTTCGGGATCATCCACCGCCTGCTCCTGCTAATCTTCCTGCCGATGCTCGGGATTTCCTTCGGCCTCCAGCCCATAGTGGGCTATAACTATGGTGCAAAACAGTTTTCAAGAGTGATCGAATCCGTTAAGGTCGCCCTGAAAGTCAGCACTCTCTTCTCCCTCCCCGGGTTTCTGGTCATGTTTCTCTTTCCGGCTCCAATCATCCATATCTTCAGCCCTGATCCTGAACTCACAGCCGCAGGAGCCCGAGCCATGCGGATTGTGGTGCTTATCCTGCCCTTCATAGGTTTCCAGCTTGTAGGCACAACCGTGTTTCAGGCCCTTGGAAAACCAAAACCCGCTTTTTTCCTGTCTCTTGCAAGGCAGCTCCTGTTCCTGCTGCCTCTGGTGCTGGTCCTGCCGAGATTTTACGGACTGGACGGAGTGTGGGCTGCTTTTCCCATTTCGGATTTTCTGGCTTGCGTGCTGGCTGCGGGATTGCTGGAGAGGGAGTATCAAAAGTTTAAGACTAAGGAAAAGAAAGAGAAAAGCTTCCAATTAAGCCTGGAAATTGAGGCCTGATCTGATAGGAGGTTTTGACAAATAAATTAAGAAATAAATACATAAATGAAGAATAGGTTATCTGGCACTCATATCAGGCTGCATTATCCCGAATATATTTTTTTCTGTGTCGAGACAATATGCAAGCCAGCCTACACCGGGTATGGGTCTCTTTTCTCCAGTCACTTTGCCTCCGTGCTTCTGTATCTGATTCAGGTATTTATCGATGTCCGGGACGTCTATTGTGCAGATATAGGTGCTAATCGGAGTGTCTGCGCCCGGTCCTCCTACCTGCCTTCTCATCATACCACCATTGATTCCTGGCTCTTCTTGTTTACCTGTTGTTATGTTCCAGTATTCTATGGGACCTTCCCACTTCTCTATCTTCCAGCCGAACACATCCTCATAGAACTTTTTTGCCCTTTCAATATCTTCCGCACGTATCTCGAAATGAATAACTCTTGGCATTATAAGTACCCCCTGTTATAACTAGATGGGCTGGATGGTATTTATATATTAATTTAGGCTTCACTTTTTTAGGCAGTTACTTTTAAAACTTGAAAGAGTAGAAAGGAGAAAGATAAATATTCCGATAGTTATGGCCAAAGTGTGAACTAAGTATAGTCTTGAAACGTTATGACCAAAATGTGTACCTTCCGGGGACAAAAAAGACTTAAAATGATAACCTTTTTGGGATATTCAAGTAAGTTTTTTAGTCTGCAGGATGACCGTTATAGTACTTCCACTGCACTTTCACTATCATCTGCATGCTCTTTTTGTTTATACCGGGTTCCTTATTCGGTTTCCGTGAAACTGATCCTGAATGTAGTTCCTCCGTTAGTCTCCATTTCGATTGTACCCTCCAGCTGTTCTACAAGGATATTTACCAGCTGCAGGCCCAGAGAATCCGTGTTCTTGAAGTCGACGTTTTCAGGAAAACCCAACCCGTTGTCCGAAACAACCAGTAAATAAAGGTAACTGTTCTTAATTGAACTCCCTCTATAATTATTACTTATGATCTCATCTATGTTTTTATTTTCACTGATCTCCTTCCGGCAGAGTTTTATCCGGATTTCCCCTCTTCTTCCTGCAGGGAAGGCGTATTTCAGGGCATTGGAGACAAGTTCGTTGATAATGATTCCCAGAGGAATTGCCGTGTCCATTCCCAGGAATGTATCCTCTGCCTCCAGTTTCAGTTTTACGTCCTCTTTCCTGACCGTATACGAGCCGAGAAGGTCCGAAGTCAGCTTCCGGAGATAGGCTGAAAAATCAAGGGTTTCGATGTCCCCTGCCCTGTACAGCTCTTCGTGGATAATGGCCATGGACACCACGCGGTTCTGGCTTTCCCTGAATGCCTCAATAACTTCCCTGTCTTTGAACTTATCAGCCTGCAGTTCAAGAAGGCTGGATATTACCTGGAGGTTGTTCTTGATCCTGTGGTGGATCTCTTTCTTGCGGATCTCCTCGGTCCTTGCCAGGGCTTCTTCTGCTTCCTTTCTTTCGGTGATGTCATAGATTGAACCCTGCACAAGCACGGGTTTCCCTGAAGAATCGGAGATGTTCTGTATGATCTCATTGACCCATCGAACTTTTCCGTCCTTGTGCCTTATCCGGTATTCCCGGTTAATGATCGTCCCAGGGATGGTTTTCAGTTTCTCGGCGTCTTCAAAAATGCGGAGCCTGTCCTCTTCCTTCACAATCATGTCCCAGCGTACTTTTCCGGAAAGGAATTCTTCTTCGCTGTACCCGGTTATTTCTTCCAGGAGACCCTCTGCAAAAACCGGATCAAAGTTAACGTCTCCCTGGAAGGCAACTCCTTTGAAGTTTTGTATAAAAGAGCGGTATTTCTCTTCGCTTTCCCTTACTTTTTCAAGGGAATTTTTAATCTGCGTAATGTCTTTGTTTGCCCCGAGCATCCTGTATATGCGCCCGTTTTCATCCTTCAGGAATACTCCTCTGTTTTCCACATAAAGATAGGTACCGTCCTTCCTTTTGAGCCTGTATTCCTCGCGGTATTTTTCTCCCTTTTCCAGGCATCTGTTAAATGAATCGACTGCTCTTTTGCGATCCTTCGGGTGCAGGAGTTTTTTCCAGTCCTTCAGGCTGCTTAATTTTTTGAATTCTTCATCCCCGTAATCCATAAGTTCTCTGATAGCTCCTCCCCAGCCTATTTTATCCTCAGGGACGTCATAATCGTATACCAGCTGCCCGGTCTGCTCGGCAACGATGCGGAATTTTTCTTCGCTTCTCCGAAGTTCTTCAGTTGCAAGTTTTCTCTCGGTAATGTTTTTAATCACCCCGATCATCCGGTATACTCTGCCCTCTTTGTCTCTCAAATAGGTTCCGCAATCTTCCACATAAATATAGTCCCCTTCCTTCCTTTTGAGCCTGTATTCCTGGGAGTAATTCCCTCCGATCTTGGAAGCATTTCTAAAATACATGGCTGCTTTTTCATAGTCCTCAGGATGAATGTGCTTTTTCAAGAGCTCAAAGGTCGTAAGCTTGTGCATTTCCTCACTGGTATAACCGCTGATATCTTCAACGGCTCCTGCCCATTTAATGCGGTTTGAAGCTACATCGTAATCGTATACGAGCTGTCCTGTCTTTTCTGCTGCTACACGGAACCTTTCTTCGCTTTCCTGAAGTTTTTCTGCGGCAAGCTTTATGGGAGTGATATCTTTTATTACCCCGATAGCCTTGCGGATCTTCCCCTTTTCGTTTCGCAGATAGATTCCGCTGTCTTCTACATGGAAGTAGTTCCCGTCTTTCCTCCTGAACCTGTATTCCACCCGGAAGTGGCTGTCTTTTTCCTGAAACTTTTTGAATTCTGCAAGGGCCTTTTTCCGGTCTTCGGGGTGGACATGCTCCGCCCACGTCTTCCCATCGAATTTTCGGAATTCCTCTATGCCGTAGCCGGTAATTTCGGTTATGGCACCTGCCCAGGTAAGCACGTCATTTATATGGTCGTGTTCAAAGACAATCTGTCCTGTCTGTTCGGCAGCTACCCTGAAGCGCTCCTCACTTTCTAAGAGTTTCTTCTGGGAAAGCTTTTTTTCTTCAATATCTTTGATGACCCCAAATGCTTTGGATATGTTTCCACTTTCGTCTTTAAAGTAGACTCCTTCATCTTCCACGGTGACATAGCTTCCGTCTGCCCTTTTGAGCCTGTACTCTTCAGAGAAATCCCCTCCTTTTTCTCTGCAGCGGTAATGTGCCTCCATTACCTTTTCCCGGTCTTCGGGATGGATCAGCCCAAGCCAGCCGTCGACGTTGGTTTCCTGAAATTCCTCAAAGTCGTATCCGGTAATTTCGGGGATTGCTCCCGCCCATTCAATTGTCCCTTTTATGTAATCATCATGATACAGGACCTGTCCGGTATGTTCTGCAATAAGGCGGTACCTTTCTTCACTTCTTTCCAGTTTTTCCAGGGCACGTTTCTGTTCCGTTATGTCCTTTATCACCCCGACAGCCCTGTAGACCTTCCCGTCCTTATCTTTTATGTAAAAGCCGTTTTCCTCTGCGTAGAAATAGCTGCCATCTTTTCTCCTGAGTCTGTACTCTTTACAGAAGTCTTCCCCAGTATCCAGGCATTTTTTATAGGTCTCAACAGCTCTCTGGCGTTCCTCCGGATAGAGGTGTTCGGCCCATACCTCTGGGACGAATTTCTGGAACTCCTCATAACTGTAGCCCGTCAGTTCTTCGATTGCCCCTTCCCAGGTACTCCGTTTTGTCCTCAAATCATAATCATAAATAAGCTGTCCTGTCCTTTCTGCAACTGCCCGGAACCTTTCTTCACTTTTCTTCAGGATTTCCCGGGCTATTTTCTTTTCACTTATATCTTTTACTACGCCAATAATCCGGTTCATCTGACCTTGTTTATTTCTAAGGTACACGCTGCTATCTTCCACATAGAAATAGCTTCCGTCCTTTCTCCTGAACCGATACTCTGCGAGATATTTTCTTCCTGTTTCCATGCATTTTTCATGGATTTCCAAGGCATTTTCCATATCTTCCGGATGGATATGGTCCTTCCAGCCTTCCAGGTCTACCTGCCCGAACTCTTCAGGGCTGTATCCGGTAAGCTCTCTGATTGCTCCCACCCATTCAATTTTCCCTGTGCTGATGTCATAATCATATATAAGCTGCCCTGTATGTTCGGCAACGACGCGGTATCTTTCCTCGTTTTTCCGGAATATTTCTTCCGCAGCTTTACGCTGGGTTATGTCCTGCATTACCCCTCCCATGCCGGAAATTTCCCTTTTCTCATCCTTAAATGCATCCCGATTGACCAGGAAGTCTCTTATTTTTCCGTCAGCACAGAGTAACCCTACTTCATTGTCCAGGGTTCCTCCGGTCCTTGCCAGTTCTAGAGATACTCTATGGAAGTATTGTTTGATACTCCCGGAAGCCTTCCATTTAAAAATGTATTCATCTACGCGTTATGCATCCATTATTTAAAAAAGTACATGATGCGGATTGAATATTTATATAATTGCGGGTATCCCATTCAAACCGGAAGATTGATTCATTAATCCTTAGTTCATTTTATCGCGATTCGACTTAAATCCGCAGAAAAATATCTCCGACAGCACCTTCCCGGAATTTTAAAACTGGAATTTTAAAAACGAAGATTCAAATATATAAAATTTGAAATATTTTTATTTAGTAATGGACCGAGTACCGGACAAAATTCCGAAAAAAAGGTTTTTGTGATGGGATAAACAGATAAATTATTATAGCTAAGTGATAGATGAAATAGCTATCTATATATGATGACATATCACCTGGAAGAACATTCATATACAAGTGTTTACAAAAGTAAAATGGGGAATATAAGAAAAAAAATTCTCCAGAGGATGGAGAAAACAAAAAACCCCTACTTTCCCCATCCTCTTAATATGTTATCATAAATTGGCATAATTTTTCTATGAATTATCATTATTCTGAACTATACTTAAAAAATATTTTTTCAAATTGCCTTTCAGATAATCTCTGAAAAGGTGACATTTCTGAAAGTCCAAGATTGAACTTTAAGGAAAGAGTTTGGGCATTTTATTGATTCTCCAGGAAAAGTGGAGCGCCCATGAAGGCGGTTATTGCTCCTACAGGAAGAATAATCGGAGCCGGAAATCTTCTTGCCACAAGGTCTGCGCTGATCAGCAGGTTTCTAGGAGCTGGTTAATAACCTTTTTCAGGGTCACCGTGCCCTGCTTCGAACATCCGTTTCCCACCTTTTTCCAGTTCGAATTCGACCATGCCTTTCTGATCGGTTGTCCTTTCAAGAGGTGTCGGCCACCAGGCCTGCACTTTGGTTCTAGGGAGTTATCACAATCCAATGATGGCAAGCTGTCCCTAACCGCTTACTCCGGTGACCCCTTTCAGGACGTTCGGATTGAATTCGAGGTCAAACTGTCCCGCATCAAAGTTTGCAACATTTTCGACGTTTACGGTTGCATAAACCGTACTCCCCTTCACCGGCTAAGACGTGCTGCTGTATCTCTAAAGATCCCTGCGCCCAGTATAAGCGGGGATTTCAATGTCATTCCGGCATGCACGGATACAGACCGGGAGAACTGCTTTTTTTCCGCGGCCCTCACTAATAGTAAAGGTTTTTGAGTTTTATTTTATTACTAATTTTAAAAAAAGTATTAATAATGTAGAATATTAAACTTCTTATTTAATTAATTATTTATACTAAAGTATTTTTAAGTAATATTAATTCATTATTTACTTTTAATAATTATTACCTGATTTTGTTAAATCGGAGGCTTCATGCAAAAATGAGATTCAATGCTTTTTACGTAAAGAAAAATTTAGAGAATCATATGAATGCCAATAAAAAAGGTAGAAAGCAAATAAAGCTTCGAAAAACAGGGAATTAATGGGAGTTTTTTGCGGAAGTAATGCATTAAAAGCTTCTGAAGAACGTATTGAGAATTGTTATTTATTTTTAGGGGCATTTTATTTTCCTTAGCCCCGGTGATGGTTACAGGAAGCCCTATTAGAGCAGAAAATGCATGTGACCAAAAGGAAATAATTTGTAATTTTTTGGCAATGTTCTATAAATTCTCTTATATTAGAAATCCTTTTTTGTAACTCATTTATTTCTTTTTGACCTTCCTTGGTGATGTCCAACTTTGTGCTCGTATAAAATTTTCAGTGTTTTAGATACTACTATGTAAACTAAAGGCATGTTTTCGAAGAAATTTAAAAAACGCACATGAAATTCCTGAATTATAAACACAAAAAATGAAAATACGCCGGAACTTTCATGCCAGGTCAATAAAAATCTTAACCAGAAACTACCTGAAAGGTAAAACCAGCTAATCTCTGTGTATTTTCAACTTTACTTGTTTTACAATTTATTTAATTGTTATAATGAACTTGATTGAATACGAAATATTTATCTACCATTACGTAGTATTATAATATAGTAAATCAAATTTACTTGATTTACTGGCGTGGGCGAACATCCTTACAAGATCGAAAATATTCAGAGAGTAATTTGCCATTTTTTTACTCTATCTGAATAGAAGGAGTGGGGGATATAACCTCCATTAATTCTCCTCTTTTATTTTTTCTTGCCCTTTGAGTTCTTTACTGGATTCAAAAATACATCATTTTTCAGAACAACACTTCCCAAATCAAGATATTTTTTGTTATACCTTAATACCCGTCTCAATATTTTCAAAATAAGTAATCAATACACGGTTAATAGGAATCAGATATTTTTTCAGGGCAAGCAATATCCCGACAGAAAGGGATGCAACAAGCAGGGAACCGGCCATATCCATCGGGAAATGCAGCCCGGCATAAACCCTTGCAAACCCGCTGAGGAGCGCCAGAATGAAAAATATAGCTCCGTTGCGTCTCAAACCGGAGGTCAGGAGCATAAGGGAAACCGAAAACATTACAGTAGCATGGTCGGAAGGGAAGGATGACTCAGCTGCATGCGCTATGAGGAGAGTCCCCGTGGGGAGCATAAAAGGCCTGGGGTGAAAATAGAATAGAGTGATGATGAAATTGATCCCCAGGCCGAGAAGAGCTGCATATCCGGCAAACAGAGCTTCCTGACGATATTCATTTTTTGCAAACCATATGTAGGTGAGATAAACTGCAAAAAGAAATATGAGATAATTTGCTGCAAATATCATCGTTGTATCGAGAGCAGAGCTCTTTCCAGCCATATCATTGATAAGATGAAATAATGCAAGATTCTGGTTTGTTATCATAAAACTCACTTTTAAACATGCAGATTTGACTTACATTATTTTGTAACATTAATTGACTTTTGGTCGTCTGCACAAATGGTTGAATTTTTTGCTGAAAATTCTATTTGATGGTTTAGCTCTCAAAAAATAATACTTAAAAAAACATCCCTGTTTATATTCCATCTTTCAAAAAAAATTATCTCGTAATTCAAAATCGACATGGATATATATAGTATTCAACACACATTAAATATATTAATACATATTAATACCAACTTCAAAAGGATGAAAAACGTGCTTTTGCTGGACATAACAACATTTGAACTTGAAAATAGTGTTAAGTTATTTAAGCGATGGGAACAGGTTCTGAGCAGGGGTGCCCCGAAAGGGGTGAAAGTTCTTAACCGGTGGTTCGAAGCTGGAGGCGAGCGTATTATCACTGTCTATGATGTAGAGTCCATCAAAGATTATGCGACTTACAATTTACTGTTTACCGATTTATGTCATACCGAAGTCTTCCCTGTTGTGGGAGCTGAAGAATTTAAAAAATTTGTCTCAAAATGTATGGACAAATTAAGTCCGGAAGCCAAAATACGCAGTTCCGTATAATAACAACCATTTTAAAGAATAACTGAAAACTTCACCAGTTTTACTTTTCACCAGTTTTACTTTTCACCAGTTTTACTTTTAATGGATTAAATAATAAATTTGACTGGAAATCTTGAATTCTCAATTTATTTGTTATGACTAATATTTTGTATTTTCCTCTAAAGATATTCATTTCTGATGATTTTGTTTTTAACCGAACTTTAGCTTGTGAATGGGGCAATCGTTAAATTCAAATATATTCATTTTCAACTACTAAATCAATAGTTATTTTCAAATATAGTTGCTTTTAACTATACCCATAATGAATATTGCCCCTGGTAAAGGGTCTTGCAGCAGGAGGAAAATTATTGATGCCTGAATCATTATTTGTGGTGGGAGGGGAAGTCGAGCCTCCTTATTTCATAGGACGGGAAAATGAAATTGAAAAAATGAAGCTGGACATAGAAACCCTGGCACAGAATAATGTTATCATAGGGCCGCGCAGAATCGGGAAGACTTCCCTGCTCAGGAACCTTAAAACACGTGTTGAAGACGAGGTTCTCTTCGTTACCATAAATTGCAGAGAAATGACAGGTCTGAGTGACTTCTTCAGGGTTGTTACGCGAGCTTTGCTTGCAGCATACGAGGAAAAACACCAGCTTAAAGGGCTTGTGCAGAAATATTCCCGGGTATTTAGAGGAAAAATCACGGCTGCCTATAAATCACTTTCTGAGATCGGGGGCAGCATCGAACACATAGGGAATGTTTATCTCAGGTTCCGGGAAAAAGACGTTAACGAACAGGAACTGGTAGCTGAAACTTTTGATTTCATCAGGGGATTTTCAGGAGAAAAGAAAGAACCGATAATTCTTGCTTTTGATGAGTTTCAGGAATTAAGGAGATTTAACGGATATATTTTCAACATATTAAAGAGCCAGATGGACAGCCAGTCTTCGGTCAGATACATCTTCTCAGGGTCTTCGGTATCCCTGCTGCATGAAGTATTTCTAAAACCTGATTCTCCGCTGTACCTCATGACTGCAAGAATTCAACTTGAGCCCATAGAAGAACAGCATGTTAAAAAATATATACGGGACCGTCTCCTGACCCAGAACATACGGATTACTGACAGCGCGCTGGAAAGAATATATGCATGTACCGGAGGCTTTCCTTTCTATTTCCAGAAAATAGGATTTATTCTCTATCAGAACTCAGTTCTGAAAAATAAAAATACTATTGATGATGTCGATGTTGAAAATGCATTCAATTCCATGCTAAACGAATTCGATAGTGAATTTGAATCCAGGTACGAATGGAAATTCAGCGATCAGCAAAAAACCATCCTGAAATTCCTGTCAAGGGAGAAATACCGCAGATTAAGCGAAATCTCATCAGATATGCAGACGCCTGCCTCCTCGCTGACAACCTCGATGAGAGATCTTTACAACACGATGACAATTGAAAAACCGGAAGAAGGAATGTACGGTATCCTGGACAACGTATTCAGGATCTGGGTCAGGAGAAACATCCTTGATGAGTTCAGTGAGTAAATTCGAAGTGAGTAAATGCGAAAGCAGACAAACCTTTTACGCTTGCACATGTTAGAGAGTGCCCGGATCAATGAGAAAGGCTTGAGGATAAATATAAAGGATTTATTTCTTTAGCTTATCCAACGGAAGAGTAAAGATGAATGTGCTTCCTTTCCCAATTTCACTTTGAACATTGATATTTCCGTCATGTATTTTTACAACTTTTTTTACAATTGCCAAGCCTAGACCCGTTCCTTTGTATTCGCATGATAAAGAAGATGCTATTTGCTGGAACGGTTCAAACAGGAGTTTTTGATTTTCTGAAGAGATCCCAATACCATTGTCTATTACTGATACTGATAATTCATCATTAATTATATCTGCTTTCACACATACTTTCCCATTGGAGGGGGTGAATTTAATGGCATTACTGACAAGATTATACAATATTTGCTTAAACATGGATTTGTCAGCATAAAGCAAATCTACTTCTTTACTAATTAAAATCTCCAGGGAAATATTTTTTTCAGTAGATAAGGGGGAAACAGTTTCCAGTACCTCGGAGATGGTCTCACGGACTGCAAAACATTCAAGATGCAGCTCCATTTTTCCCGCTTCAATTTTTGATAGATCTAAAATGTCATTTATCAGATCAAGCAAATACTTTCCACCAGACCTTATATTTTTGACATATCTAGCCTGCTTTTTATTCAGCTTTCCAGGTGATTCGGTGAGTAAGAGGTCAGAAAATCCGATAACTGCGTTTAAGGGTGTCCTTAACTCATGACTCATTTTTGCAAGAAATTCACTTTTTGATTTATTTGCATCTTCAGCTCCATTTTTTGCATTGATCAGGTTTTGTTCATTTTCCTTTAACATCTGTTCTATCTTTTTTTGATCAGTTACATCATCAACGTGTGGATTGACCTTTGATCTTGATCTGTAACCCATTTACGGACTCATTTATGGGACAGCGCAAGTTTTACCCCGATTACGGTAAAAATGCCTGCTTTCCCCCAGTTAATATATTTCCCGATTCCCGGTCTCCGTACGATTTTATCCCCGATTATCCCGGCAAAGACCGAGATTACGGAAAAAATCAGCCAGGCCTGTACAAGGAACACTATTCCCAGAAATATCATCTGCATCGGAATACTTCCCGATTCCAGATTTACAAACTGGGGGAGGAATGCGAGGAAGAAGAGAGCGACTTTAGGGTTCAGGACATTCATGAAAATCCCGCGCCTGTAAAGGGCAAATGCATTTGTTTCCCGAACAGGGGCAGAAGATACCAGTTCCCCGCTTTCTCTTAAAGCCTGCCAGGCAAGGTAAAGCAAATAGGCTGCTCCGGCATATTTGACGATTTCGAAGGCAAGGGTCGATTTGTACAGAAGGGCGGAAATTCCTAAGGCAGCTGCACTGGTGTGGACGAGTATGCCCGTACACAGGCCCGTTGCGGTTGCAATTCCTGCCATTTTGCCCTGTGAAATACTCTGAGTGAGCACGAAAAGAATATCGGGGCCCGGAAGAAATGTAAGGGCTGCAGAAGCTGCAATGAAATAAAGTAATTGGGATTGTTCGATCAAGCTTTCTCACTTTTTTTCCTTTTAAACGTATTCAGAAGCTGGATTTTAATTGTAAATGAATATATTTATTTATACAGGTTTTATTTTTGAATTTCCTAAAAGATATTCATTATGGAAATCCGCCTGGTAAAAGATTAATTCCTTCTGAATATAAAAGCTAATATGGAGTAAAGAACCTGTTTAGAGTAGAACTCCCCGGTTTCTGGAGAATGCTTTACACAATTACAAATGGCAATCAAGGCGTCAAAATTCTTATAATAGTGATTGACATAACCGATCATAAAAAATACGACAAAATATTCGGTTACAAGAAATAATTATGATCGAATTTAATTTGACTATATATTTGATACACACTTTTGGTGTGTTTCCGAGTCCGTATTCAAAAACAAGATCAACTAAAACAAGGATTGAAACAATCCTCCATTTCCTTACTGCATTTTTCCTGTTGCAAAACAACTTCCGGCAAAATAAGGATAAAACAAAAAACTACAATCGAACTTATAATTTGTCCGTCCCCCGTAGATTTGACAGAACCTCATATACAAAATTATTTTAAGTACCATAATTTCTATAAACACAGTTATGTCAGAAGCTGGAACAAATGTCTTAATAACTGTATCAAGACCACTTGAAAAACAATTACGTGCTCCTGAAGCTACAAGAAATAATTATAATAGAGTTTTACAGGAGCTAATACAGGAGCATAACAGGCGACTATTAGGTGAACGCGGAGCAAAACTTATCAGAGAGCATAAGGATGAATTTGTAAACATTAAAGAACTTTGTGAACATGAATAAATTTTAATGGACTTCGAAGTTTTTTATACATCCAAAAATATACAATACTATTCCTGATGAAAGAAGAAAGCAGATGTTATCTGAAATATTAGGGCTTTGCGATCCCTTTCTTGAAATTCTCAGCTCAACTGACTTTCGATGAGTTCGATTGACTACCCAATTAAAGGCTACCGATTTTCTTTACTGAAATAAGCAGCGTAGATTTTTCCTTCGTCGGTCAGCCTCCAGATTTTCACTCCACTTTTTCCGCCTGCAGGCTCCCCTCTTTTTATCGAGCCTTTCCTGCCGGAGAGAAGCCCGGAAAATTCCAGGGACTTGAGGATTGGATTAAGGGTCTGAGGCGTTACTCCGAGGTGGTTTGCTATGTTTTTGCTTATGAAGGGCCTGAGTTTTTCATCGCTGCACTGCTCGGTCGGGTCTTTTAGCTTCTTTTCTTCCTGCATCAGGTAGGAGAGGGTCTTTTTTCCCTGCTTTCCGATTTTTTCGAAATAACCGGGATCAGGCATGGGGAGTTCAAGTTTGATGCTACCGTTTCCTTTTTCCTGGATTACAAAGGCTTTGCAGCGGCACATGCCTGCAGCACTCAAGGCTGCAAGTGAGAGGATTTTCGTGCCGCCTGTAACGTTTAAAACAACTTCGACTCCTTCGGGCTGGGCATTGATCAATTCGATTATCGTTATGAGGCATTCTTTGAAATTAAAGGGGTCTACTTTGAAGGTTTTGACTCTGATCCCGAAACCCCCAAGGAGACTTTCCAGCTCAGAAGCTTTTTCCGGGGGATTCACGATTTCCGCACCTGCTTTTATCTCGGATTCCGGATAGAGCTCGGATAAAGGCTTTCCGGCAACCAGCAGGACCTCATCTACGTTTTCCATCAGGCGGACTCCCAGTTTTACGATATCTCCCGACCCTCCGAGGGTTGCAATCATTACTGCCATGCTTTTTCCCGAGCCTTGCTTTTCTTATTTCATTCCTTTTTCTGTCTTTTTTCTTTCCTGTTATTTTTCAATTCCTTTTCTGTTATTGTCCTGTTACTTTTTCTCTTACAGTTCAGGTCATTCAGCAATAAATAAGCATTCTTTTTCTGCGTATGTTTCAGGGTTGAAGTCCTTCCCGATTACGAGCCTTTTTCCCAGGCAGGCCATGCAAACCGGAGACAGGAGCACGGAATCTTCTTCAGTCCTCTCTTCATGGTCAAGTAGCTGCTCGATTTCGTCTGCAAGTCCGTTCATCTTTTCAGGGTCAAGCTCGCCGAAAAAAACGCTTTTCTGGAACCTGCTGAGCCCGAAGTCCAGGCATTTTTCCGAGACCCTGTTCCGTAGGTTGTTATCGGTTATGTCGTAGACGAGCCACAAAAACATGTTTCATCCCTCAATACCCGGAACTTTTTCCGGTATCGTATCGCCAGCACAAAATTATCGCCAGTATACAAAAGGAGCATATCCGCTGCTCTCTCCGGTAAGAAATTTTGCAACCGCCCTTGTCTGCTTCAGGATTAAGATGGAAAATGAGTGCCGGAAACCCCTGTAATTTACAGTTTTTGCAAGCCTTTCGGAGACTGCTTCTAGAGTTTTGCGCCTTCCGGCCCTGTTCAGGTAAAAACCGCCTTCAACCGACTTGAGGTCTTTTTCTGTTACAAGCTTTTTTGAGATAAGGCTTATCACAGCCCTGTCCACAACCGGCTGCCGGAATTCTTCAATCAGGTCAAGGATAAGAGACGGCTTTCCCGGAAGGTCGGTATGCTGGAAACCCATGTAGGGGTTGAGGCCTGAGAGCACGCAGGCTTTTTCCACTTCGGTATAGAGAATTCCGTACCCGTAACTGAGCATTGCATTAAAAAGGTCTCCAGGCGGCCTTTTTGTTCTCGTCCCCGAGTACACGGCTTCGGGAAGGACATTTGAGAGGGCCTGAAAGTAAATCCTTGAAGCCTCGCCTTCAATCCCGAACAGGCTCTCCCTTGCTTCTTCAATATATCCCCACTCTTCAGCCCGCTCCTTTATTTTTTCGGACAGGGACATGATCCTTTCCGCCTGTCCCACTAAGCGCTCATTATTTCTCTTTTTTGCCAGGCTTTTCAGCAGATATCCCTGGTTCCTTATTTTAGCTCCGATCATGGAGCCCATAAGAAAAATCCCTTTTCCGTCATCATAAGCCCTTGCCTGGTAGCGCTGTACGGTTGCAGAGTTTTCCTGTTCGCAGGAATAAGTCCTTGCAAAAGGCTTCCCCAGCCGGTCAAAATAAACTATGTCTATTCCTTTTTTAACCGCAAGCTCTATCGCATCAGCAGTAACTGCAGCTCCTTTGTAAATAAGGATCTGAGACACTTTATCCGCTGAAAACCCTTTTTTGAGCAGCTTTTCAGTCTTATCAACGAAAATAAACCGGTTGCTCTTCTTATGTATATAAGTCCCGTATTCGTCAACAATCAACCTAATCCAGAATTCCCTCCTGAATTTGAAAACCATAATAGAAGTTCACTTTTCATTTAAGCCTACAGATCTATAAGTATTATTTCGCGAAGAATTCGGTCTTTATCCGAATTCTTGAAGTTTGTATCCCCGTTTTCCTGAAGAATCACGCTTTTTTCTCAATTTGACCCATGAATTTTCAAAAAAACAACATCTACATAGAACATCATAAAAAACTATTTTGAAGTATTTCTAAAGAAAATTTGGATTTTTCTGAGGAGCCCGGATGAAAAATCCACCATGAGGCGGCGCTATGAACTTCGTATTAGAATTATAAATGTATCCCGGATACCCTACTTTACAAATGATTTTAAAGAAGTGTACAGATATGTACATTGTCAAAAAAATAATTTCGCTGCCAAGCAGTCGAAAATACAAAAGTTTATATGGTATCCATCCTTATATACTCCTTAGCTAATTGTCGATGGACAAATTTAGTTAACAAAAATGGAAGTAAGCAAATTTTAAATATTATACAGTTTAAGCAAAAAATAATTTGCTTGCTATTGTTTTTTAGATTTGGAATTATTTAATAATTTGCTGTAAATAAGGGAAAACGACCCTCTAAAACAGCAACAGCCACTAAAACAAGGATTGAAACTCTTCTGGGAAAACTTTTCCATGTGCCAGATATGGGACTAAAACAGCAACAGCCACTAAAACAAGGATTGAAACCTCTTTTTGTATTTTTTAAAAAACCAGTGTTTTCCACCTAAAACAGCAACAGCCACTAAAACAAGGATTGAAACCAGTATAGATCCGGTTATTCCTCTTATCTCTTGATTCTAAAACAGCAACAGCCACTAAAACAAGGATTGAAACTTGTTTTCTCGAAAAATTTGGGATCTATATCTGCCACTAAAACAGCAACAGCCACTAAAACAAGGATTGAAACTTTTCCATTTTTTGCACTCCGTTTTTGTTTTTACCTAAAACAGCAACAGCCACTAAAACAAGGATTGAAACCTGACACTCTCATTCCCCTAGACACAAGTGTCTCTGCTAAAACAGCAACAGCCACTAAAACAAGGATTGAAACCTTTATCAATGATATCAATCACGGTTAGACTTTTATTCTAAAACAGCAACAGCCACTAAAACAAGGATTGAAACTAAATATAACTACATGAGCTAGTCCTTTGGTCAAAACTAAAACAGCAACAGCCACTAAAACAAGGATTGAAACTGGGTTTTCCATTCCTTCTTCCTTGAGATATACACGCTAAAACAGCAACAGCCACTAAAACAAGGATTGAAACTTCATTTATTTTTAGCTTTAAAACCGAAGATAATTTCTAAAACAGCAACAGCCACTAAAACAAGGATTGAAACAAATTTATTGTCTTCCTCTGCTTGTTTCAATCTCTCGCTAAAACAGCAACAGCCACTAAAACAAGGATTGAAACTCTTGTAACCATCTTCCATTTCTTGCGTAATTATTCCTAAAACAGCAACAGCCACTAAAACAAGGATTGAAACGTTTTTCTGCTTCGACAGGAACAACCGTGTGCCCCTTACTAAAACAGCAACAGCCACTAAAACAAGGATTGAAACATCTCTCGATTCTTCTGGGTGATGATCAATCTTCCAGCTAAAACAGCAACAGCCACTAAAACAAGGATTGAAACCTTATTATCAATTCTAGCAATCCTTTCCATCACCGATCTAAAACAGCAACAGCCACTAAAACAAGGATTGAAACTCAGTATCTATCTCTCTCGCAGAAATCTTTATTACAGCTAAAACAGCAACAGCCACTAAAACAAGGATTGAAACTATCAAGCTGTTCATCAAGATTTTCTGATGACAACTAAAACAGCAACAGCCACTAAAACAAGGATTGAAACTCTTCTTGGCCAATTAAATCCATTTTGTTTCCGACTAAAACAGCAACAGCCACTAAAACAAGGATTGAAACATATAGCCCTCCTTCACAGTCAGATCTTCAACCTCAACTAAAACAGCAACAGCCACTAAAACAAGGATTGAAACTAGAAAATATGCACAAACACTTGATACTTCAATGCTAAAACAGCAACAGCCACTAAAACAAGGATTGAAACTTATAAACATCGCTATTATCCTCAACTGTTCATTCAACTAAAACAGCAACAGCCACTAAAACAAGGATTGAAACTTTCACAATAATTATAGAATTTATGCACTCTTCACTAAAACAGCAACAGCCACTAAAACAAGGATTGAAACGAATACATCCTTTTTGTACAGCTTTTTATAAATTTTGAGCAGTGATCCAAGTTTCGTGATGTCAGAAAAACGGTAACAGCCACTAAAACAAGGATTGAAACCCCCATTTCTGGGAATCTCTCCTTTTGGTACCCTGATGAAAAACGGTAACAGCCACTAAAACAAGGATTGAAACTAATATCCATAAACTCCACCTCCGTGGATAAAAACTGAAATCACGAAAAAGTATCGAGTCCTTTAATTCGGAAAAAACCCGAATTCTTCGCGGCTAAGTATATCAGGCTCTGTAGACGACTGGAAATTAAGAACCATTTATGGAGGTACCTGATATACAGAACCAGACTCTAGCCGAAATTCAACTGAAACTGTATAACAAAGCGAAGAGGAACCCGCAAAAACGGTTCCGGAAGCTTAAAAAACTGCTTTTGAAAGACGAGATCCTCTATACAGCCTGGAAAAACCTGAACAAGAACACAAAAGGCACTGGTTTTGACTCTCTAACTGTCCAGCAGGTAGAAGCTTCCGGGGTCGACAAATTCATCCGTGTCGTAAAGAAAGAGCTTGAAGATGGCAAATATATTGCCGATGCAGTAAAAAGGGTTGAGATTCCAAAACGAAACGGAGAAACAAGACAGCTTGGAATCCTGACTCTGAGAGACCGGCTTGTCCAGGGAGCTGTAAAACTCGTCCTTGAACCTATTTTTGAAGCTGATTTTGAAAATTGTTCCTACGGCTACCGGGCGTACAGGTCTGCAAAACTTGCCAGTCTTGAAGTCTACAAATGGCTCGAAGCCGGAAACACCCATTACCTGAAGGGGGATATCGAGGGCTGTTTTGACAACATCCCCCATGATAAGCTCATGAAGATCATTAAAACAAGGATTGGAGATGAGCTGATCCTTTCCCTGGTCGAGAGCTGGCTCAAAAAAGGTTCTTTTGGAAGCGGTTCCGGAAAAAACTCAAATAAAGGGTTGCTCCAAGGCGGGATAATCTCTCCGCTTCTTGTAAACTTCTACCTGGACCAGTTCGACAACCACTGGGCAGAAATCGGGCTCAAGAATGTTGAAGGGGAATCAATTGAACACCTCGTACGTTTTGCAGATGATTTTGTAGTCCTTTCAAAGGAGTGGATTAAGCCTGAGAGGGCTGAGACTATTATGGCTGAACTTGGGCTCGAATTAAACAGAGAAAAAACCTATGTGGGGGCAGCAGCTAATGGGTTTGAATTCGTGGGGTTCTATTTTCAGGAAATTCTGGATGAAAACGGCTTGGGAAACAGAATAAATGTATTACCCACCGATGGGTCAATTGAGAAGATAATAGAGAGTATTGAGAGCATAGATATTGAATTTAAAGGAAAAAAGAACAAATTTGACTCTGAAAACGAGTATCAGGCTCTTAATATTGTAATAAAAAATATTTATAATGTCGTAGACCCTTGGGTAAATTACTACAGGCACACGGATTATGCTTCCGGGCTTGAAAGAATTGAACAATGTTTTAATAAAAAAATTCAAGATTTTATTTAAATATATATCATGTTTATAATTATTTAGAAATGTTATCTGATTAATATGATAAGTTATTTATCTTATAACAAAAATCAATAAAATTTAAAAAATGTATTTGTAAAAAATTCTTTATAGATATTATGAATCCTGGGAACATTAAGCTCAAAACCCTTGAAATGACTTTTGAAGGCGAAGAGGAGTTCAGGGGAGATGCAAATCAGATCCGTGGGTTTTTTGCATCAAAATTCAATGAATATGACCTTCTCCACAACCATAATACTGACAGGTTTTACTACCGCTACCCTTTAGTGCAGTACAAAGTTCTTGACAGGACACCTCTGGTAGTTGGGGTAAACGAAGGCGCAGAAATCTTGAAAGGTTTATTTGATAAATTTGATACGGTAACCCTTCCTCACGAAGACTTTGAGATCACGGAACGCTCTTTGAGGCTTAAAAAACAGGACTTTGGGCTTACAAAAAGCATTTACTTTTATGAATTTCTAACTCCCTGGATGGCCCTTAATAAAGAAAATGAGGAGAAATTTCTTGAGACCAAAAACCCCGAAGAGCAAAAGGAAATGCTAAGAAGGACCCTGGCAGGAAATTTACTCTCGATGTCAAAGACTTTTGGATATACGGTTCCCGATACCATAAAATGTGATGTCGATGTGGAACTCAGGCGTTCAAAGTACAAAAATATGGATTTTACTTCTTTTACAGGCGGTTTTATAGCTAATTTTTTGATTCCGGATTTTATGGGAATAGGAAAAGGGGTTGCGAAGGGGTTTGGGACTGTGAGGAAAATAAGGGGGTATAATTGCCAAAAATCCTCTGATTTTCTAAAAAGTACTGTTTGGAATGCCAATACATTATCTCGTAATTAAGCTTGTACAAGGGAATAATACATGGTTAAAACTGAAATCAAATTTAAGACTTTGACTCCCATCTGGACCGGAGATGCAAATCAAAAATGTACAACAATAAAAGAGACCAGCATCATCGGGAGCATGCGGTGGTGGTATGAAGCAATAGTGAGAGGTATGGGAGGATATGCTTGTGATCCTTCAAATGGGGGATGTGAGTTCAACACAAAGGACTATGAGAAAGCATTGGAAAAAGGACAAAATGTAGATGAAGCACTGGAAATTGGACTTAAAAACGTTTGCCCTGCCTGCAGGTTATTTGGATGTACCGGGTGGAAACGGCGATTTAAGATTGTAGCAAACGATTTAGGGGGTACTTTTAGTCAAAGAATGAATGATGATGGCTATAGTGGGATTTTAGAAATTGAATTTTATGAGATTTTTAAGATTTCAGATAGCGAGAAGTGGCTATTATTTCAAACATTGCAAATAATTGAAAATTACGGAGCATTCGGTGGTAGAACAACTCGTAAGCCTCAGGGAAGTCCAGTTGGGAAGGATTACGGTTTAATCGAAGTCAATTTAGTAAATACTGATTGGGCAAGCAAATCTGATTATAATAAAACTCAAAAATGGATTAAGACTATTACAGAAAATTGTGGAAAAATTAACAATAAAAACTGGTTTGATTTTAGGTATTACTGGATAATAAAAGGGGAATACTTGGATCGGTTGAAGATAAATGAAATATTTGGATTGGACAATAAAGGAAATGTTTCTATTTATGGAGACGAATTTTTAGAATTTCTTCGAGGAAATCGTGCTTCAAGTATGATACCAGGTTCGAGTAAAAAAATATTTTCGTTTAAGATCGGAAATAAAGTTTTTGGTTACGTGCGAAATGAACAAGAACTTGATATTATCAAAAGAAAGTTACAAACCAGAATTAAGCAGGATATTAACAATATAATTACAGGAAAAGACATTCTTCTAAATATTCAAAACGGGAGGAATGGGGATGTCTAATACGCATTCGTATGATTTTTATAGCTATTTTTCAGATTCATCAGAAATAAATGATATATCAGATTATTATTCAAAAATTCAGCTATATTCATTGGATAAAAAAGAAAAATTAGAAGATTATAAAAATGAAATTGACAATAGTAATTTGAGGTTGAAAAGTGCAATCCAGTTGTTGCATGACTTAAATTTATGCCAGCCAATGATTAATATTAGTATTCTTCCTGTTAATTCCTTTTTTGTCCAATTTAAATTCAAACTTAAGAAACCGTTTTACAGTAAAGATGATGAACAGTTCTATATTATTGACAATCCTATATGTAAAGAATCCATTTTTAAGATTCCCATGGTGCGCCCAAGCGGATGGGCTGGCACCTTAAGAAATGCTATCGTTAAAAGTAATGATGAAGAAAAGCATGACGAATTAAAGTCTCGATCTATTGACCGGTTATTTGGATACGTATCTGACAAAGAGAATGATAACAAAAAAGGATTTTTAATTCTATTTCCTACATATTTTGACAATATCAAACTTGAAGTCATAAATCCACATGATAGAGAAAGAAAAGCAGGTATAAATCCTATTTATTATGAAGTTGTACCTGCCAAAAGTACCGGCTCATTCAGTTTGCTTTATGTTCCTTTTTGTGTTTCTGATGAAGAAAAATCACATGCTAATGATAACGTTGCCTTCGATATATACCTCATTTCTAAAGGACTTAAAGATATGTTCTTGGTCCATGGTTTCGGTGCCAAAACGGCAAGTGGATTTGGGATTGTCGAAGATAAACTCATGGACGGGAAAATTACCCTGAAAACAAAATGTGTTACTGTTTCTATACATGAAGATATGAAGCCACCAGAAAAGATATTTTTAAAATATCTTAATGAAGATGGAACTCTAAAAGATTCGTTTAAAGGTGCAGAGGGTAAACCGATAACTAATATTACGGGTGAAAAATTAGCTCAAAGTGGCGGAGGGCCTCTAAAAGAGTTTAAAATGTTCAAACGATGGTATAAATTCCATGCATCTGGCTGGCAGAAACATCTTCAGTCTGAAGCTAAAACCTCTATTGAATGGCCAACTTGGTCTTTTAGCACTTTTGAAGAACTAACTGATATTGCTAAACATATCAGCCAAAGACTGCAGGATTCCAAGAAGGTGAGGGAGTGAACAAAGACCGGAATTTGAATGTTCTTGAAGAGAACAGGGGCGTATTAATGAATGGACAAGAGCGCATTAAAGAAAATGCCGATTTCATTCTTCTGTCTGAAATTTACTCTCTGTTGCACGATTTAGGGAAATTAAGTAAAGAGTTCATAGTTGAACAAAGTAAAGAATGCTTCGATTCAAAAAAAAATTACAGTATCTATTGCAAATTTAAGCATTATAATATTTTTAGCGAAAACAACGATAAATTTGATTATAGTGAATTTTTGAGTTCAAGTTTTAAAGAAATAATTTCTAAAGAAGTATTCAAGGACATTATAAATAAAAATATTAGGACTAACACAATTAAACCTATATTCTCCGAAAAATTGGCGGGGCCTAAAGAAATAATTTCAGAACATCATGGAAAAAAAACTGATAAAAGACTTATCGAGTTATTAAAAAATATTGATCGTCTTGATTCTGGAGTAGACAAAGGTATTCTTCAAAATATTGGAAAGCAATCAATTGAGTGTACAAAAATATCTACTTCTTTTGGGCATGAAAAGAAAATTAACATTGAAGATTTAAAGCCGAGCAGAGAAAATCTTTGCAATGAATTGTCTACCTACTTAGAAGAAATTTCTGAAAAACCAGATAATATAGTGATGCAGAGAAAAAAAATAATTGAACTGTTGAAAAAAGAATTCCTAAAAGCCCTTGGAGATACCAGGCGAAGTGGAAATGATGTTACTCTATGGGATCATTCTTATTCTGTTGCAAGTCTTTACAAATCAGCCATTGCAAATATGATACATAATGGGGAATGGACTAATCTAAAAGATTTAAAGTGGGTTATTATAGGGGTGCAATACGATAAACTTGGTCTGGTAGAAAAGGCACACAAGTTGGTTGATATTGTAGCATACAGAAAACTAACTGAGGATATTGATCAAGAAATAAAAACGTATATAGAAGAAGAATTTCCAATTGGAAATGAAATCTACAGAGATGAAAGTGGTATCTATTTTGTTGGTCCTGATATAGGCCGGGATTCTCTAGAGAAATTGATAAAAGAAGAAATACTGTGTAGAGTAAATAAAAAGTCTGATGGGGAAGTTATACCATATATATCCATAAGTGAATCTTCTCGTTCTCTAGTCTTACTTACAAATCTTTTAACCGAAGCAAGAGGTAATTTTCAGCTTCACGAAGAAGTCCCTGAATGGAAAGAAAAATGGGATCAAGTTTTGACCATCGATGTTCAAGATGCCCAGGTTTCAAAAAGTTCTTGTGATGTTTGCAAGAGTAATGATCAATGTATTAATAATGGAAGAATAAAACGTAGTTTTTGCAAAAATACCTGTACAAGATATCATGAATGTATAGCTGGGGGAGGCAATAAAGAATATCAGGTTGATATTTGCCCTGTATGTAAAGTTCATCCGAAATGTGAACATCAGGAAGTTTGTAAGTGTTGTTTGAATAGGGGAGAAAGCCGAATAAAAGATTGGTTACCTAATAATTTCTCCGATAAAAAGTACCCCACAATTTGGATTAATGAAATTGCAGATTCAAATGGAAAAGTAGCAATCGTAACAGGAAGGTTCAATCTAAGTAAGTGGCTTAATGGAGAACTCCTAAATACTGTTTTTTCCCAGACAACTCAAAACTTAGAATCATACGATAATTGGAACTCGTTGAGTGACTGCTTGAGGCAAGAACTGAAAATAAATAAAGGAAAGCCAAAATGTTTAGAAGAGATTGCTGGAGAGTCTTACCAACGTGAAATGAATTCCCACCAGTTCTATGAAAATTTAGTGGTAGATAGAAATCCACTTTGGGATGCTAAAATAAACAATTGGAAGGATGGTTCCAGTTGTGAAAAAGCGACAGAACGTCTGTTACTAACTATTTTCAGGAAACATCCATCTCCTTCAAGATTGAGGCGGATTTGGACATCTACTGAAACCTTCTGGAAGGAAACCAGTGACTTTTTAAAGAATAATGAAAATTACTACATTTACATACCCACTGCCCATGATTACAAAGATATTGAAACCTCATCGAAGATTCGATTTAAGCGCCTAAATATCACTTTAAAAGATACAAAAGGTCTATTACGTGGCACATACGTAGCAAAATTCAAGAAATTGAGCATTGTAATGTATTTCGATGGAGAAAAATTCATCACTACCCAAAATTTAGACATACCTGAATTAAAGGGCTTGTTTGATGATACGACAGACAAGTTAAAAAAATATATTGGGGATGAAATTGAAATCGAACTTGAAGGAACAAAACCAGATAAATTTGAAAGATATATAATCAATGATGTTTTTTATGGGAGTTATTACAATCCTTTCCTTGAAGTTTTGTTATCTCCAGTTACGTTTCAATTTATAGTGCCTGCAAACAGTGTTCCAAAAATAATATCTGAAATTCACGCAAAATATTCATTAGAAATGGGAAATGTTGCAGGGAGACTACCTCTAAACTTAGGTGTTGTCTTTTTTGATTCAAAAACAGCTCTTTATGCCGCTGTAAATGCATCTAGAAGAATGCTTAACGGTTTTGAAGACGTTGAATTTATGGATTTTTCAGTAAGTAATTTTTCAAAAGACTCTCCTATAGTTAATCTGGAAGTTGACAATCTGGAAGTTGATAACCAGGGAATTAGGAAGAAAGAAATTCAATTGAATAAATGCTTAGATGAGCAGGCAAAATATTATTTTAACTTCCTTCTTAAGACCTCTGAAGATAAAGCACAGAAAAAAAAGAGCTTTTTTAAAACATTTATAGAGAATGAAAAGGAATTTCTAATCAACGGGTCCGATTTAGACCAGGGAGATTGTGTAAAGCTTTATCCCAATTATTTCGATTTCGAATTTTTAGATACCACGGCCCGAAGATTGGAAATTAGTTATGATAGTGATCATAAGAGAATTGATAAAAGTTCGCTTAAAGGTTCAAAGCCTTACCTTCTTGAAGAGTTCTCGTCAGTCTTTGAAAAGGTATGGAACTTGTTCAATACACAATACATGACAACTTCACAACTGAAAAACATACAAGAAAACCTTGTGAAACTCCATATGGATTGGAAAGACTGTAAAGAGAAAAATAAAACTGAATACTATGAAACTCTCGAAAAACAAATTGAAAACATTTTGATAAATGTTGGAACTCGTAAGTGGTGGAATTCTTTAGATAAAGAGGGAAAAGAGCTGCTTAAGAAGGTTTGTCTCGACAAAACGATTTTTGATATTCTGGAGTTTTACAACTCTATACTAAAATTGAAGCCAAATGGTGATAAAAATGAGTAAATACTTTATGTTTACGCTTGATCCGATACACATCGGCACCGGGGGCTACCAGATAGGCCGTGTAGATAATACTATAGTGAGAGAGCCAGCAACCAATCTTCCAAAAATTCCCGGAAGCAGCATTGCAGGGACTGCAAGGACTTATGCTACATATAAAGAAATAGAGGATCAGAAAGAAGATCAAGAATATAAGGTAAAAATTACTTGTGCAGGACAAGACAATGATGTATCACCTGGAAATAATAAAAAAGGTCACTGTGGAAAATGCATTATCTGTAGATCCTTTGGTTTCTCAAAGAATGATGATAGAGGAAGCTCACAGGGGCTTGTTTACTTTAGCGACGCTCACATCCTTTTATTCCCAGTTAGTACAAGGATTGGGCCTGCATGGATAACTTCTCCCATGATTTTAGAAGATTTTGGAATTCAATTAGAGACAAAAAACAAGCCTTCGAATAGCTTTATAGTGGTTGGCTCTGAGTTCTCAGGGGAATCAAGCCTGAATCTTGGGTGGCTCAATCTTCCAATTGAAGATGAAAAAGAATTGCCATCATTTGATCATCTTGCATCCCTCGGTTCAAAGAAAAATAAATTGCTCTCCAGCAGAATTGTAATCGTACCTGATTCATTAATCTCCCAGATTATAAATTCTAACCTTGAGGTAAGAACTTCAGTATCTATTGATCCAGTAACTGGTGCAGGAAAGGATGGTGCCCTTTTTACCAGTGAAGCCATCCCGAGGAGCACTATACTCTGGTTTGAACTGGGTATAAACGATCCTGATTATTTTGGATATGGCAAAAAGAGTGAGAACAGCTCAAAGGAAGGGAAAAGTAACACCCTGATCTCGCTTCTCGATGTAAAATCAATTGTTAAAGGTGGGTTCTGCTACTTTGAGACTCTTGGTATCGGTGGGATGGTCACAAGAGGTTTCGGAAGAGTTACGATTGAGGAAGTGGGAGAAAATGGCTCAAAATAATATTGATTTTATCGCTGCAAAAAGCGGTTTCGATATTGTTGATAAATTAATGAAACCTGAAGGTTCAAAGGAAGGGATGAAACCTAAAGAGATAGAATCTTTCATAAATAAATCATTAGGAGTTCTGTCATCAAATGGGGTGTACGCTCTATGGTTATATTTAAAAGCTTCAAACAAAAACGGGAATCGAAATAACAGAATCGATGTAGTGAAGATTCTGGAAGAGTGTAATATAGAAATTGAATCCGGCGTTGGGGGAAGTGAAGAAGGAAAAATCATCAATCTTTCAACTGATATAAGAAAATTGCTTTTCGCAAAGCAAGTTCTTGAACAAACCTTTATTTATGCACGTTATCGTGCAAAATCTCTAAATGCAGGAGAAAGAGGGAATTCGGAAGAGGAAGAAAATGCTGATGAGGAAAAGAGAGAGTGAGAACTATGGGTTATACATGCTTTGAGATAAGATTTAAAGCAAAATCTCCTATCTTCATCGGCAGTCGAAAAATAGGATTTATTCAGCAAGCCCGGAGGTATATCCCTGGTAAAACAATGTGGGGCGCTCTAACCGCAAACGCGGCAAGAAAATTAATTGACGAAGGAATAAAATACAATCCCAAAGTTTACGAAGAGGTTGGGAAATGTATTGAAAGATATGTAAAAAATACGTATTTCTTTCCAGAGATTACAGACCAAGAAAATGGGAACATTCAACATACATTTAATCCAATCTTTACGCAAGAAGGCTTAAAATATGGCAAGTGTTCCGAAAGAGAATTTGAATCCACTTTCATTAGCTCTTTTGTTTCCACAGCAACAGTAGGAAACAGGAACTCGGCAATGGATGAAAGTTTGCATGAGACCGAATATATCTTGAACAAGGTAAATTGCAAAACTTTGGATAAAATAAATTGTGGAGTTATGCAGGTTTATTGGAAAGGGTATCTTTTTGTGAAAGAAGACATTTCTGAAAAATGTTCTGTAAAAAACAGCGAAAAATTTGAAGAGATAGAACTTGGGTATGAGAATACCTCAATAAAGTTGTTTGAAGCTTTAAATGAAATCCATGTTGGGGGAGATCTTAGATATGGATTCGGGAAATTGGAATTGAGAATAACTGAAGTGAAAAAGATTGAGCGTACCCCTGTTTTTGACTGGTTTCTTGAAAGCGCTGAAGATCGTTTGATTTTCAACAAAGATAATGGTAATAAAGGAGTTCCTATATTCGGCCATCTGTTACTGGACTCTGAGAAATCTATAAAATATAGAGGTGAGCTTGAGCCACTTGTAGGAAGAATGTACGATCTGAAAAAGGGTTTTGGAAGGTATTTGAGTTCAAATGGGGTTGCGTTTGTTCCGGGTACTTGCTTTGAAGAAAAAATTAACAAGATTGAACTTGGTTCCTTTGGGCTGCTTAAATTTGCGAATTTAGAGTGACACATTCAATTTTAAAAATTATATGAAATTGTTTCTGAATTAATATCCCATTTTTAAAGAGGCTCTAAAATGGTGGATACAAAAGAGTATTATCTTTGTTACATTGACATATTAGGATTCGAAAATCGTGCTAAAGGAATCGTAGATACATATGATCTACATGATCAAAATATAGAGCCCAGCCATATAAGACATAAATTAAGACAACTTCTAAAAAATAAAGTAGAAGATCTTAAAAAGAGGAAATCTTTTATTGGAATAAGTACGGGGCGCGATGATTGGTTAATAGTTTCGGAAGATTTTCAGAAATTGCTTATTTCTATTTCTGAAATTATAGAACTACAACAAGATTTTCCTTTTGAAATCGCTCTGGGCAGTGTAAGTTATCAAGAAAATACAGATTTTAATAGTGACTCCTTTATTGACGAAGACTCTACCATTTATTTTTTAAAAAATAATATTATTGGTGAATACAGCAAATTTTATAAAGCCACTCATAACGAATCAACTAGGACTACTTTTATTTTATTCACAGAGAATTTATACCAAAAATTGGACTACTGTGACCAGGAAATCTTTAATCCACAAGAATATAAAAAGAAATATTTATATTATGTTGACACCGTGAGCTTCAAAAGATGGGCAAAAAGTCTTAACTTCTTAAATACACTCGGGATTCCTAAAGGCTCAATATATGAGGGAATAGACAGACTTTTCGTTATTCCCAAAGAATATGATGAAATAAAGAAAATCCTAGAAAACAATAAAGTTGTCGTTATTACTGGAAATCCCGAATCTGGCAAAACGTTTACTGCTGTCAGGCTTTTATGGGAATATTACTTAAAAGAGTATCAGCCTGTATGGAAAAGGGCAGAGAACTCATTACATGAAAAGAAAAAAGGGTTTGAAAAAATCGACTCTGATCTAAAGGAAAAACAGATATTTTATTTTGAAGATCCCTTTGGAGAAAATAAGTACGAAAAAATAGAATTACTGGAAAAAGAGATTAAAGCAATAATAGATAAAATTCGTGAATTTGAGAACATATATTTAATAATAACTTCTAGAAGTGAGGTTTTTCAAGAGTTCAATTCTCACAACTACTCTATTGATTTCGGAAAGGTTGTGCAAAAGCTCAATGCGAAAAGTAACTTTCAAGATTATAATGAAAGAGAAAAGCTTCTTCTCATGTGGGCGAAAAAAAATAGATGCATATGGCTATCTGATGTAGAACTTAAAACTTACATCTTGGAGCAACTAAAATTACCTATCAGTCTGCCAACTCCCCTCCGGATTAGAGATTTTTGCGTTACAAGTCGCAATATCACAGACTCTGCAATTTTGCATGAAAAGATAATTGAAAAGTCAAGAGATGCAGCTGTAAGTTTTGCGGATGAAATTAGCACTCTTTCAGAAGATAAAATCTTATTTTTGTCGTTTCCTTTTACATCGGGTTCCTTTAAACTGGAGTTCGTTAAAGAAAAATATATTGAAATGGTTCAAGAATTTGGAATCAAAGATGCTTTGAGTTCCTCTTCGGTTATTGAATGGTTTAGAGGCGATAAAATCGAGATTTTTAATGACCGAATAAGATTTTCACATCCAACATACCTTCAATCCTTAAAATATCTACTTACAGCAAAAGAATGTTCCACAACTATTTTTCCAGAAATCTATTCTAAGTTTTTATGGAAATTAGCTGAAGACGAAAATGCTGCAGGTTATATTTCGAGGGTTATAGCAGATAATTACAGCAATCTTCCAAATGAAATTCAGGGTTTACTTTTCACATTGGCAAAAAGTGATAGTGCAAAAAGATCTGTAGTTCGGACTCTTGTATATAATTACTCAAATCTCCCAAAAGAAGCACAGACCCTACTACATGATTTATATATGGAAGAGGGACTGAAAAAAGATATTGCAAGAGCTATAACGGATTATTTTTATGTCGTTCCCGAAGAATTGAAGACATTACTGTTTGATATGTCGCATGATAATAAAGTTGCAGGCCACCTGGCACGAGCCTTGACAGATAATTACAATAATCTTTCAGATGAGGCAAAGAATTTAATAATTGAAATTTACAAAACAGAGAACTTTGACAAGGACATAGCTCGTGCTATCATTGAAAATTATAGAGTTCTTCCTGATCACTTAAAGTGTGTACTCTTTAATATGTTAGAAAAAGAAGAATATAGATCCCATATCGCAAAGGCAATTGCAGATAAATGTCAAAATATTCCTACTGATGTCTTTGAATATAGTTTATTAAAACTTTCAAATGATGAAAAATGTGAAAAATTTGTTGCAAGAGCTATTATTAAAAATTTTGACAACACATCCGATAAACTAAAAAACATTTTGTATAAGTGTCTTGACGATTCTCCGAATACTAAGTACATTGTACAATCTATTGAAATGAATTTTGAAAAGCTTTCAGCAGATTCACGTGCAATTATATTATCCCAATTATCCAATAATGAGAAAACTGCAAAGTACGCCGCTAAAATATCATCAAAATTATAATAGAATTCCAACTATCATACAGTCACATAAAATATTATTTGTTTGATTTTGATTTTCATATTCGAAATTATTTAATAATTTGCTGAAAATCAAATTTGATACTTGCTGCTCACCCCCAAGTTCCTAAAGAATTTCATTCCAAAGTACATGTATGTTCACTACCAAAAAACTAATATCAATATCGGGCAGTGTAAAATGAAAAAGTTTATAACTTGCTGCTCCTTATATACTATCCAGTTATTTGTCGACCAGCAAATTTTGTTGACCAAAACAAAAACAGGTAAATTCCAAAGATTAGACAGTTAAAGTAAAAAATAAGCTGTTTGATACTGGTTTTAAGATTTGAGATTACTTAATAATTTGCTGAAAATAAGGGAAAACGACCCTCTAAAACAGCAACAGCCACTAAAACAAGGATTGAAACGATCATTTCTTCTTGGGAAGAAATAAGCTTTGACATCTAAAACAGCAACAGCCACTAAAACAAGGATTGAAACCTTCGCATTTGTTCTTCAAATACGATTTCGGATTCACGCTAAAACAGCAACAGCCACTAAAACAAGGATTGAAACCCATTGAACCACGGGGCAGGAATGTGGAATGTTCCGCTAAAACAGCAACAGCCACTAAAACAAGGATTGAAACTCTCTTCAATCTTGCAGGTTTGTATGTTATCCAACATTATCTAAAACAGCAACAGCCACTAAAACAAGGATTGAAACTTCTATAAAACTCAAGGCTACCTCTATTGTATCCTTCTAAAACAGCAACAGCCACTAAAACAAGGATTGAAACATTCTCTTTCTCTAACCTGATCTCTATGTATTTTTTGAAAAACGGTAACAGCCACTAAAACAAGGATTGAAACTGATAAGAAACACGGCAAGCAACAATTTCATTCTGGAAAAACGGTAACAGCCACTAAAACAAGGATTGAAACCACAAATTCTTCCCCTGACATTCTTTCACTCCTTTTATATTGAAAAACGGTAACAGCCACTAAAACAAGGATTGAAACCAATAATCTATAATCATTTTGCCTCTCCTCTCCTTTTGAAAAACGGTAACAGCCACTAAAACAAGGATTGAAACGACTATGTTCTAAAATATCCATTATACCTATAAGACAGAGAAAAACGGTAACAGCCACTAAAACAAGGATTGAAACATAAAATTGACTGCATCTTTCATTAATTCATCTCCATGAAAAACGGTAACAGCCACTAAAACAAGGATTGAAACCCTTTGTATTACGATACAATCCTATTCCTACTTCCAGGAAAAACGGTAACAGCCACTAAAACAAGGATTGAAACATTGCCTGATTGATCCTGAACCCTTACATGCTGGACAGCTAAAACAGCAACAGCCACTAAAACAAGGATTGAAACTTCAAAATTCTTCCCGTGTCAAGCTGAGGCTTACCACTAAAACAGCAACAGCCACTAAAACAAGGATTGAAACCTGCTTCATTTCCAGGGAACCTGGATACGGCTTCCGACACTAAAACAGCAACAGCCACTAAAACAAGGATTGAAACTATTTTGGTCGTCTTCGACCAATGTTACGTTTTCCGGACTAAAACAGCAACAACCACTAAAACAAGGATTGAAACTTATTTATTTCTTTAATAAAAGGAAGTATGGACAGTACTAAAACAGCAACAGCCACTAAAACAAGGATTGAAACATACTCTCAACTTTTCCTCTAGAGAAAGTATGTCAAGCTAAAACAGCAACAGCCACCAAAACAAGGATTAAAACTGCGGGTTTGATTTTTCCAGGAAGCTTAAAACTCCTGCTAACACTCCAGTTTATTCTTTGAAAGTTGGAGAATATCGGGTACTGCTTGCTGTTAGGGATTTGCAGCTTATTATCTTGGTCCTGGAAGCTGGAAATCGGAGCAAAGCATACAGAAAGTTTTGTAAAAACTTTTTTTACGGTCAGCAATCGGTTATTTAACTCACCTTTCAAAGATGAGTGATTTTCCGTTATCCTCTGGCTTTGTTTGTGTATGCCTAATAAAAGAATAATCCTGCCAATAACGATTTTGTTAATATGGCAGGTATTTTTCCATGTTTAGAAAAGAAAATAACGATGCTTGTTTTGTGTCCATTTCTTCCACAATAATTTTGCTTTTTTTGGACTCTTTTTCCTGAACTACCGCAATCTTGATCTCAGACAGTTTTTCAATGAGCTTTTTCAAAGAGAAACCGTACATTTTGGTCTCCCATGCCAGGTATCTGTAGAAAAGTAGGCCAGCCATAGCCAAAAACACATGAACTCTAATGTTTTCATCCTTGTGATGATATACTGGTCCTACAGGAACAAGCAAGTGATCATTCAACAGTTTAAAATCATCTTCAACAAGATTCTTACTGTTATATGTTTTCACTATCTTTTTAGTTTGCCACTTTTGCTTATCCGTAAATAGGACGTTCTTCCCAAACGTCTTTTCGCACTTTTTTTCGTTTTCTTCATCAATCCAGAACTTTAACTGAGGAAAATTCTTCCCTTCCAGAGCATCAATTATTTCATATTTTATAACGCTATTGCATTTTTTCAGAATAATTCCTGCAACCTCACGTTCTACGCTGCTCCTGTTTCTTTCTTTTCCTTTACTGCTTTCTAATCTTCTCTGGAGATCCTCCAAACTATCAATTATTCTTGATTTGTTTGTTTCATAAGTGCTCTTTTGAAGCTTGTAAGTTCCTTCGTTGTAGGTTATTACGGTTGTATATTCTGCTCCGTAAAACTGGTGTTTTGTTCTGTATCCAAAAATTTTGTTACCTTTCGAATTCTTGTATAAACACTCATATTTGGAAAGCGGAACATCGAGAAGCTCCTCGGCTTGATTTGTTTTTGCAGATCCTACAAAACTCATTTTTGAGGTTACCTTTTCAATGTTATCTTTTGAGTTGTTACCCTTATCGAAAACAAGAACAAGATCTTCAGAACAGATATTTAATTCAGTCAGTCTGTTTATGATTTTATCTACTATGCCTGAAAATTCTTCAGAGTCATGAACATTTCCAGGATATGTTTCATGAATAAAAGGTATGTTATCCTCGTTTACAGCTAGCGAAACACATATTTGATTTTTGTCTTTCCTATGCTTTTTGTTATATCCTTTATGAAGCAGTTCGCTCTCGTCATCATAATTGTTAGCATATGTAAACCAGTTTGATTCATCCACAAACATTATTGATGGAGTTAATCCCTTTCCTACAAGAACTCTGCAGAGATCGTCTACAATCTTTTTCATAGTATCTAAGTCGACATAATTCATTTGGTTCAAAAAATTCTGACAATTTAACTTGTGCGGGAATTTCCACATGAAAGCTAAAGGGGATTTTTTGAACCACTCTTCAATCCCGTTTTCACTTAAAACGCCGTGACTTTTTCCGATTACATCAAGTAAGAGGTATTCTCCAACACTCAATCCATCTATTAATTTTTTGTCAGTATGCTTGTTAACTATGTCAATGAATCCAAGTTCTTCATTCACATGAAGAAGTGCGGCAAGCTTGCCGTAATCAAAGGATCTAAGTTTATCATAGGGCAATGATTCACATTGCCTTTTCATCTCAAGTATTTTTTCTGCGCTACCCAGATAAACCTGAAAAATGGTTTTTACCTTTCCATCAACTCTGGCAGATTCTACTATATACCAGTAAGGTTTCCCATTGACGAGTTTCTTTCTTAAAAATACCATAGTATTAATTATGATCTACCTATATAAATAAATTTTTGAAATAAACAATACTAATAGACTTTTTAAAGTGAATTTAAAACTTAGGATCTACAAATAAAAAATTTGCAAAAGGTCAGCTGATACTGTTTTTTAGAGAAAAGTGAGGTTAAAATCACGTTTCTTTGAAACTTCAGTTTAACAGCGGTTTTCGGAAATTATTTTCATCTTCTAAGCAGGCTGCCGGGGATTTTCCTGGACTGAAAAAAAGATATTGTGAAGATAAAAGACATAGAAGAAGAGACCCAAACTATATTAGGGCAGAATAAGAAAAGAACTTCTGGAAGGAGGAATAAAATCCATGACAGAAATGACTCTGATCGAAGCACTGGAAAAACTTGCATTAATCGCAAAAAAAGGAATAGATGAACCGATTCATATTCCGGATAATGCAGATGAACCTGTTACAATTGGTGAGGCAATTAGAGCGATACAGGATCACGCTTCTGACATTTCTGAAACTGATGATTATATCATAAGTAGTGAGGGTATTCGGAAAACAGGGGAAGATGGAAGCGAGATTGTATATCAGGTTAAAGAAAGTCAGTGACAGCCTTTACTCTCTATTCAAAACTAAATAGCTTCGGGGTCGCTATGCATAAAACTTTTAGGAAATTTAATGGTAAAACCTACATGCTCGATGAGCTCAGTTATTTCGGACTGGATAAATCCGATGCCGGGAAGAGAAAAGCGATGTTGAAGAAGAGTGGACTTGGGGTAAGGTGCATGAAAAAAGCAAATGGCAAGTACGTAATATATCGTGAGTACGTTGGGGACATAAACAAAGAAGATGGCTCTTCATTTTTTAGGGTGGGCTAAGAGCCTATCAGAAAAGTAGTTACCTGCTGTAACTTTTACAACCTCTGATATGCAAACCCGTAGCAGATACTTTGATATTATAGACGCATTGTAACTTTTCAACATGCATTACTGACTTTTCGGACAGATTCTAAAACTAATTTTACCCCCAAACTCACCGGAACCCAAAGCCTAAAATAACTCCCGGAGTAATTCTCTAAATGGGAGAATAGTCATGACCAGCGAAACCGAAACTCCGGAATGTTGTCCTCCGTTTGACCCCGCCCCCTGGGACGGCAAACTCTTTGAATGGAAGAATAAAAAGTTCATCAAAGATTCCGTGACCACTCAGAATTACATGCCCCTGAACTTCGGGGAAGTAGTTATGAGGATGAACGAAAAAGTTGCCAGGGCAGGGGCTGAAATTCCTGACTGGCTCTGCCTGTCGGACCACACATCAGAAAGCAATATGGACCTCTATCTGGCTGTTGATAGAGAGGTCGAGGGAGCTGAAAACCTGACCCTGAGCGGGAAGTTTTTGAGCAAAGTCTACGAGGGAGATTTTGAAAAAACAGGGGAATGGTGTGCGGACTTTGAAGGGTATGCAAAAGGGCAGGGGCTTGAAATTAAGAAATGGTATATGTGGTATACCACCTGTCCGGCCTGTGCCGAAAAATACGGGAAGAATTATGTTGTGATTATTGCAGAAGTCCAATAAATCGAGTTAGAATAGCGGCGGTTTGAGTATACAGGCTGATAGTTGAGTTTATAGAGTTTATAGTTACTTGAGCGGAAATTTTGATCCGGGATCTTTCTTCTTCTGGCCGGTGGCAGAAAAAATATATTAAAAAAGAGTTGGAATGCCGGCAAACAGAATTTTTTCCTGAGAAGGAAAGATTTAATTTCCAGCTCTGGAAAGCTGGTTTATTCTCTTTTGGAATCTTCTTCTAGAATATAGAGAGATCAGTATCTAACCAGTTATATATAAACCTGGGGAAAGTACCTAACCAGTTGCTTATAATAATGTGGTTAAACATCTAACCAGCTACATATAAATAAGTGGTTAATTATCTAACCAAATTATATAAACCACAAAGGACATAGAATAAACCATATGGATTTGATGCAACTCTCGGCTCAGAACCCCTGGTGGAGGAATCCTGCTGCTATCCGGGATGATGCCAAACTGAAAAAACTGGATGAATCGCTCATGAAGTGGAGTCCGGGGCTTCTTTCGGAGCTGAAGTTTGACAGGGACAGGATTTACACTTTGAGGGGGCCGAGGCAGGTTGGAAAGACTACGCTGGTCAAGCTCATAATTCGGGAGCTGCTTGAAAAAATCGAGTATTTCCAGAGCGTTTTTTACTTTACCTGTGACCTTGTGGCTGATGAAAAAGAGCTTTTTGAGGGTCTGGATCTCTACCTTAAGTGGGCGGCAGCTTTCCGGCTGGAGAGAAAATATATTTTCCTGGATGAAATTTCTTCGGTCCGGGACTGGGAAAAGGGACTGAAGTACCTTGTTGATACCGGAGCCCTGAATAATACAACCGTAGTCCTGACAGGGTCTCACTCGATCGATATAAAGAGCAGCATCGAAAGGCTTCCGGGGAGGAGGGGGGAAGGAGAAGGGACTCTGGATAAGATCTTTTTTCCGATGAAGTTTTCCGAATATGCGGAGACCCTTAACTCCGACCTGAAGCAGTTCATGGAAGCAAACAGGCTCGTTGAAGCCGAAAAAAGGAAGGAAATCCTTTCAAACCTGTCCGAAGGCAGAGCTGACCCTCTCTTGAACATGCTCCTCCTCTACCAGCCCGAACTTGATAGGCTCTTTGACCAGTATCTGCTCACCGGAGGGATCCCGAGAGCTGTTAACGAGTTTTTCTCAAAAAACAAAATCGATGGCAGCACCTATGAAATCTATATACAGTCCCTCATAGGCGACCTGGCCCGCTGGAACATTCCGGAGATGCCGGTAAAACAGGCTCTCAGAAGCATAGCCGGAAAGCTTACAACACCCGTTAGCTGGAGGAGTATCACAGATGAAACCGATATCGGAGCTCACGTAACAGTCCGGAAATATGTCACTGCCCTTGAAGACTCTTTTGTCCTTAACGTGCTCTATCCCCTTGACCTTCCAAAAAAGACTGCAAACTTCAAAAAAGCGAAAAAAATCTACTTCCGGGACCCTTTCATCTTCCATGCCCTGCACGCCTGGGCTTCAGGCCTTACTGACTACTTTGAATCTGCAAATCTCTATCTCAGCAGCCCCGAAACCAGAAGCAAACTGGTAGAATCCGTTTTTCATTCCCATTTGCTGCGTTTCATATATGAAAAATATCCGAGCGACGTCTTCTCCCCTCATGACCGCGTCTTCTATTTGAAAACAGGCGGCGGCAAAAAAGAAGTTGATTTTGTCCTGAAAGAAAAGGGAAGCATTCTTCTCGGAATAGAACTGAAATACCAGAACCGGATAAACAGCAGCGATTATCGGGGCCTGACTGTATTTGAAAGAGGAATCCTTGTTTCAAAAGACAGATTTGATCTCAGCGGAAAATATGTTACATTACCAGCTTCCATCTTCCTGCTTCTGCTGTAACTTCTTTTCCCCAGCTTCCTGAGAACAAAAATATTAACAGAGCATCTCCCTCCTGAGCGGACGAAGCTCACCATAAAAACCGATATTGCAAACTTTCAGGCGTTGCTCTTTTTATATCGGATAAAACCGGTAATCGAATGCAGCAGAAATCCGGCAAAAGCCATACAGATTCCGAAGAAAATCAGTAGCAACAGAAGTAAAATAGTCAGCCCTAAACCAGGGATCTCTCCGGGGTAAGGTGTCTGTAAAAAATTCAGGGTCACATACAGCCCACCTGAAACAAGAAGGAGACCTGGCAGGGTAAAACAATAAAGCGGCTTCTTAAATTCCATCTCGTTCAAAACGTTCGACAAAACATCCCGGCAATACCTTGAATGATTTCCCGTTGAGCGGTACACATCATACACTTGAGTCACATATTGAAGCGTAAGATCACCTTTCTGGTCACAGATAAATTCTTTCAGGTTTATAATATTGGACAAGTTTTCTGCTACGAAGTGCACTCAATATATAAAAATCCATCCGGAGAAAATTAGAATTTATTCCCGAAGAGGGAATTTACTTTTAAAGAATACTACTTTTTAGCTCTTGAAAGCAAACTGATCACAATATGAGCAGGGAGATAAACATCCGACCAGCCGTTTATAAGTGAGTGGTTAAGCACCTGACCAACCATTTGTAAATAAATGGTTAAACACCTGACCAGCCCGGAAAAAAGGAAAGTTACTTCTTTTTCTCTCCTCCTTTTCCAAGATTTTTCCTGACAACTTTTCTTCTTTGCCTTTTTTCCTGGCCCCTGCTTTTATCAGTTCCCTCACCTTTTGGTTCTTGCCTTGCCCATCCGCTCTTCTTAGTTCCCTCTCCTTTCGGCTCTTTCCTTTCCCATCCGCTTTTTTTAGCTCCTTCTCCTTTTGGCCCCTTTCTTGTCCCTTCTCCTCTTTTAGCTCCTCCTCTCTGCTCTCTTTCCTGTCCCCGGCTTCTCTTCACTATCTCGCTTGTGGGCTCTTTTCTTGTCCAGAAGCTCCTCCTGGCTCTCGGCTTTTCTTCTTCCGTTTCCTCTTCGTCTTCCTCTTCATCGAAGTCGATTCCGAGTTTGGAACTTATGGAGTTTCTTGCCTGTCGGGCATCGGGATAGTCCGGCCGGATCCGGAGGGCTCTTTCAAAGGCTCCGAGGGCTTCGTCGTCTTTTTCAAGACCGGCAAGAATCATACCCTTGCAGTACCAGGCTTCGGCTAAATCTGGTTTGATTGAGATAGCTTTATTGCAGGGCTCAAGTGCTTTTTTATATTTACCGAGCTTGAGGTGGACCATTGCTTTCCCGACCCGGGTCTTTGCATTGTCCGGGTTTATCTTGAGGGCGGAATCGTAAGCTATTGCAGCTTCAACCGGACGGTCCAGGCTGTAGAGAGCAAAGGCTTTCCCTTCCCAGGCGCGGGCGAGGTTAGGGTTTATTTTAAGAGCGGCATCATAGGCTGTTATGGCCTCCTCATATCTGCCCAGGTCAGAAAGGACAGTGCCCTTTGCATGCCAGGCGCCAGCCAGTTTGGGGTTTGAAGCAAGGGCATTTTCAGAGGCTGCAAGGGCTTTTTCATGCTGTCCGAGCCTGCAGAGGACGGAGGTTTTCAGGTTCCAGGCCTTGTCATGATCCTGCTTTATCTCAAGCAGCCTGTCAAACGTCTGCAGGGCATCTTCTTCCCTGTTGAGCTGAAGGAGCACGAAACCTTTTTCGTAGAGGTAGGCGGGATTTTCAGGTTCGATCTCAAGGGCTTTTTCATAGGCTTTCAGGGAATCCTTATACATCCTGTGCCTCAGAAAAACCGAGCCTTTACCTGCCCAGGCGGCTGCATTCTCAGGGTTTGTCTCCAGGGTTTTTTGATAAGGCTCAAGGGCTTTTTTCAGGCGGTCATATGCTGTTTCACTGGATTTGTCTGCCCTGCCCGCACCGGTCCTAGGGGTTCTGCCTTTCTTGCCTGCGCCTTTTTTTCCTGTTTTGCCTGCTCTGTCTGGCCTGCCTTCCTTGCCTGTCCTGCCTGGATTTTTTTTAAAATCAGTTGCCATAGTATCGGTCCCGTGTAATTCGGTTTAGAGTGATTTTCCGTGTAATTCGGTTTAGAGTGATTTGATAGAGTGATTCTTTTTTTGCATGAGAATTAGGTACACACCCAACCTCCCCTGCGGGCGGCAAATTCTCCGAGAAATCTTATTTCAAAGTCCGTTCTCTTATTTCAAACTGATCCTGTGAACTTATTATATCTCCGGAGACGAGAAATAACCTCCTCGAAGTTTCGGAAAAGCCAAAATGACTGTTATGAAATAACTGATACGAATGGATAATCTTTTCACATGGAAAAAAACCTGCTGATATAATTAAAATGCAAATAGACATTCCCCGGTTAAAAAGACCGACAGATAACGTATTTCTGTTTCAGTTACCGATATAATATATTTAGATAAGTTTGACTAAAAATATTATAAAACTTTCCATTATATCCCAATATTGATAATATATATTATATATTAAAATACCATAATAATATTATGCGTATTGTCCAGGTACTTATTCCGGTGGGGAAACGAGAGCCGGTCCTGGCCGTGCTTGACAACGAGAAGATCGACTATGCGGTCTGGGACGAAACAGGGAGAGGGGAGTTCGAAGCCCTGGTACAGTTCCCCATACCTCCTATCGGGGTCGAGCCTGTGCTCGAAAAGCTGCGTGAAGCGGGAATCCGCGAAAATGCATACACAATCGTCCTGTCACCCG
This sequence comes from Methanosarcina siciliae T4/M, assembly GCF_000970085.1. Classification (NCBI taxonomy): domain Archaea; kingdom Methanobacteriati; phylum Methanobacteriota; class Methanomicrobia; order Methanosarcinales; family Methanosarcinaceae; genus Methanosarcina; species Methanosarcina siciliae. Next base: position 2,316,304 of record NZ_CP009506.1, on the reverse strand, counting down.
AGACGGTTGTTTCCTCACGCCTGGAAGCGTTGAAGAAACGTTATTCCGGACTTCGCATTTCCAGGGAAGAACTCATCGCACGTGCGGAAGACCTCGCACCCGCAACTTCCACTTTTTGTGCTTTTCTTGTCCTGAGCACTATTATCGCTACAGGAGGGCTGCTACTTGACTCTGCTGCAACAATCATAGGGGCAATGGTGGTTGCCCCGCTCATGGGCCCGGCAATCTCAGCCAGCGTCGGGACAGTCATCGATGAGAGAAAACTTACCACCCGTGGTATAAAACTACAGGTAGGAGGGCTCCTGCTTGCAATCCTGGTCGCTGCTGCGATAGGCGCAATCGTGAAAGGAACACTGCTTTTGCCTCCTGGTCTCGATATCCGCGACATAGGCCAGATTGCTGAGCGTACCAGCCCTAACTTCCTGTCCCTCTTCCTTGCGCTGGGCTCAGGGCTTGCCGGCGCCATAAGCATTATGCGGGGCTCAGGTTCGACCCTTGTGGGGGTGGCAATTGCCGTTGCCCTCGTTCCTCCGGCTGCAACATCGGGGCTCGGGTTTGCCTGGGGATTCTATGATATTGCGCTGACAGCGGCTGTACTGGTGCTCGTGAACCTGCTTGCCATCAACGTATCTGCCCTCATCCTGTTCTGGATTTCAGGCTTTCGTCCGGCTGAGGAAAAAGCTGTTGGTCGTGCACGCGCCGAGGTGATCTCGCGTGCAGCAGTTCTTGCTATTGCAATCGCCTTCCTCTCCATAATCCTCGCTCTTGTTACTTACACATCCTTCCAGGCCGCCCTTGTTGAACAGCAGGTTAACCAGGAACTTGAGATAATGTTTGAAGAACCCGAATATGCAGAAGCAGGATTTATACTGAGCGGGATCATAAATATAGACTATAAACCCGAAGACATCCTGCTGGAAATGATCGTCGACCTCATACCCACAGTACCCCTGCAGAAAAAACCGGTCATTGTGAATTTTGTCGTGGGGTATCAAGCCGGGGAAGAAATTCCTCCTGATATTGCCAGCACAGCTGAAGAACGACTGAAAGAAGTCACTGGCAAGGAAGTTGAAGTCACTGTCGGCTTTGCCATAGCTCAGCAGACATCAGATTAAGCTCCGGGACACCCTCCCACCGGAAATTCCCCTTTTTTCCTGCGCACCGTGAGAACTGATATTAAAAAACAATTGAAACCCCATGAAAATCAAATTACTTTTTAACTTTTGAACCCGATTAACTGCACAGGATGTTTATCCATCCTATTCTTTTAACATATATCCATCAGCATCTATCCATTTTTAATGATGATTTACCATGACCCGGAGTTACTTCCCCAGCATCTTCTCCCACACTTCAAAACCCCGTCTTTTCGAACCCGGGGAACCCGAATTCTGGAATGACCCTCATATCTCAAAGAGCATGCTTGAAGCTCACCTTGACCAGAACCATGATGGGGCAAGCCGGAAAACTGCAGAAATCGAAAAAACGGTTCACCACCTTACAGGTTCAGGTTTCCTGAAAACAGGAGATAGGGTGCTCGACCCTGGATGCGGCCCGGGTCTGTATAGCAGCAGGTTATGCATGGAAGGCGTGCAGGTCACAGGAATCGATATATCCCGGAGATCTATAGACTATGCCCGCAATCTGGCTGAAAAGGAGCAGCTTGATATTGATTATGTCTGCACTGATTATTTCGACATCGAGTATGAGGAAACCTTTGATGTCGTGCTTCAGATATACGGGGAAATCTGTACTTTTTCCGAGGAAAAACTAGACCTTCTCCTGAACCTCATCCGCAGGGCATTGAAGGATGAAGGGATTTTCATCTTTGATGTGTCTACACGAGCGCTTCGAATGCGGGAAGGGCTTAAGAACAGGTGGTACGTCTCAGAAGACGGCTTCTGGAGGCCCGGCAAGCACCTCGTGCTGGAAGAAGGATTCGATTACCCGGAAAATGACACCCGGATGAACCAGTATATCATCGCAGACGAAGATGGAGCGGTAAAGACATACAGGCTCTGGATACATGATTATTCCCTTGAAACAATAAGCCTGGCGCTTGAGCAGAGCGGATTTGAAGTTGAGCAGGTATGGAACAGTCTTTCGGGAGAAACGTACGGAGAAGGCGGAGACTGGATAGCCATAGCTGCGAGGAAAGTCTAGCCGAATTACCTGCCGGTGAATTGAAAATATCGGTTAGTCTAAAGGTCTCTCGATAATGGTTCAGATGATTTTGAAAAACGTATAAAGATATTCGGGAAGCAGACCGACTGGAAATAGACCGACTGGAAATAACAGTCCTTATGGATAATTACACGGATATATTTCTAATAGAAAGTACCGACGTATGCAGACGACCTCAGTTACCTTTTTTCCCGCAGATACTTTTTGCCGAACACGGCTTTTCGTGCCTGATCAAAGTATGGGCAGGGAATGAGGAGCACACCGTGTTGATGGATGCAGCAGTCACTCCAGCCAACCTATTTAATAACGCAGAGCTTTTGAAAGCTGCTTGGCAGAATAGAAGCTGTTGCCCTCAGCCATGGACATCCGGACCATTTTCTCGAGCTTGTTGACCTTTTGAAATTCGTGAGTAGAGAGCAGGATAAAGAAGTCCCACTTGTTCTTCATCCTGATGCCCTCCTTGAACGCCGCTTTAATATTCCTGTAATCGGGCACCCTTTAATACTGCCCGAACTTGATGAAGGAGAACTGAAAGAAGCAAGAGCTGACATCGTAAAGTCCGAAAAAGCGTTCCCGATTGCAAACGGTCTTATCCACACAACCGGCGAGATCGAGCGCAAAATCCCCTTCGAAAAAGGTTTCCCCGGGCTGAGGCAAAGGTTAACGGGAACTGGATAACTTACCCCTTCCGGGATGACCAGGGACTTGTGATAAAATTGAAAGGTAAAGGGCTTGTTGTTATAAGTGGTTGCGCTTGCACAGGCTGGAAAGCAATAAACCGCTTTGCCGAAGAGATGCCGGAACAATTTATACTCAATTCGGTCGGCACAATATACTCAATTCGGTCGGCACAACCTATGTATCTGGCGGAAATCCCTGAGGCGAGATAGCCGAGAAGGAAAAAAAGCTGGAAAGTAAAACTGTAATTGTCTCAGTCTCCTGCTTCAGTCGATCAAAAGGATGGACATGGGTTCAGGCTGTCCCTTGATAGGGAATGCCAGAGGCATTTCAGCTTCTTCTGCCGTCTTTTTCATATTGATCCCGACAGCATGTTCCGGAATCCTCGCCATGTTTGAATGAACGCAAAGCCCTTTTTCCACATTGCACTTTTCACAGAGCCTGCAAGAACCGTTGACAAATGCAACTGCAAAGGTAAAACCTTCGTTAAAAGCCGCCTTTTCAAGCTCGAGCATTGAGAGCAGCATTTTTTTGCTGTAGTCGAAATAGTCGTCCCAGAACTTTCCTGCTTTTTCCTTTGTTTCTGCAGGGGCTTCCGGGTCAAGCCAGGTCTTGTAAGGGGCTTTTGCAATCTCCTCATCAGCAACCGCAGGCGAACGGAACTTGACAAGCAGGGCATACCTGTACTCTTTAAGTATTTCCCGAAACTCGTCAACCGTAGGGACATGCGGCGGACATGTCAGTTTTTTCCCGTACCCTATACAGCCTCTGCACTTTAAGACAACCCTTTTTTCCACAAAGACCTGATAGGTGGGAATTATCTTTGCGTCAACAGCTTCCAGCTCAAGGGCTTTTTTCACAAGGAACTCAAGTTCTTCGGAGGTTACATCTTGAAACGGCATAATCTTCCCTTCTCAAACCTATTTTTCACTCAAAAACGGCACAGAAGTCATTTATCTCTTCGCCATTTTACCAGAAGACCGAATAATACTTAACTTTATTCAAATACATTTGACGCAGGCAATAGATCACTTAACTCTTAATCACTCGCTCAAAAGGACTCGTATAAATGATAATTGCAGCATACTTTTATTGCTGCATTTTCATAAAAACAAACGTAGGCTGGGAGGGTAGTTATTAGGACTTACGGCATTGTCCGGCTATCTTAGACTACCACCCTCACTCCTACGGCTCTCCGGCAATTTAACATGTTACAGCTCTGTGCTCACAGAGTCTGGCGATTTTCCACGAGCTTACGATCTGTAGAGAGCAGAGGGATATTTGGTCTCCAGCCTATAAAATCGTATTGTGGGGGATCAAAAAATGTATTTGAACATCGGTATTGATATCGCTAAGGATGCTCATGAAGCCTGTATTTTGGACGATGAGGGTAAACAGATTGGAAGGTATATCCAAATCAAGAATTTAAAAAGCAGTATCGAGAAATTCATAGAACGTGTGGAATCAGTATCTAATAGATTAAATTCAATTCCTCGGATTGGAATGGAAGCTACGGGAATATACTGGTATGCCATATATTCGGAACTTTCAAAACACTATGAAATTCATGCCTACAATCCTTCTCAGGTAAAGGGGTTTGCAGCGGTCAACATTAGGGGATCAAAAACCGATAAAATCGATGCAAAAACAATTGCTGCGATACTTCAATTTGGGGAGGCGCCAAAAACCTGTTATGGCGATAAAAAAAGAATGGAATTGAAAGAATACTGTGGATTCCATTTCAAGTTGAAATCAAATGTGGCTAATCTAAAGAAGCGGTTAATACGTAACGTACATCTTATCTTTCCCCGATATGACCAGATGTTTTCCAGCATATTCACTAAAACATCTATAGCCATTCTAAATGAAGTACCAAGACCCTCAGATATGCTTGGGAATGGGAGAGGAAAAGCTCTATGAGTTTATGAAAAAAACGAGCAGAAATCATTACAGTCCTGAGAAAACAAGAAAACTCTTAGAAATGGCGAAAGATTCAATTTCTCCTGACTTTATTGGAGGAGGCTTTATTATTTGGAGGTCAAGTCCTTGCTTAACCTGATTGAATACATGGAAAGCCAGATAAAAGAAGTGGAAACCAGGATTTTGGCTGCTTGGGAAACGTTGAAGGATAAGCATTACCTTCAGACAATTCCTAGAATTAGTGATTTAATGGCGGCTATGATCTGGGCGGAACTTGGAGACGTGGAGAACTTTCAACATCCAGACCAGATAGTCGCTTTTGCAGGATATGATCCAAAAGTAAAAAAGTCTGGGAACAAGGAAGTTATTTCAGGACCTAACAAAAGAGGATCAAGATTGTTAAGATGGGTTTTGGGGAGAGCTGTTGTGCAAGCAAAGATGCATAATCCGGTGATAAAGCAGTATTTCATGAAGAAAATAAGTGAGGGGAAACACTACAATACTGCACTTTGTGCGGCAGCTAAAAAGATGATAAGGATTATTTGGTCGGTAGAAAAGAATAAAAAACCTTTCCAAGTCCCGACATAAAGTAACCTGGTAGGAGAGGAGAGATGAGGAAAAGGATTGAATAACGGTAGTGGTGGCTATAGATTTTTGTTGATAGATGTAAAAAAGGAAGAACGATTTGTAGGTTTAGAGGAAACAAAACAACCTTATTAGACGTCTTCACGGAAATTTACCGCGCTTACAGCGCGGCTTTTTCATAATGGAGTTATCTTGATTAAAAAATGGAATGTAAAAAATCATTTATAACATGTCTAAATTACGAATATCTCTGACCCGCACAACCATATTCTCTATCTTGTGTCCTTCATATTTGTGTTTCTTGATTTAAGGATTGACTTTTAATATTTTACCAATCTTTAACGGCAAACTTTCAGGGAAAATAGTACTCCTATAAAGGTAATATAAAAAGATATATAATTAACAATGAGTAACAAAAAAGAAAACAAAAGTATTAAATATCAGTTAGTAGTATAGAGAAGTGTCTCTACCCGACAGACACAAATATGAAATCGCCTCCTAAATCGTAGAAAGCACCTGCAACTCCTTTTTTACCCCTGCCTGGAAAAAGCGGGCAGGGGTCAAGGGTGCTACATCATTTATGGGATTTCCATAAAATCTCTTCAAAAGCAAAATGTTGGTTTCCTTGAAATTTATTTTGAATGGGCAATTTGGTGTAAGAGTTTATGAAACGTCCAGAAGTAAGCTGCATATCTTAAAGCTAAAAAGAATTAGACGATTATTATTAAAATGAGTAGAGATAATTAATTAGAAGCCCAAACTCGCCTTTCAGCAACTTTGTATTTTTTCATATTTTCAAAGTAAGCTTGAGAGACAGAGGATTATGTTACTGTATCTGAAGGGGGTTGAAATTACGATTTCGAGGAAAATGAATCTGGAAAGTTTGGATGAATCGAAGAAATATCGTGTTGGAGCATATAGTGCCAGATATGTCCGAAAAACAAGAGATAAAGGAATTCCCAAGTATGAATTTCCCGAGGAGGGTATGAGCCCGAGGGCAGCTTATCAACTGGTACATGATGAGCAGAGTCTCGACGGCAATCCTTTCCTGAATCTGGCAAGTTTTGTCAACACATGGATGGAACCGGAAGCAGATAAGCTTGTCATGGAAAACATCAGCAAAAATATCATAGATATTTTCGAATATCCCCAAACTTCCAGAGTTATTCACCATAATATTGTGAATATGCTTGGCCGCCTTTTTAATGGCCATCACACCGATTTTGTGGGCACGTCAACAGCTGGCTCTTCGGAAGCCATAATGCTGGGTTTGCTGGCTCATAAGTGGAACTGGAAAAAATCAGGGGGGCAAGGTACTGATAAGCCAAACATAATTTTCGGAAACGATGCTCACGTTTGCTGGGATAAGTTTGCCAGGTACTTTGATGTTGATGCCAGAAAAGTTCCTATAGACAAGGACAAGCGCACAATCACGGCTGAAGCTGTCGCAGAGAGGATTGACGAGAACACGATCTGTGTCGGTTGCGTTCTGGGGACGACCTTTACAGGAGAAATAGATCCTGTAAAAGACATTAACGATTTACTTCTGGAATATAAGAAAGAAAAAGGCTGGGACATACCCATCCATATCGATGCTGCAAGTGGCGGCTTCATATTGCCCTTTACCGAACCGGATTTTGAGTGGGATTTCAGGCTGGAAAGAGTAAAATCCGTAAATGTTTCAGGGCATAAGTACGGATTGACTTATCCGGGCCTTGGCTGGCTGATCTTCCGTAATAAAAGTGACCTCCCCGAAGACCTGATTTTCCATGTAAACTACCTTGGGGAAATGGAAGATTCGTACACCCTGAACTTTTCAGGAGGCAGTGCAATGGTTGCGGCCCAATATTACAATTTTTTAAGGTTCGGAAGAGCTGGTTATACCGGAATAATGAAAAAAATCCTTGACGTTTCCCAGGATCTCGCCAGGAAAGTTGACAGTCTGGGCCGTTTCGAAATGCTGAACAAAGGAGAAAGGCTCCCTATAATTGCTTTTAGACAAAAAGAGGAAACTGGTTATTCCCTGCTTCAGCTCTCGCACAAATTGAGGGAAAGAGGATGGATAGTCCCTGCCTACTGTCTCCCGGAAAATGCGGCGGATATCGAGATAATGCGCATCGTCGTACGAGAAAACTTCACTCCGGACATGGCATCAATTATAGTCGAAGACCTTGAAAAAGCCTGCCAATTCCTTGAAAACGGAACTGAATCCGGGACAGAAAAACCATGTCCATCAGAAAAGGAGATGGCCCATATTTGCTAATCCGGCCAATATCTGTAAACAACGGGCATAAAAAGGTTTCTTAGGGGAGTTACAGATGATCAAACCTCCTTAACAACCCTGAATCCCAGGCTGTTGAATTTCTGATCCTGCGGCGCAAAAAGCCTTTCAGCAGACCTGCAGCAGCCTGCATTTCCGTTCCAGCCCCCTCCCCTTCTTATCCTAACGGGAGTGGATATTCCCTGGAATTGGTTTTCCCATGCCCTGCCGTCCGGAGGCGCTCCTTTGTAGCTGATATGGTACTCGTCCTGCACCCACTCACCTACATTTCCATAGATGTCGTAAAGCCCCCAGGGATTGGGCTTCTTCAAACCGACCGGATGAGTTTCAAGTCCTGAGTTTTCAAGAAACCAGGCATATTCTTTAAGTTTCGTTTCGTCGTTCCCGAAAAAGTAGCTGCCTGTGGTTCCTGCTCTTGCTGCATATTCCCACTCGGCTTCTGTGGGGAGGCGGTAAACTGATTTCCTTTCGCCAGTAGTTTCAAAAGCATTAAGTTTTCGGATAAAAGCCTGAACCTCTTCCCAGGAAACAGTTTCAACCGGATGTTTTTCCCCCCGGAAATATGAGGGGTTACTTCCCGTAACTTTACTCCACTGTTCCTGTGTAACCGGATACCTGCCAAGATAAAAAGGCTTTTTTATAGATACCCTGTGTACGGGGCTTTCCCAGAGCTTTCTGCGCTTCTCACGGGAAGGAGAACCCATATCAAATTCTCCTGCAGGAAGCAGAACAAACTCCATTCCGATTGAGTTCCAGATCATGGTATAGATTCCGATTTGACTGCCACTGAAGTCTGAAATCGAATCTCCGGCTGACTATCAGTTCCGGTACTGGCTGAGTTTTTAGTAAAATTCTCAGCTAAAGCTTCAGCCAAGTTATCAGGTAAGTCCTCAGACAAAGTTTCAGCTAAGTTCTCAAACGTAGATGCAGATGCTTTTGAGCATGTACATTCTTTACAAAGGTATCTGTTTGGGTCCAGAGGCTCACAACTCCAGTAAAAATAAGAAATACTCTTCAGCTTCTTGCTATTTTCTTCTTCTGTTTTTTAATTCTTCCTGTTTGATTTTTATTAATTTTTTGTTTTTTAATTCTGTTTGCATTATTTAGACTGAGTTTCAATTTTAGGTGATCCCTTATTAACCGGGTGATATTATCCGGATATCCGAAATTAGGATCTGTTTTATTGATACCCCTTGAGGGACTGAACCTGTCAAGTCTGCGACTCAAAAAGGAACAGACAATTCATATCTTGACATGGAGAATCTCATTAAAATTCACAGATAAGTAAATATAATCACCTCCGCCAGCTTGTCTGGCGGCCCTTAACAAAAAGAAAAAGAAGCAGAAATTAAAGAGAAATGAGACCAAAATTTCTGCCTGTTGACCTACTGTTTTCTTTTTCACTCACAAGTGTCTCAGAAGCTTTTAATTGCTGGCATGTTGTTTTTTTCTTTACGTGCTCTTTTTCTTCTTTTTTGTTTTCTGGGGAAAGACCGCTCTCCTGCGTCGAGCGGGACAGGAACGACTCGAGATAGAGAGTAACATTATATGGGGAAGAAATCTTAATTTAGTACGGGAGTGAAGCGTCTGTCTCTAATATATAAAATAATCTGCTTGAGCGTAGCGAAACAGACAGCGTACTGCAGAGCCTCTCCTCTGCTAGCGAAACTCGGGCTATCAACCATGTAAAGGTGGACCACCCAATTTTTAGTTTTCACATTATTAAAGTTCCATATTATAATTTAGATTTAATTTTTCATATTCTTATTATAGTTTTTCAAATAATGCTGCAATAAAAAGAATTCATCAGAGAGTCCGAAAATTCGAAAAACATTAAAATATAAGGAGAGAAATTAGGCTCAAGAATGAAAAGTTTTTTACGGCTTAAACAAAAAAGTTTTTAATGAATTATACGAACAGTGGATAAACTTCAGGTGGACAGATGAAACAGTCACTGGTTAATCTCATCTTCTATTCTGACAGGAGAAAAGATCTTTTACTTCTTCTGAAAGAAGAGCCGAGAGATATCGATACAATCAAGAACTTACTCAACGTAGATGCCAGATCTATCCAACCTCATATTAAAAAAATGAAAGATGCCCGCCTGATAATTGAAGAAAAGAAAGTTTACATGTTATCCGAAATCGGTGAAGTAATAGTTGAAAATATGGAGCCATTCCTGAATTCGATAGAAGTCTTTGAAGCTAATGGCGAATACTGGAAAACCCGGGATTTAACTCAGATTCCCGATTACCTTCTGGAGAGAATTGACGAACTCGAGCACTGTGAACTGCTTGAGCCTGACGCGGAACACATGCTTGAAACTCCGAAAGTTTTCATGGATAATATCCGGAGTTCAAAAGAGATCTTTACTCTTGTCTCTTATTTCCATCCGGAAGCACCTTCCCTCTACGCATCCCTTGCGGAAAACGGAACCAAACTCACGCTCTGCATGACGAAAAATGTCATAGAGCGTCTGGTTACCGGTTTTCCTGAAGAAGCAAAGAGGCTTTTCAAAAGCGAAAATTCAAAAATATTCATCTGCCAGAAACCCTCACCCATTCCAATAATCGTTGTAACGGACAAGTTCCTTTCTCTAAAAATGTTCGAAAATGACGGAAAGTTGAGAGACCAGCTACTCATATCCACCGAAGAAAAAGCTTTAAGATGGGGAAAGGAGCTTTTCTGGCACTGCATGCGGGTGGCTGAACCAACGGAAGAAAAGCCGGATATTTGATTTTTTAAGCCATAACATCTCAAAGTTCACTCTGCTTTTCACGGCTTCGAACTTTTTCGCACTCACAGTAAACCATCTGGATTTTCAGCCCTTTGCTATCTATTTCATGTTCTTTGGGTACATAAGTAAACCCATATATGCCCCCCATTTGTGCAGTGAGTGCAGCTGCAAGGGCATCCAGGATATCGTCTTTTAAAAGGTCCTTTCGCCTGTACTTTGAAAGGGCAAATTCGACGAGTTCATCTGCAAATGGGCAGACCTTACCCAGAACTCCCTTTCTTTCAAGAAAACCTTCATCTTTCTTTTTCGGGTATTTCATGGGAAAGCCTGCAAAAGCCTGAAAACAGATTTCAGGTCCGACTTCTCTGACCTTTTCCCTGAAATTTTCGTTTTCAATCAGGAAGCCGTCCACATCCCGGATTTTGGGCACTATGTTCCAGGCCTGTTTAGATATGCGTTTTCCCGTGAGCCTTTCGTTAACCTCGCAGGCTTCCTTATAGGTTTTTGCATAAATTGCTTCCCTGCACGGCACAGGAAAAATGCTGGACTTCCGGGCTTTCAGAATACTCCGGGCTCCAAGGTCCGAAAGCCGCTCTCCACTCCCTCCTGTTTTCAGGCCTATAGGGATATCGATAAGGATGAGGGGATTAGCCTGTTCATAGTTATTTTTCAAAAAATCAACAAGGCATGAGAACTCTGGGAAAATTTCAACCTTCCAGCTACAGTCAGACTCATTTTCTCCTTCGAGGAACACTGAAAACCATCCCGCTCTGCAGCCGTCAACCCCGACAAAACCTTTTTGCCCATACCTGTACCTGGGGCTGTAAACTTAAAAGAGTTTTTCCTGCGGAGAAGAAGAACTGCGGGAAACCGTTAATTAGCAGCAGAATATACGAAGATAGTATACTAATCCATAGTATACTAATCCGCAGAAATGCTGAGAATCCTTAAAAGATCTGATGAAATCGGAGGCAGGTTATGAAATTCTGGTTGCTCAAAGCCGCAGGCACTCTGGAAGATGAAGAGATAATCCTTGAGAACAGCGTGATTACCATCGGAGGGGCGGAGTTTCCGGATTTGTCCGGTATTGAAGACAAAGAGCAGGTAAAAAAACTCATACTTGAGAAATACCCCGGCATGAGAGGAGAGCTTTCCGAAACCTGGGCCGGAGAGATCTATTCCTTTGTCACGAAAATAAAGAAAGGAGACCTTGTGGCAGTCCCTTTCAAGACCAGAAATGAGGTGTTGGTCGGAAAGGTTACCGGAAACTACGAATACAGGCAGCTCAGCGATTTTATCAGCCATGTCCGGCTGGTCAGGTGGCTTAAAACCGTTCCAAAAGGGTACTTTGAAGAAGAATACGACATAGACCTCAACTCCCCCGAGGCTATCTCCTTAATAAGTACCGAACCTGAAAAGCTTTCGGTTCTTGTAGAAACAAAAAGCCTGGAATCACTCGCCAGAGAACTCTCCTCTACCCTTGGAGACCTGGACTTGATGAAGGAGAAAATGCTTGAACTTGTGGACAGGCTTGCTGAAACCGAAGAAATACCTGAAGTGCGAAAAATAGCGGCAGAAATGGAAAAGATACTGAAAGAAAAATGAGAAAAGAAAAGGAAACTTTCCATTCCTCTACCTGAAAATTAATTTTTACTTTTATTTTTTCTGAATTTTTACTGCTAGTAAATATTTACATTAAATATTTTTATTAAGTATTTTTATTAAGTATTTTTATTAAGTATTTTTATTAAGTATTTTTGTCTATAAGGTCGTTTAAGTCAAGCTCAAACCCTACAACGGCATATCCGAGTGCGAAGTTGCTTATTACCTCGGGGTGGAGTTCCCCAAAGACTCCGAGCTTTTTGCCGTTGACATAAACATCTGCCCGCCTGCCTTCAAGGAAAGCCGGGTCTTCGGACTCTTTTACCTCATAGGGAAGCATCATCTCCCTCAGAAGGGCGTCCACGACCTCATATACCTCGGTGAAGTTTGCCTGCGGGTGGATTGAGACTGCAGCTACATGCTGACCGGTTGTCTCGTTGCTTACGACTTCTCCGAACTCGAAGATCTTCTGCGGAAGTTCCCTGTGCTGGTTTAAGGCAAGAATTTCAAGCAAGTTCGGGAGCACGGTTGTCCTGATCATTGTCTGGTCTTCGCTGATCGGGTGAAGCACGTAGGTAACATCTTCAGTCTCTGGCCTGCACATGTTTTCAAAGTTGATCTTTTCGCTGGTAAGCGTGAAAGGCATAACCTCATAGTAGCCGAGCCCGACCATAATTTCGTTTACCGAAGCCCGCATGAGAGAAATCGGGTGGGATTTGCCCGGGGTATAAGTTTCAGGAACCGTGACCTTGATGTTCTCATAGCCATAACCTTTTGCAATGTCCTCTACAAGGTCATAGTTATGCAGGATATCCGCCCTGTAGGTAGGAACCTTTACCTCAACGGTTTCCTCATCAAGGGCAGATGCTCCAAAGCGCATCCTTTCAAGCTGTTTTACGATTTCTTCAACCGGGAGTTCCATGCCCATCAGAGCCTTCACCTCGCCTTTTGTAAGCAGCCTTTCTTCGGGCTCAAGGTCAGGCAGGACAAGTTCTTCGCCTCCCGGACGGATCACCCTTACAAACTCGATCTGCCCTCCTCTTTCGGCAAGGGCTGTGACCACGATGTTTAAGGCCGTATACACAGCTTCCCCAAGGCCGGTTACATCGATAAAGAGGTCAGTTGTCTGTTCGGTAACAGTTGTGAGTGTCCCGTTGATAATGGGCGGGAAGGACAGCACGTTGTCATTTGCGTCCAGGATTATCGGGTATTTTTCAAAATCCCTGACGAGATGGGCAAACCTTGTGCCTTTGGGATGCTTTTCCAGGATTTCCGTCATGCTCATTTTTTCGGTGTAGTCAAGGGGCACGAACTCAAAGCCGGGGTCAACTGCCATGTACCTGAAGGGCGGTTTCACGTTTTCAAGGTTATGAACCCCGATAGAAACTTTTTTCCTGTTTCTCCCAAGGCCCCAGTGCAGGTCTTCCTGCAGGTCCATGAGAGACTTAATAGAAGAGGACGTAAACTTTACTCCCCTTACAACCGCACACCCGAGGAAGGGCCTGATCTTCAGGATATCCTCACTGACAGATATGGATACCTCATAAGGCTTTATCGCATATTCGGGAAGCCCTGTCTCAAGGTCCAGAAAACCCCTCATTGCCCTGGCTGCCCCTTCCACACTGTAAAGGTCAGGCCTGTCAGGGAAGAACTCGATATCGACATACTCATCTTCAACTCTTTCGATATCGGCCCCGATCATGGGCACCCTTTTTATGATGGTTTCCTTATCTGTTCCCGTGAGTTTCTCAAGGTCTTCATAATGCAAGGTGATTACTGGCATGGGGATTTCATCTCATCTCTTACTAGCTAACTTAACCCCAAAAATAATCAACTTTAGATTTAATGCTTTTGTTTCCGGACATTATAAAAATAGCAATTTTTCAAAATGGAAAGCAGCACCTATTTCGACGAGTGGCCGAGTTTTTTCTTCATTCCTGCAGCAGTCACTTTTTTAGTCAATACAGGGATCGAAATTAGATAGGCTGCGTCAGCTGACCCAGCTTACCGGTAAGCCTTATATTCTCTGAATAGTCGACCGGACAGACGACCACTGAGACAACATCCTCGGCGAGGGCTTTCTTGAGCGTTGGCAGGAGGTCGGCAGCAGCCTCAACGCGGTAGCCCCTGGCCCCGAAACTCTCGGCGTACTTGACCAGGTCCGGGTTGCCGAAATCGACAAAGGAGTGGTGCCCCAGTTCCAGGTCCATCTTCCACTTGATCAGGCCGTAGGCGTCATCGACCCAGACGAGTACAACAAACGGGATACGCTCCCGTATCGCAGTCTCCAGTTCCTGGGAATTCATCAGGAAGCTGCCATCGCCTGTCACGGCGAGCACCTTCCGGTCAGGATAAGCGAGCTTCGCGCCTATTGCCCCGGGCACAGCAAACGCCATAGTCGCCAAACCATTTGAGATCACACAGGTATTCGGATGATACGTCGGGTAGAGGCGGGCCATCCACATTTTCAGAGCACCGGTATCAACCAGCGCGATATCCGAATCCCCCATGGCCGCACGGATGTCGGAGACCAGCCGCTGCGGTTTGACCGGATATACATCGGCATGTGCCCCATACTCAAGCTCTTCCCTGAGCAGGTTCCGGATTTTTCGGTCCTCGGCATCCAACCCCTCTTTCGGAGTTATTATTGCTGCTAACCCGTCAAGCGCAGCCGAGAGGTTACCCTCAACGCTGGCGGTGACGGGATAGTGCGCGTCGATCTCTGCCGGGTATCTATGCAGGTGCAGGATCTTCTTGTCGGCATTGGGGTTTATGCGGACGGGATCGAACTCCTGGAGGTCGTAACCGACGCAGATGATCACGTCCGCCTCATCAAATCCGAAGTTCACGTAGTCATGTTGCATGAACCCTATGGTGCCCAGGGAGTTGGGATGGTCATCAGGGAAGATACCCTTGCCCATGAACGTGGTTGCAATCGGGATCCGAAGGCGTTCGGAGAACCGGACAAGAGCGGCCCCGGCGTAGTCTCGCACTGCACCATGACCTGCGAGGATAATCGGTTTTGTCGCCTCTTGCAGAACTTGCGCTGCGCGTGTAATCTGTGCGGGCCCTGGCATGCTGTCCGCTTTATCAGATCGGGCAAGCGGGCGCAAGCCGGCGAGGCCCGAGATCGCCTCTATGTCCTCAGGAACGCAAAGATAGACGGCACCCGGCCGCGAAGTTTGGGCTTTCTCGAACGCTTCCCGCACCATCTCAGGTACGGAAGCGGAGTCGACAATCATCTCGGCCCATTTTGTAACCGGCTTGAACATACTCAGCAGATCGACAACCTGATGCGTCTCCTTATGGATACGGTTGAGGCCGACCTGGGCACTGATCGCCACCAAAGGAGTGCTATCGGTGAAGGCGTCGGCGGTTCCCAGAAGCAGATTAATCGCGCCCGGTCCCAGCGTGGATATACAGACACCCGCCTTGCCCGTAACGCGGCCATAGATGTCAGCCATGAATGAAGCACCCTGCTCATGGCGCACCACAATGAAACGGATCGTTGAGTCTCTCATAGCATCGACGAGTCTGATATTCTCCTCACCGGGGAGCCCAAAAATATACTCGACACCTTCGTTCTCAAGGCACCGGACCAGGAGCTGAGCTGCGGTGAGGGTGATGTCCTCTGCCACGATCTTCTCCTCTGCGCCCTTGCTCTTGCCTGCCGAGCTGGAGCTTCTGCGGGCCGACACGGCTTCTTGAAGACTCCCGTGAGTGGTCATCAATTACCCTCCTGTACTCTCTTTAACTACATCATTCGCGTCGTGATATGATCGGGTGCGTTGCGTCCTCCGGCTGTAATGCGTGCAGCTTCTATGACAGTTATTCCTGTGATTCTTCCTATCGCTTTTCATTTCATTCCCCTTCCCTTTTATATCCACCAATAATCATAATTATAATTTAAGTTATATATAATTATATTACTCTTCAGGACTAACTTATTCCGTCACAGAACAGACCCTTAATGCAAAAGCCACTGGTACTAACAGGAATTGTAGGAACCAGCATACATAAACCAAAAGTTCTTTTAAAATGGATGCCTATTCTTGCAGCCAGGGAAACATTATACCCTATGAGTAAACCAGAAAAGGCCATTGAATTGATTCGGTTCCGGATTTGAATTCCCTCCGAGGCTTGATACAACTATGCCTATGTCCAGTTGCAAGGGTCTTTTTTCTACTCCCCTTCCACCCATTATATTATTACTTTTCCTGATCCGTAAAACTTACAAAAGCCCTCTTCTCTCAAATCAGGAGACAGCCAGAAAATGATGATCGCAGGAATTGATGAAGCCGGAAAAGGTCCTGTAATCGGGCCTATGTGCATAGGAGGCGTAAAAATCGAGGAGTCCAGGGCCCATATCCTCAAGGTGCTTGGGGTTGCCGATTCCAAGAAACTGACGCCGAAAAAAAGAGAGCAGCTTGCATCCCAGATCAAAAAACATGCAGAAGGCTTCTTCATCCTTGAGATCAGCCCCTCTCAGATTGACGAACTCCGGAAAATTATGAGTATGAACGAGATTATGGTTATCTGTTTTGCAAAAGTTCTCGAACAGCTGAAACCGGATATCGTATATGCCGATGCTGCGGACGTAAAAGCCGAACGTTTTGCCGAAAACCTCCGCAGGCAGTACGCAAAAACCAGCCCCGCTCACGCAAAGAAAATAGAGATCATCTCCATGCACCAGGCAGATGCAACCTATCCCGTAGTCTCCGCAGCCTCGATCATTGCAAAAGTACGCAGGGACGAACTCATCGAAGAGCTAAAAAAAGAATGGGGCGTAGACTTCGGAAGCGGTTATCCCTCAGACCCCAAAACAAAAGCTTTCCTCTTGAAATGGGGAAAAGAACACGGCGGAAAGTTCCCGGAAATCGTCAGGCAGTCCTGGCAAACCGTAGAAAACGTAAGAAAAGAACTGGAAAAATCCGGAAAAGAGTAAAACCCGGAAAAGAGTAAAACCCGGAAAAGGTAAGGTCCGGACTTGAGAAATGCAGAATTTAGAGATTCAAAATTGATAAATCCAGGATCTATAAGTCCAGAATTCATGATTCCGGAATTAGTTAAGTTTTTCCCCAGGCCTGTCTGGCAGCCCCCTGAAAAAATAGAAGAGAGAAAAAAGTATGAAACTCCCCAAGAGTATGAAACTCCTGGATTTTCCTCTATCTTTTTAATTGCATCCTTTCTCTTCTTTTATGTTAAAAGAAGCCTTTTTTAATTCGTTACAAATGTCTCGTTGCCATCAACTTCACTCTCGTTTTCGGAAACCTCATATGAAGAAGTTTCATTCATCAGAGGCATGTAATCTTTACTCCCGGTTGTTTCATTGATAACGTACGGAGTGTCACCTATACGGTCTCCGTTAGCGTCTTCTCCCGAATATTTTTCCCAGTAGTTGCCTGTTGAACTGATGTTCCAGAAGTTAGTCCCATCGTCCTCAGCATTGATGTGGTTGAAAAAATCGTTCATGTAGACCGTGTTATCAGAGGAATCATTAAAGTATAATCCTACACCGTTCAGGTATAAGGAATTATTAAACAGAACATTGGACTCAGACATCAGGCTAAAGATTCCATATTCGTTCTTAGAAATCGTGTTTGACATCAGAGAGTTCATATCAGACGTTTCAAGGGAAACTCCTTTCATATTTGAGTCAGCTGTGTTGTTCATAAGGGTGTTATTTGCAGAATTATACAGCAGGATTCCCTTATCATTTGTTAGCACAAGGTTGCCTAACAGTGTGTTTTCTTCAGAATTCTCAAGGGCAATCCCCTGATATCCAAGACTCACAAGGTTATTTACGAGGTAGTTTCCCTTCGCTCCTGCGAGAGAAATTCCCACATCATTCATTATCAGAGCGTTGTTACTTAAAGAGCAATTTTCAACTCCTTCAAGGTAAATCCCCACCTCATATTCTTCCCCTCCGGAAGACACACCGGAAATAAAGAAACCGTCTATTGTGACATTGTTTGAGTTAACGTAAAAGACGTCTTCATCCGAAACCGTACCCAGCACATAAGTGCGTTTTCCCGGAGCCTCTGAGGAAGAGTTTGCAAGAATTGAAATTTTCTTATCTACCTTTACGTTTTCCTTATATATTCCGGGGTTTACGAGAATCGTGTCCCCTTCCTGTGCATTATTAATAGCTTCCTGGATAGAGCTGTAATTTTCTCCTCCATTTGAATCTACGGAAATAACCGCAGCAGCTGTCGAGACTGCGACTGACCCGAGTATGAAGAAGAAAGTTAAAAAAGCATCTAGAATCAGTTTTCCTTTCATGAACCAATGCCCCCTTTAGTTGATATAATTACACGCTTAAATTATACACATAGAAAAATAAATAGTGTATTATAAAAACTTATAAGAATATAAGTTAAAGTAATAAAAAGATTTTGAAATATGTGTTCTGAATAATAAATCTGAACTTTCGTTTACTATCCTACCAAATACAGTCTCATGTAGTCGGAAAATCGATTTAATGGCGGGATGAAAAGATCTAAAGAAATGATCCAGGAAACAGGAAAAAAATCTATGTCATAAGGCCCGTAGAATTAAACCGTTGTCTTCAGTTGAACCAATGTCTTCATATCCGTAACTGAAAAAAAGAAGGGAAAAGAAAAGGAAAATTAAAAAATAGTTAAAAATATTCAAGCTGCAGCCCGACTCCCACTTCCTTAAGCCTGCAAACCTTTGAAAGCTCAATTTTTGAATTTAAGTCCGTACAGTGGCAGGCATGGAGGCATTCCGGGTCAAGTTTTTTTAGGTATTCAAGAGTCCCGCTCATCCGTTCTTCTGAGGGTTCCAGGAGATGAAAGCCACCTACTATATCAAGGACCCTGCTGTCTCCACATACTTCTTTTGCATATTCGGTAATATTACAGATCCCGGAATGGGAACAGCCCGTAATAATTACGAGCCCTGCTTCTGCCCTGTATACGAGTGCCGTATCATCCCGAAGGAGGTCGGGAATTTTATTTCCCTCGCTGTCCTTCACATATCCGACAGCTGCCCCTGCCTCAAAGGCGAAGTTCCCGGGGATTTCCCCAAGGAAAACGAGCCTCTCGCTCAGCCAGAATGGAGTACTTGAGAGCTGTAGCCTGAAATGTTCTGAAAGCTTTTTGGGAGTGAACAGACTTCCGATTTCCCCTATCCCTTCGATTTTTTTGCTTTCGAAGGCCAGGGGGTGGGCAACGAGAATTGGAGACCTGCCGGGCAGCCTTTCTATCCCTGCTTCCATGAATAAACGGATCAGAGGTTCGAGTCCCCAGCTGTGGTCCAGGTGCCCGTGGGAGAGAGCCAGGTAATCAAGATCCAAAAGTGAAAGTCCCATTTTCCGGGCGTTTTTAAGGAATATATCCGAATACCCGGTATCAAAAAGAACTCGGGTGCCCGAATCCTCCAGCAGAAAGGACAAACCGGGCTCGGCAAAGAAATACCTGTCAATAAGGGTGTTATTATCAACAAGGACCGTGAGTTTCATGAAGTGTTTATTTTACCTGCGGCCTATAATAACATTATTACCAAATGCTCGTAGAAATAGTCAGGATTCAGTTTGTCGCTGCAGCAGATTTCGTCCAAAATAAAAAAATCGTTAAAAAATAAAAGTCCTTGTTTATAAAAAGAAAAAAATCTGAAAAAGAAAATGAGCAGCGGATCAGAAGTTTTCAGTAATATAATCCGCCATGGACTCGAAGACCCTTTTTCCGTCAGCAGAGCCAAGGATTGATTCGGAAGCTCTTTCCGGATGGGGCATGAGGCCGAGAATGTTTCTTGATGTGTTTACTATTCCTGCGATGTTTTCCAGAGAGCCGTTGGGGTTGGCTTCATCAGTTACTCTCCCTTTTTCATCCACGTAACGGAAAACAACCTGCTCGTTTTCGTCAAGTTCTGCAAGGGCAGATTCCTCAGCGTAGAACTTGCCTTCCATATGGGCGATTGGCATCCTTATAACCTCTCCTTTCCTGAACTTCGAGGTAAAGGGGGTATCAGCGGTCTCGACCCTGAGATTGGTCCAGTGGCACCTGAACTTAGGATATTCGTTTGTGGTAAGAGCTCCTTCAAGAAGCCGGGCTTCGGTCAGCACCTGGAAACCGTTGCAGATCCCGAGCACGGGTTTTCCTTCGGCTGCTATTTTTTTTACGGAATCCATAATCGGAGTTCGGGCTGCAATCGCCCCTGCCCTGAGGTAATCTCCGTAGGAAAAACCTCCCGGGACAACGACTCCGTCAAAGCCGGCCAGGTTTTCTTCTTTGTACCAGACAGTTTCGGCATCCACACCAACCACGTCTTTAAGGACATGGAAGACGTCCATGTCACAGTTTGTGCCTCCGAACTGAATAATGGCAATCTTCATCTTTTTCCCTCAATCTTCCTTCAGTGTTTTAAAAACGTTTAGCTTTCCGGATTTGCTTAATTTTCAATCCCTTTTCTTTCCGGGAAGCCCTCAGTTAAGTTCCTTGAGCTTTATAGTGTAGTTGTGGATGATTGGGTTTGCGATAAGCTTCTGGCACATCTCATCAACCTTCTGCTCCGCAACTTCGGCAGATTCTGCTTCGAGCACTATTTCGTACAGTTTTGCGGTCTTTACGCTTTCAACTGCATATCCGAGGTGCCCGAGAGCCCTTTTAGCTGTGCTGCCTTCAGGGTCAAGCATGCCTGCTTTCTGTTCAATAGTCACTGTTGCCTGGTACTGCATCTTTGTAAGCCTCAATTTTGAATTTTTAATTTAATCGGAATTTCACCTGCTTTCCGGGAGCCTGAATGCGGCATCAGGTGAAAGAGAAGGTGAATTTAAAGCGTGAACTTTAAGGCAATAATTTCCGGTCTGCACCATAATAAATAGAAGATGCTTAAAAACGTTGCGTATATTGGAGGGTACAGATAAAAAACTTCCTTTATAGCAGGCAAAGCCCTTCAAAACCAGAGCTTTCTTTCCTGTCTACGGCTTCTCCTAGATTTATAAAATTATAGAATATATAAATCAGAACAGAATAGTTAAGTTTTAAATGTATATAAAACGTAATTATATATTGGGTGAAATACTGGACCTCAATGAACCGGATAGCCGGGATTGTAAACAGGATAGTCCGGAATAGGATATGCACCTGACCGGGCAGCTTGTCCTCTGCAAAAACGGAGTCCTGAGGGGCAGCAATTGCTGCAGAGCTTACACGCCGAGAAATAACCTGTATGCCACCCGCTGTTGCTGCCTTTACTGTGCGCACTCCATCTGGATAGGGGACGAAAAAAGCGCAAGAAACCCCTTCGCTGCCCTGCAGGGAGACCCCGTGTTCGCTGCAGAAGTGCTTCGTGAAGAATCACCCGGATAAAACCGGATGACGAGAAGAGAAAAAGAGACAAAAGGCAATTAAAGATGCCAAATACACTTTTGAGTTATAAAAGAATGCTAAAAAAGCCAAATTGGCAGAAATTTCAGTATCGTTTCCCTTCACGATCTCCTTTTTCTTTTGGGTAGGGCCTCCAGACAAGGCTGGCGGAGGCGCTGATATTTATCCGTAAATTGAAAAACGGTTTCCGGATTTAAGAAAAAGTATTCTCTCAATTCGGGGGGCATTTATCAGCATACGTTTCCTCTTAATTGAGGTGTTGACTTTCAATTTGTTTTTCGACCTGCCCGACCCCAGCCTACCCGGCGCGGCGCAGGAGAGAAAAAGAGAATATTTGGAAATGTCCTGCCGGAAGATTGCAAAATAATAAATACAGGGTGACGCTCGTGTATACCGGACAGAAAGAACAGAAAAAAAGGTGCAATCATGTGCGGAATAGCGGGCGTGTTCGGAACCCCTTACAGTAATACGGAAGTAAAGAAAATGCTTGCGGCCCTGGGACACAGGGGACCTGATGCCTGCGGAATCCATACTGCAGGAGAGCTGAGCATAGGAAATGCCCTGCTTAAAATAACAGGAGATATGCCCCAGCCGCTTACGGGAAAAGGGGCTCTTGTGCTCAACGGGGAAATTTTTAATTTCCGCGAGCTTGCAGCTGAGAAAGAAATAAAAACCGATTCCGATACCGAACTGCTTTTTTCACTTATAGAAAAAGGGGTAAAGGAAGGAAGTACACCAATGGACTCTGTCGGCTCTGCACTTTCAAAAGTAAACGGGGACTATGCCCTTGCATATGCCTGCGGAGGAGAACTTGTACTTGCCAGAGACCCGTCTGGGGTAAAGCCTCTCTTTTACTGCTCCGGAAAAGAGGAAGAAAAGACGGAAATAGCCTTTGCCTCCGAAAAAAAAGCCCTTGCTTTTATCGGCAGAAAGGCAAAGCCTTTCCCGCAGGGAGTGATTCTGGGTTTCAATACCGAAAACGGGGAGATTACAGAAAAAATCCCGGAAGGGTACCTGAAGATAAAATCGCCTGAAGAAAGGATTTATGAAGAACAGGAGGCTTTGTCTCAACTGAAAAAAGCCCTTGAAAAAGCTGTGGAACTCAGGCTTACCCCGACCGCAGGTATTGCATTTTCAGGAGGTATTGACAGTACCTATTTAGCAGCCCTTGCAAAACGTATCGATCCCGGGGTTTCCCTTTATGCGGTTGGACTTCCGGATTCCCATGACATTGCCCAGGCCGAGAGGGCAGCTGAAGCCATCGGCATGAAGAAAAACCTGGAAGTCCATCTCCTTTCACCCGAAGAAATAGAAGCTGCAGTCCCTCAGGTAATCTATGCAACCGAATCTACGGACCCGATGAAAATTGCAATAGGGCTACCCCTTTATATCGTGGCAAAAACCGCAAGGGAAGACGGGAAGAGAGTCCTCCTGACCGGACAGGGGGCAGATGAACTCTTTGGAGGGTACAGGAGGCATGAGGAGTTCCTCGAAAAGGGGGCTGAGGTACTCGACAGGGCGATTTACTCGGACCTCGCAAGCATCTCTAAAATTAACCTTGAAAGGGATGATATGGTTACAATGGCCAGTTCGGTGGAACTCAGGGTCCCCTTCCTTGATAAAGAAGTGATTAGAATCGGGCTTGCAATAAGCCCGGAGCTGAAAGTCCTGAAAAAAAAAGGCTACTATGAAGACAGCTACTATGAAGACAGCTACTATGAAGACGGCTTTTATGAACGAAAATATATTCTCAGGAAGGCGGCCGAAGGGTTAATCCCTCCGGAAATTCTCTGGAAAGAAAAAAAAGCAATGCAGTACGGGACCGGAGTACAGAAGGTGCTCGACCGGCTTGCCAGGGATTCGGGCTTTTCTAAAAAGCAGGGAAGCCATATAGAAAAGTACCTCATGCAAATTGCTTCGGAAAAAGGTTTCGATTTTGTGAACAAATGAAAAATAGCGGAACAGGAAATAACGAAAGTTTTCCTCCGGATATCCTGAAAAAAAACCGGCACAAATGGCCGGTACAAATGAGTAAGTATAAACAGTTTGATTGTTATATTCGAGTAGAAAACTATTACCTTAAACTATACCCGGAATTTAAGGGGGAATTCAAATAAAAATAGCAATTACCGGAAAAGGCGGCGTTGGAAAAACTACTCTCTCAGGCACTCTGGCAAGACTGCTTGCAAGAGACGGATACGAAGTACTGGCAATCGATGCGGACCCGGATATGAACCTTGCATCTTCTCTGGGAATAGAAAATCCCCCAAAGCCCCTCACGGAATTCAAAGACCTTATTGAAGAAAGAGCAGGTGCCGAAGGTGGAGCTTTTATCTATAACCCGAAAGTGGACGACATCGCAGGCAAATACGGAGTAATAGGGCCTGACGGGGTCAGGATGCTTGTCATGGGCACCGTGGACAAAGGAGGAAGCGGGTGCATGTGCCCGGCTTCAGCTTTCCTGAGAGCTCTTCTCAGACACCTGATGCTCAGGGAAAAGAGTGCCGTTATCCTGGACATGGAAGCCGGAATCGAGCACCTGGGAAGAGGCACCACACGCGGGATGGATATTATGATTGTGGTGGTAGAGCCAGGGGCCAGGTCCCTTGAAACCGCCGAAAGAATCAAAAAACTCTCGTCCGAAATCGGGATAAAACATATCGCTGCCGTAATTAACAAAGGAGGCGCCGGAAAAGTCAACGCCAGGCTTGAGGAGCTGGGCATCCCGGTGCTTGGAGAAATTCCCTTTGACCAGCAGCTAATGCAGGCTGACCTGGAAAAAAGGGCTCCTATTGAAATAGGCGGCGAAGCAGTTGACTCCATAGTGAAAATCAAAGAAAAACTCATAGAAATCGTTGAGGAAATCAGGAAAGAAGAAGAGGCAAGTAAGAAATAAAGGCTGAAACACAGCCCCACAATTTTGTATTAATTCTTCAATTTCCACTCAAATTTTTTCCTGAAATTTTTTTGCATTTCCAGGGCTCAGTTAAAGCTGCTGTCCGGGGAATCTGACAGGGTTCCTTTTTTATAAATAAGCTCCAGGAGCCTCAGTCTTTTCTCCCTGATAAGGACGTCAGTGGGGTCTATTTCCAGAGCCCTGTCGTAAGCTTCCATAGCCTCTCCGTATCTGCCAAGGCTTTCCAGGACCGAGCCTTTCTGGTACCAGGAAAAAACATCCTCAGGGTTGACCTTGAGGACTTCGTCATAACACTCTATGGCTTTTTCAAAATCCCCCAGGTTATTGTAGGCAAAACCTTTGAGGCACTTAATTCCCAGGTGCTCGGGATCGAGTTCAAGAGCCTTATCGTAACAGGCAAGAGCTTCCTCGGACTTCCCTATCCTGTCCAGGACAAAACCCTTCTGGAGCCAGGCATCAAAGCACCCGGGGTCCAGATTTAAGGCTTTATCATAGAGCCTGAGTTTCTCTTCATAATTATCAGCTTCTTGTGCTGTTATAAGGAGCTGTCCGGGATCCTCTCTTTCTTCGGTTTTTCCTGCCGCTTCCGGTTCCTTTTGCTTTTCCTTAGCGCTTTCTGTGATATTATTTTCCTCTGCCATTTCGAATCCTCCGTTTCCGGATCAAGATTTATTTGGACCCCTTTCGGAATTATCTTCAATGCCTGATTTTCCTGTTTATGCTTGAAATCAGGGTTCGACTGGTATTGTGCACTTTTGTCTCCAATGAGATATACTTTTTCTGATCTGAATCCGGAAATTTTCCAGGGCCGGCGGTTCGAATAAGGAGAGTACGGCGCAAGGACAGTGCCCGGAGCTTTTTTTGTCCGATCAATTCCAAATATATTTCAAATATATTTTTATGTCGAATTCTCCTCGTATATTGCCTCGCAGATGCTTCCGAGGTCATTGCTAACCTGCTTCATTTCCTTGACATCCTTTACAGGGACGTTGTTCACATATATTGCAAAGGCTAGCTTCCGGTCTTCGGATGTGTTCATATATCCGCCCAGAGCCTGGGAACAGAGGATTAGTCTGTCGTTGACTGCATCATACTTGGCAGTTGTTCCGGTCTTGGCCCGGACTTTTCCTTTCGCAGGGCTCTCGGGACCAACAGAAGTCGCCAGAGACCCGTCAACTCCGAGAATGGGCAGCGCGTCCCGATATACCTGAGAGTCATTTCCGGAAGACATATACCTCAGGAGATCAACCGTAGTTCTGGGTGTCATATAATCAGCAGGAGAATTTCCTCTGCCATCAGATATGGATACGGCATTAAGGTCAATTCCGGTTTTTTCCAGGAAGGAGCGCTCTATGATCAGGCCGTCCCAGAAGCTTCTTTTTCCTTCCTTTACCGCCATAAGAGGTAGAAGGGAATCCGCCTGCATGTTCTGGCTGACCTTCATTATCAGTTTCAGGTTCTCAGAGAAAGGCGGAGAGGTCAGAAGAGCTACTCTTTCAAACTCCGAGTAGTTCGTGGTGGCTGGTAACAGGTCTGCAGGGTTATTGCCTTTAACCGAAGCGTTTACTTTCACTCCCTGACGCTCCAGCGCTTCTATCAGAAGAGAGCGGGCAAAAGAAGAAGGATCATCCACCTTATACGTCTGGACAATAGTGCCTTCGCCTGCGGGTACCTGCCCTGATACATTGATTATACCCGGACCGCCTGTTGAGATCTCTATCCGGGCAGTCTCATTCGCGTCGGTTGTTGTAACATTGGCTTCGACCACGTAGGCTGCTGTCTGAGGCCTCCAATCAACATCAGCCGCCATTCCCGGCGGAGCTGGCTTGACCATAATATCAATCAGGTTATCATTGATAACTACCGGTGTGAGAGTATAATCGTTGTCACTATCAGGAGGAGTGATTTTATCGAAGAGTCGGTCGTCAATGATAACTTCTCCCGAGACACTTTTGATACCGGCAGCTGATACCTGTTGGGCCAGCTGGTCCAGGCCGGATAAAGGGTCTGGGGTCGTTAAAATTGCGTTGCCAATGGAGTTTGCATAGCTGTGATCAATGTCGGTATAAGCTATCTTTCCATCCGGGGTGGTCCGGCCTCCCATTGTCAGGTCTCCGCTGGCTACCAGTATAAGGTCTCCGTTCAGGTTTCCTGAAGAGTCCACATGACCGCGGGTATACAGAGGAGTCTCGAACCTGTAATCAGCCCCTATTACATCGAGTGCAGCGGCTCCCGTGTAAAGCTTGGTGGTAGAGCCAGGAATGAACATCTTCTCCGGATTCAGCTGGTAGATGATTTCCCCGGTCTCCAGATCTTCTACAAGGATTCCCCAAAAGGCATGATCATATTTTGTGTCATTCATTATTTCTGTTACAGACGCGGGAAGAGGGTCACCCTCTAAAGGGCTATCCTGACTGTTTCCTACAGCCCCTGCAAATGGTTGGCAAACAGTAATAAGGCATATTGTTCCCAGCAGTAAATAGCATAAATAACTCTTAGATCTGCGAGCATAAGATTTCATGTAATCTCCCCTTAACCTTTCTATAGGATAGTTTATCAGCGAATCTAATAAACATATAAGAATCAAAAATAAACAATCGGCTGCGCCACTCAATGAACTGCCTTATAGAGAAAAAGAGATAGATATCAGAAAAAGAAGAATGTAGAAATGAAACGAAATAAGTACATTAAAAGAGTTTACCAGGAAAAAGAGCTTATTGAGAAGCTCTTGCCTTTTGCCTGCCCATTTCCGAAAGAATTTTTACCTTGACTTCAAGTGCAGGAGCAAATCCCGGTTTCAATTCAAGAGCTCTGCTGCAGCTTTGAAGGGCTTCTTCTTGTCTGCCCAGCTCCGAAAGGACAAGCCCTTTGCCTGCCCAGAGTTCAGGGGCTTCCGGAGCAGCCTGAAGAGCCGTATCGTATGCGCCCAGAGCTTCTTCATACCTGCCCAGCCTGGAAAAAAGACTGCTGACAGATTTCAGGGCTTCCAGGTAATCAGGCCTGATTTTAAGGGCTGAGCCGTACGCTTCAAGGGCTTCTTCTTTCCGGTCAAGTGCAGAAAGGACCGAACCTTTTCCTGCCCAGGCCTCGGCATATTTCGGGTTTCTCCGGAGTACCGTTTCGTATGTTTCAAGGGCTTCATCAAATCTGCCAAGCCGTGAAAGCACAACTCCTTTATTGTCCCATGCCATTTCAAAAGCCGGTTCAAGCTCAATTACCCTGTCATAGGCAGCTAATGCATCTTCAAGCCTGCCCATTTCCGAGAGGACCACACCTCTGTTGTACCAGACCCTGAAGTCAGCAGGGACTATTTCAAGCACCTGTCCTGTAAGCTGCAGGGCAGTTTCGAACCTTCTCGCCTTATAAAAGAGAACAGCTTTCTGG
Organism: Methanosarcina siciliae T4/M; assembly: GCF_000970085.1. Lineage (NCBI taxonomy): Archaea > Methanobacteriati > Methanobacteriota > Methanomicrobia > Methanosarcinales > Methanosarcinaceae > Methanosarcina > Methanosarcina siciliae. The sequence continues at coordinate 2,288,666 of NZ_CP009506.1, read as the reverse complement.
AAAAGGGCTGTAGCGTCCTGAGGGTCTTTTTCAAGCATCTCAGTACAGGTCTGAAGCTCTTTGAATAAAGTAAGGGAAGCATAAAGATCCCTGACAGCCAGAAAGAGAGGCAGGAGTTCATACTTTTCTCCATCAGCTGTTAAGATTTTTGTTTCGGGAGTATAGGAAAGAGATGCTTGCTCTCGCATGCCGGTACTCTCTCCGGGTATTTCCATATTTTCAATAACTGTCTCCAGTTCGGATAAAACTCCGGGGAAAAGGGGAGAATTATTGTTTATGGAAAAGACGGACCTGAGATGCTTTCGGTGTTTCTTGTTGTTTTTATCCCATAGAATAGCGGAAATTTGGTGACACGCAGTTAAAAACTCTTTGAGAGCAGTGTACAGGTTCGTATCTCCGAAACTATTTAAATTGCCAAAACTCCTGAGTGCAACATTACAATGCCCCCTAAGTTCAGGAAGAAGTTTATCAAATTCGGAATCAAATTCTCTCATAAATACCGGGCCTCCCGTTAGTACCTGTCCTTCTTTTCATAGAAATTTCATAGATTAAAACTTCATAGACTCATTGATTAAAACTTCATAGACTATCTGTTATAGAATTACTCGGAACTGCAGATCTTACTCAGAGGTCTTCCTGAGAAAGGGTGGTTGATTTCAGTGGTCTGAAAAAGAACTTAAAACTGAGTTCTGGCTCAGATTAGGTTTAACTTTCCCTTTTTTTGCTATGATCAGGTCTATCGCTGACCCTTTATCCACATGCGTTCCGCCCCTCGGTTCCTGCTGGACAACGTCTCCGAAACGGAGACCTCCTACAAAAACGCTCTTCTCTCCGACATTACCTACACGAAGTCCTGCTTCTTCCAGCTTTTTAACAGCATGCTCCAGAGGTAACCTGATAACAGGGGGCACTTCAACTTCTTTTAGTTCAGACTCTGCCTCCTGTACTTCCGAACCGGATGTTTCCGAATCGGATACTTCCGGAGTACTGCTTTTACTTTCCTCTCCCAGAACTTCTTCCAGAAGCTCGATTGCGCCGCTGATCCTGAGGAGCGTTTCATTCAGGTTTTTCTTTCCGTTCTCAAGTTTTACAAGTTTTTCCTCGATGTCTTTGAGGATTTTCTGACCTGATTCGTATTCAGCCCTGAGTTCTACCAAACGCTGTTCAAGTTGTGTTTTCATAGACCTGTAAACCCTCTTTACTTTTTATTTAATCCTTCTATTTATTCCATCTACAATTTCGATCCAATACATTTTAAGTTTTATATTTTTGCTTAACAGTAAAGGATTTCATGAAAGGAAGCTAATCTCATGGAAGAAGATATAACTTCATGTGTAAATATTTCGTGTGAAGAATATAACAACATGTGATCGGAAACATATTCGGAACAAACGCAAGTCCGAAAAAGTTGGCACAAAAACTGGAAAGAACCATTGCTTCTGATTTCTATTTAAGCTTTCAGCCTTACACTACCATTTAGCATGAATATATAAACATGTAAAGTAAGGACTGATAAAGAGTGGGTTTGGAATAATAAGGAGTGATCACGATGGAAAAAGCAAGTCCCAGGCAAATTGAGGAAATAAATGAGTACGGAAAGGAAATAATCGAATTGCTTAAGCTGAAAACCTCACCAGTGGCAGTAGCCCTGGTTCCTGAAGGTGCTGAAATTCCTGAAGGGATCAAGCGAGTCAAAGAGAGAATGAAACACTGCCAGATGACGGACCGCGTGCGCAGGACAAAAGAGGAGTTTTATGCCGTTCTTGAAGACCAGACCTGCAAAGGAGGGGCGGCAGCAATGGGGCTCGGGCACATGCCGCCCAAACTGGCGAGCGGGGAATTCTATTATGACAAATTGAAGCATTTTAAGACCCTTGAAGCTTCGAAAAAGACCCTTGACAGGGTCCCGATGGTAGAGGCAGAATCAACAGTTGCAACCCTTTACGCTCCTCTTGAAAGTGCAAGTTTCATGCCTGATGTTATTGTGATAATCGGCACTCCCGAACAGTTAATGCTCCTGACCCAGGCAGCCCTCTATAATGAAGGCGGGAGAATTGAAGCCGAATTTGCAGGCAAGCAGAGTCTCTGTTCCGACGCCGTCGCCGAACCGTACCTGACAGGCAAAATGGGAATAACAGTCGGTTGTACGGGCAGCAGGGCTTATACGGAGATTCAGGAATCAGAGCTGACTGTTGGAATTCCCGCAAAAATACTGAAAAACCTCGTAGAAGGGTTAAGGGCGATTGTCGGAAAAGCTCCTGCGCATTGATAATACAGGGGAAAGAGCATACTTATACAGAAAATCGCGGAAAATAGGAAGTAAAAGGTTACAAAAATGCCTGATTACAGGAAATAGAGGATAACAGGCAGTAAAATAACTCCCATTGCATGGGATTTCCTGATTTTCATAAAAGACGGGAGCATGCCTATCGGGGTAGAAATTAAAAAAATGAAGAGCCCGAAAACCCCTGTAAAAAGAAAGACCGTTATTGCAAGCCCTGCCAGGACTCCGGTGCAGAGTTTTGTATAGTCAAGTTTCCGGAGCATGTGATGGGCGTTGTTCCCTATCCAGACTGTAGAAAAGTACGAAAACAGGGCAGTCAACAGGACCGCAGCAAAAAAAAGCTGGACTACCTGAAAATCAGGTGATCCGGTATCCAGGATTTCATTTACAGCCACCATTGCTCCGCTCCTTGTCTTTCCTATCACCATGAGGGCTACCAGCCCGAAAATCGCATTTGAGGTATTTACCCCGGAAACCGAGACAATAAATTCCTTTGAGCTCTCAAGCGCCCGGCAGTCTGAATCGGGATCGGAAAAAAGAAAGGACTTTTGCTCTCCGGGTTCAGGCCCGATACTGTCTTTTTTGACGGGCCTTCGGTCAAAATCGGACCTTACAAAAAGTCCGGCCAGAAGGGCAGCAATAGCAGAGGAAACTCCCGGCAGCCAGGCTACAAGAGAACCTGCGGTACTGCCCGTAAAGACTCCTCTTAAGATCCTTTTTCGGGAAAGCTCGAATTTTGAAACGGATTCGGCTGGGATCTCGGATTTTGTGAGAAGGCTTATAATGAGCTGGGAAGCCCCGAAAAGTCCGCTCAGGAGAGGGAGGAGTACGGATGCCTGCCCGAGGCTTATGACCGGGAGCAGGATATTTTCTCTTGAAAATGCGAAGAGTCCCAGAACTCCTGTGATCAAGAACAGCAGAAGAGCATAAGCTTTGTACCTGTATTTTGCAAGTGAACCCTGACCCTTTACCTCCTCGCCCTTCTCGCTCGCAAGCATGATAAACACAATCGTTAGCAAGACCCATGCCATATACTCATGCATGTAAGGGTAAACTGCCGCGAAGAAAAGGGAAAAAGGCAGGACAAAAAGCATGGATACAACTACCGAACCTGCACTTCCGAGAGCAGAAAGCCGGACCGCTTCTGCCCCTGAGCCTTCAAGCAAAAGCCTGTGCCCCGGAAGAACCGCAAGCGCAGTATCCCCGTCAGGTGCCCCCAAAAACACCGACGGAATTATGTCATGGAACGTGTGAGATATCGCATTTGAGAGGATTACGAGGGCAATGTAGAAAGGGGCGACCCCCCTCTCAGCCAGAAAAGGGGCAAGTGCTACAAGGGCAAGTGCAAAATTATTAGTATGTATACCAGGCAAAAGCCCTGAAAATATGCCCAGCAGATAACCCGCAAGCACAGAAAAAAGGATAAGGAATAAAGAAATTTCTTCCACTCAACAGCACTCCCATGGGAACTATAGCATAGTTCATTAGAATTTGACAAACTTAACTAAATATTTTACAAAATAAGTATTAATAGTTATTTGTGCCAATATGTACCCGTTCTTTCGAGCTTATATACTTGAAGTCAAAAACATTTGCGATCATTTATTAATCGGTTACCTTTATCCCTGCACTAAGAGATACTTCAGAGCCTTTTTCCGCGCCATACAGAGCTAAAGCCAGCCACTCAGGTAAGAAAAAAAGAATCTGCAAACAAGTACCGCAATTAAAAGAGAACGTCCTCCCGAGACGGGACTCGGGTAGTAAAAAACGGAAATTTCAAATTAAGACTAATAATTTTGGCTTCAATATTATAAATAAATATTCTTTTAGAATTTTGTCTTTTTTACCAATCAGGAGACGTATTACAGGAAGATATAAATAGCAGCGTTTGCTAGTGCAAACAACTTAAGCCCATCATTACGATAAATTGCTTGAAAATTTTGAAGGCAATTTATTACATCAAAGAAATAGAAAAATAATTTCCAGTTATGTTTTATATAGAACAGCTATACTATAGCTTGTAGTCCTAAATGCTAATATTGAATGGGGTTCATGAGAGCATTTAGCAAAAAACAGAAGCCTGGGGCAAATGAGGTTCGCCATTCCTCAGTCATGCCCTGCGCAACCGGGACCCCACCCGGATGAGGTAACTATCGAGGTTTTTTGCCATTCCTCGGTGCCCGAGTCCGAGAGAGGTTTCGTAAACGGAAGCCGAAAATGAGGTTCGCCATTCCTCAACCGGTTCCCGTAGATATCAGAACCAACGGAGAAGTGAGAGGCAAATCCCTCTCTCAATACTATTTTTACCTCTCACTTCCACTCTGGTTCCTAAACTGCCTTATTCAATTTTAAGAGATCAGCTCAGGGATTGATCCGCCTTAAAGTCAATTATCTCCATTTCCAGTACATCCTATCAACAGCCTACTGTTTTTTCAGTCCTCTTTTGCTTCCTTTTTTCTCCCTCTCTGATTACCTCTGCCTCTTCTGACTCTCCCCTGCCCGGCCGATCATCTTTCAGGTCACTTCCTCTCCCAGGTAGTATCCTTTTCCTGTCACTTCCTCTTCCCGGTTGATTATGCCTTTTCTCAACTCCTCTTGCTTCCCCTGAAATTATACGAATACCTGAATAATAAGTAAGGTTTGATTGCTGAGAAGGATATACTTTTGGAAACAGAGTTCCAGAATAAAGTTGAGGAAACCCTTGATGCAAATAAAAAATACACCGACTTCTCCGGAAAGCACGTAAAAAACCATATATACGAGAGATCCCTTTCCTAAAGCGGCCTTCACAATTATAATTTTACAGATCAAAGTAAATAGATCAAAGAAAAATTATTTTGAAATAAAATAGAACCCAAATACGCATAAATACAGATTTTCCGCTTTTTCCAGATAATTCGTGCAAAGTAGAAAAAAGGATTTTAAAAGGATTTCAAATGACGATTAAATGTAAAAAATGCAACCATGAAGCCATCATTTTTCAAAAATACTCCGGAATGCACCTCTGCAAAAAGCATTTTATAGAGGACGTTGAAAGGAAAATTAAGCTGACAGTCCGAAAAGACTACAGCATCAGGAAAAATGACGTAATAGCCGTTGCTCTGAGCGGGGGAAAGGACAGCTCGGTTGCTCTCTATGTGATGCATAAAATCCTGGGGAACAGGCCGGATATTCAGATAGTGGCTGTTTCAATCGACGAGGGAATCCACGGATATCGTCCCCACTCCCTCGAACTTGCAAAAAAGCTTACGGAAACCCTTGGGGTCCGGCATATCATAAAGTCATTTAAAGACGAACACGGGGTTACAATGGACGACCTGGCTGCGATGGACCGGGAAAAAGGCGCATGCAGCTACTGCGGGGTTCTCAGGAAAAGCATCCTTAACAGGATGGCGCTTGAAATAGGGGCAACGAAACTGGTAACAGGGCACAACCTGGACGATGAAGCCCAGACCGTTCTCCTCAACCATTTCAGGGGAGATATGGAAAGAATGGTCAGGCTTGCACCCCCCGTAGCCGTAGAAGGTCTTGTGCTGCGGGCAAAGCCCCTGCGGAATATCCCGGAAAAAGAAGTTGCACTCTATGCCCTGGTAAACTCCCTGCCTGTAGACTTCAGCGAGTGCCCGTATGCGGGAGAAGCCCTCAGAGGAGAAATTCGGGAACTGCTAAACAACTTTGAGACAAATCACCCGGGCACCAAGTATTCCCTTCTACGCGGTTTTGACAAGCTTGTGGGAGCCCTTGCAAAGGAACTGCCGCCTGCAAAAATCGAAAAGTGCAGGATTTGCGGAAATACCTGTACCGAAGATATCTGCCAGGCGTGTAAACTGCTCGGAAGGACCTGAAAAGAGGACTATAATTATAGGACTATAATTATAGATCCTTTGATCCATACAACCTTATTCAGCCGAATAAATTGAGATTTCTTCCCCATACAATGTTACTCTCTGTATTTTGTCGTTCTTGTCCCGTTCGCCACAGGAGAGCGGTCTTTCCCACAAAAAAGAAGAGATAAAGAAATTAGAAACTACTTCGAGTGCCTGCGAGTAAGAATGAGAAACAAACAGATCAAACCGGCATAATTTTCGGTCTGATCCATCAATCTTAAATTCGGTTTCCAGGATTAAGGAAATTATTCTCTCTGAATTGGATACCATTTTATCGGAAGCTTTTTCTCCATAAGACTGACAGACCATGGATAAGTACAGTGCAGGAAGAAAAAACATAAAGATTCCAGTTCCGGGCACCGGAATGGATTAACTGCTTAATTATAGAGCCTAAAAAAGAAAATAAGAAATAAAACAGAAAACTAAAAAAGGAATTTTTGGATTTCAGGAGCTTTCAGAAATAATCGGGATCTGAAAGCAGTTCATAAGGGTTATAGATCTTCCTGCCTTCCATGGTCAGGTAGAGGCGGGTCCACAGGACAGTGGTCAGTGGCTGAAGTATGAGGATCGGGACGAAGTATGTTAGGCCTGAAACAAGAGTACTTTCCGAGCCAAGAAGCTCGCTGACAAGCCCATTGATGAAAGCCAGCCCGACTACAATTATCCAGATGAAGAAAACATCGAGTTTATTCTCATTGAAAAAATTGTAACCTTTTTTTATAGCGTCAAGAGGATCAAGTTCGTCGATTACGAGGGCGTAAGGGGTAAGGGAAAGTGAGATATTTATGACCAGGATGTAGATCACCCAGACAAGGATTCCCAGGACGAGTGTACCCATACCCTGCACAGTTGCTGTCGGGTTTTCGATCACTTCGCTCAGATCTCCGATTGTAAGGGCTCCAGGCACTACGAATACGATGCCTGCAAGAAGTACCAGGGTTACCAGCAGGTTTGCAAGGAAGAACCTGACAGCGTTTTTCGAGCCGAACCTGACCATGTCGGAGATTACGGTATCCCCGGTCTCGGAAGCTTTTTTTGCCATCCCGATTGCTCCTGCCGTGAAAAAGGCCTGCAGGAACATCCCAAGCAGGGAAAAACCAAGAATTAAGGCTATCGAGGCTGGAATGTTGGCCCGGAACCCGTCCACGAGCAGGGAGTAAAGTTCCTCGCTTGAAAGAGTTGTAAGGTCAATAACGTTCCCCGAAGCTGAGCTGAAGAACATGAAACCCAGTATAGCGAAGAAAAAAACATAAAGGAGTAAATTAGCAAAAAAATTCAGGACATATGGAATACAAATATTTAGATTTCTAACCCATGTCTTGAACCCTCTATTCAGTATTGTTCCAAAATCTTCATGCATGTGACACAACCTTCCGAATAAAAAGGCAGTGGCTCTGCATCCCTACAACAGCCATGTCCTGACTGGCTGCAAAAACAGGGTTCGTTTGCAGGCTCACATATACCATTTTTCGGATACATATGCAGAAGGTAAATATATAATCTCTCATAATCTTTCATCTCCGTATGTAAATACGAAGACCCTCAAAAAGAAAATTAACAGTTGACGCAAAGGTGACCCCATGAAAAAACTGGAAACCTACAAATCCCCCACATCCCCGGACAATTCTACTGGTCCCAAAAATCCCACCTCCCCCGAAAAACCAGAAACATACAACACCCCTAAAGAAATCCTCGTCCTGGGCCACTGCCTGCTCAACCCCCTCGCAAGACTCAAAGGCGCAAAACCCGCAACTGCGATCGACCCCAAAGGCGCAAACATAATCCAGCTCCCCTGCCCCGAATCCATGTACCTTGGAATGAGGCGCCGGGAAATCACGAAAGACCAGCTCGACCACCCCGCCTACAGGAGCTTCTGCCGCAAAATTTTCACCCCCCTTGCCGACATGCTTGAAGACCTCGCAGCCAACGGCATAAAGCTCAGGATTATCGGCGTCCCCAAAAGCCCCTCCTGCGGCGTATACATAACAAGCGTAGGCGGCGAACCCGGAAAATCAAAAGAGTTCCACCACAGCCATGCCCCGGGACCGGGCGTTTTCATGGAAGAGATTATAAAAGAGCTTGAAGGGCGCAGGGTTGAGTTTGAGATAGAGGATGCGGGAAAGTAAGAACAAAGAACTCCGTTTCAAACGCAAGAATATTTTTTCCAAGGGAGAAATAGTAGATACTTTACCTCTAAAACTTACTTTTATAATTGTCTCTTTCTCCAATTTACAAGCATTCTGACGATCTCGTTGATATTTACACCTACCCCACAAATGGAAGGCTCTAATGAAAAAATTTTGTTTGCCGTTTCGAATAGATTATCTTCAGTAGCAGATTCTCTTTCAATTTTTTGAATAGCTTTTAGTATCTTCTCCCCATTATTCAAATTCGCTCCCGTTATTTGCAGTATTAGTTCAAGTAGCGCTCTTTCGCTACTCCAATTAATTATCGTTCCAAGAAGCTTGCTAACAGAGTAATAATCATCTGATCCTTCAGGTATGAACTTCTCAATCCCCTCCTGCTCCAGCTTTACTAAATGCCTATAACGAACAGTCACTTCAGGATTATCAGGAAGCGGGATTTTTTCTATGGCTTTTAACTTCTCAAAGCTATTGTTGATTTCCCGAAAATGTTGAAGGATAATGGCAAAATAATCCCTTTTTTGCCCTCCATTAACATAAATACTAATTCTCCTTGCTTCACTGTCAGCTCTGATTACAGCATCAGAATTAAAGTTATCATTATCCAGAACCACACCGGTTCGCCATCGAAGATCATCTTTTATGTCTTTGTGCATCTTTACGATGAAACGTGGCATTACCGAAGGAGGAAGAAAATCATAATCTATTACAAACTTCAGAGCCTCTTCGTAATCAAATTCAAAATTAGGTTCCTGAATTTCCAGAGAAGCAGGAAGGAGAACAGTGCTATTATCAAGGTCATAAGAAAGTTCAAATTTTTTCATCAAACTGACAAAAAAACCGTATTGGTAAGGAGGATAATAATAATCGGTTTCAGTTTTTTGCTTTAAGATCACAGGAAGCATAACATCAGGTATTAGAACTCCCCTGGATTCAGCAATTTCCTTTGAGTTAACAATTTTATATACAGCATTAGTTACCCATTGAGGTTCTAGAACATAAGTATTCAAGAGAGGTATGTCTCTAAAATGAAGTATTATACCCAAATCATGAAGGAAATCAACAAGAGTATTCTGTTCGGACTCGTTTTTTATTCCTTCTTCATCACAGATTGTTTTATACTCATTATATTCGATAAAATTACAGTGCTCACAACTGTCACTCACCTCAATCGAAGGACAAGTTGGACATATTTTCTCAACCCTGCTCTTTACATTGAACCAGCTTTTCGGCCACTTAATTTCAAGATGTTTAACTGCCTTCAATTCCTCTACCAAAATATTCAAGAAATCCTTTGTTCCTTCCCCAGATTTACAGGAAAGCCTGTAAAAGCCCCTAATTGAACGATACTTCTCTCGCAGGAACTTCCTGTTCAATTCAAAAGCTGGATTTTCATCAATCTTATTAATCACAACCAGAACTGGAGAATCTCCACCGAAGTTTTCTATGAGTTTGAGCCAGTACTCAGGCTTTTCGTCCTTCCTTCCGTCTAAAACCAGAATATAAAGACTTCTTTTGGACAAAAAGAATTGATGTGTGGCATGCATGATCTCCTGCCCTCCAAAGTCCCAGAAATTAGCTTTTATTTCCCAATCCCCGTTTTTTACCGTCCATTTCCTGATGTTAATACCTTGAGTTTGTGGCTCATTTCCATCAACTTCTTCCCCGAAAACACGTTTTACAAGAGAAGTTTTACCTGCACTTCCTTCTCCAACCAGCAAAACTTTAACTTCATTTAATGGTTCTTTCCCGTCTTCAAGAGACCTGAAATAGTTGATAACTGCTTCCCTACCATTTCGAATAATTTCTACTGGAGGATTTTCGAAAGGATTTCCTTGCAAAAATATTCCTTTCTTTTTGATAAGTCTTGATTTTATTTGGAACTGTTTAGGTATATATCTTGGTTCTTCTACCCACTTTATATTCGATTCTAATTCTAAGATTTCGGGAGGAAGCGAAATAAGTTGATTTCTGGAGATGTCAAGCCCAATAAGATTTTTCAACTCTGAGATTTCAGGAGGAAGCGAACTCAATTTATTCCTAGAGATATTAAGCCAAATAAGATTTTTCAACTTTACTATTTCTGGAGGAAGCGAACCCAATTTATTTCTGGAGATATCAAGCCAAATAAGATTTTTCAACTCTGAGATTTCAGGAGGAAGCGAATTCAATTGATTACCTGAAACATCGAGTTGAGTCAAGTTTTTCAACTCTGAGATTTCAGGAGGAAGCGAACTCAATTGATTACCTGAAACATCGAGTTGAGTCAAGTTTTTTAACTCGGATATTTCAGGAGGAAGAGAACCTAATCTATTTCTGGAGATGTCAAGCCCAATAAGATTTTTCAACTTTGATATTTCAGGAGGAAACGAACTCAATTTATTTTTATGAAGGTTAAGTGTTGTAAGATTTTTTAACTCGGATATTTCAGGAGGAAGCGAACTCAATTGATTGCTAAATATGTCAAGTTGAGTCAAGTTTTTTAACTCGGATATTTCAGGAGAAAGCAAACTCAATTGATTATTATGGAGGTTAAGTATCGTAAGATTTTTTAACTCTGATATTTCAGGAGGAAGCGAAGTCATTTGATTACCAGAGAGGTCAAGTTGAGTCAAGTTTTTCAACTCTGATATTTCAGGCGGCAGAGATGTAATTTCTTTGAATGAAAGATCCAATATTATTGCTTTACTTTTTTGAGCTTCTCTAATTAGATAATTAATTTCGTTTGATTCCATCTATAACCCCTACCTCACTGTCTCACCAGTTTACTATTACCACCAATGAAGAATTCAATTTAGTATTGCAGTGGCTATCAAGAACTAGCCCCTACATAAAGAAATAATTTAAACTAAAAAATAGAGAGGGTTGTCAACTAAATATTTTTCTATTTTATTGTATGAAAAGAGCAAAAGCTGTGAAGAGCTAAAGATACTTTATAGAGAAAAAAGATCAAAACAAGTTAGTTGAAAGTATTATTGAAGTTTTTTTCCACCACAGACCCGATCATACTCTCAAGATCTTCAACCGTATTGATGTTCGCAAAAGTCCTCAACTCAGGATCAATTTCCCGAATTTCCGAAATCTCAACAAAAACAACATCCTTCATCTCAAAAACCGGTGTAAGCACCGAATGTCTTCCCCCCTCAAAAACCTTCTCGATTTCCAGCAGCATTTTTCTCGAATAGACTGCATGCAGAGGCTCATACATTCTGTCCTTCTCCCACCTAGGAAGAGCAGCATCATGCCCGTCTGCCTTTTCAAACAGCAGGTCAACAACTTCGGGATTTACAAATGGCATATCCCCGGCGCAGACAAAAGAGTACTCCGACCTTGATTCGAGCAGCCCTGCCCGGATGCCTTCAAGGGGCCCGGCATCTTCTCTGGAATCAAAACAGAAACGTATTTCCCGGTCAGGGAATTTTTCGAGCACCGGGAGGAGTTTTTCTTTCTGGGGGATGTCGCGGACCGAGAGAATTACCTCGTCTACGACCCGGAAAAGGTTTTCAAGCAGGCGTCCGAGGATGGTTTTTCCTTCAAATTTGAGGAGGGCTTTTTCGACCATACCCATCCGGCGGCCCCTGCCTCCTGCCAGCATGATTGCGCTTCTGGCTTTTGTTTTTCCCGTTTTAAGTTCCGTTTTTCCACTCATTAAATCCCGTCCAGCTTTTTGCTGCTCTCAACCTTTTTATTCAGGCGTGTTCCCTGTCGTGGACCCAGAACTCTTCTTTTTCCGTGATTTCCTTTTTCCAGATGGGAGCTTCGGCTTTTATCCGCTCGATGGCTTCGCTGAGGGCGGGGAAGAGTTCGGTCCTGTGGGCAGAGGCGATCACGATGTAGACTATGTCTTCACCGGCTTTGATAACGCCGGTTTTATGGTGGAGGAAGACTTCGAGGATGCCTTCTTTTTGCTTAATATCTTCCCGGATTTTGTCCAGCACCTTTGAGGCTTCGGGTTCGTATTTTTCGAACTCGAGCCTGGCTGTCTTTTCCTCTCCTGCCAGCTCGCGGACGATGCCGGTAAAAGTGCCGATTGCCCCTGCTTTCCTGATAACCGGGTTTTTCCGGGCTTTCTTTATAAGGGCTTCGAGGGTGTAGCGGTCAGGCTGGGCAAGGGTCATGCCTACAAGGGAAGCTGTGAGCTCTTCGTGAGGATCAATATCAGCAGGTACTCTGAAAACGATATTTGGAACTCCCTCGAGGTCTCCAATCACGATTTTAGGGAGATTGCTGTCCTTAAATCCTTCTACTACAGCAAAATCAAGCCCCCGGTCGCAGAGCATATCGAGGGCGTTTTCAAGGCTGGTATCTCTGGCAAAGCTGACAAGTTCGGAGCCCGTGATCCCTACTACCATGTCCGCTCCCGCATCAAAATGCCTGCCTGTATCCGTTTCCCCGGGGTTGAGACGCTGTTCTCCCATGTGTTTTACAGTACCGACTGTCCCGAAGCCGGAAAGCTGCCGGACAAGAGCTGAAACAAGGGCTGTCTTTCCCGATTTTTTATACCCTACAACAGAAATGACCTTCATCAAAGAGCCTTATGGACTTCCCGGTATAAGTAAGAGCCGGCACCTTTCTTTTCTTTAGTTTCTTTTTTTGCAGGCTTCAGGGCACTATAGACTAAACTAAAAGAAAAAGTATGAAAATTAAACCAAATACACATAAAAAAAGACCAATTTGATAATTTTTGTAAAGGTTCAAATATTGAAACTTTGATAATATATAGTGTCTGTTTGTTCGGTGAAGTCAGAGAGATTCAGATAGAGACCAGGAATTCAAAGTAAATCAAAGGAACTCAGAGAATTCAGAGGAGTTCCGAGAAAAATCAGATAAAATGGGGGTAAGTATGGAAGTAAGCAAAGTAAGGATTCATGACCTCCCCGAGGAAGAGCGTCCCAGGGAAAGGCTTATTCGAAACGGGCCGGAATCACTTTCAAACGCAGAGCTGCTGGGAATAATCCTGAGGACTGGATCAAGGGAAGAAAATGTAATCAGCCTCTGCAGCCGGATACTCAAGGAATACAATATCAAGCAGCTCAGCCTTGCAAACGTTTCGAGGCTTACGCAGGTTCATGGGGTCGGAAAAGCAAAGGCTGCCCAGATAGCTGCGGTTTTTGAACTTGCAAGGCGGCTTGAGATTTTTGTTGAAGAACCGAAACGGAAAATCTGTTCCCCAAAGGATGTCTATTCCCTTATGTATCCCAGAATGCGGGAACAAAAAAAAGAAAAATTTATAACACTCTATCTTGATACAAAAAACCAGATTCTTAAAGAAGAAGTGGTATCCATAGGCAGCCTGAACGCCAGCATCGTGCACCCGCGTGAGGTATTTAAGTCGGCTCTTCTGGAATCCTCGGCTTCGGTGATCATGGTTCACAACCACCCCTCAGGAGACCCGAGCCCGAGCAGGGAAGACATTATGGTTACCGAAAAACTTGTTGAGGGAGGAAAGCTCCTCGGAATCGACATCCTTGACCACATAATCATAGGAGATGGCAGGTACGTGAGCCTTAAAGATGAAGGGTTTGTAAGGTAAAAAGTTTGATTTTGCAGGACCCGCAAAAAACCAAACTTTCAAGAAATAAACTCTCAAGAAATAAACTTTCAAGAGATAAACTTTCAAGAGATAAACTCTCAAAGTACCGAAAATCTCCAATATAACTCATTTTTAGCAAAAATCCATAAAAATCACTTATTATTCTTGAATAGGCGGAGTTTAGAAATCTCCCCTACTTTAACGACAGAATTGGGCAAATAAGCGTATAAATTTCACATCTTTGCGCATTACGGAAAAAAGGAAAAACGGAAAAAAGAAATTCAGAGTTGAAGCTTATGAAAGTTATCGGCATTAACGGAAGCCCTCGAAAAAACGGGAATACCGCAATCCTGATTCAAATTGTGTTTGATGAACTGGAGAAAGAGGGCATTGAAACCGAACTCATTCAACTATCAGACAAAAACATAACGGGCTGCAAAGCTTGCCGGGCCTGCCATAAAAACAAAAATAAGCAATGTGTCAATAAGGATGACTTTTTTAATGAATGCCTGGAGAAAATGGCGGCTTCGGACGGGATTATTCTTGGATCTCCCGTTTATTCCGCTGGTGTGACTTCCCAGATGAAAGCCCTGATTGACCGGGCAAGTATGGTGCTGGCAGGAAACAGGGGGCTTTTAAAACATAAAGTAGGAGCCTCGGTTGTCGCTGCCCGCCGTGGAGGAGCCATCAGTGCTTTTGATACCCTGAACAACTTCCTTTACAGTAAGGAAATGTTTCTTGTTGGCTCAAGTTACTGGAACATGGTTTACGGAAATGCCATAGGAGAAGTCGAACAGGATCAGGAAGGCATTGAGAATATGAAAAAACTCGGGCAAAATATGGCCTGGCTCCTGAAAAAAATTCATTGTAATTGAGATGAAATTCGTTGCATTCGGGTAAAAACAGTTAGATACTTGTATTGTTAGGTGCTTATACTCGCCCCCGATTTACCTGACAAACCAATACATCCGGCAGATATATCCGGCAAACCAATACATTTTACAAACCAATAACTTATACTCCTACTATATAACTTGCTAAACCTACGATACCTATATGTATATCTATAGGAAATGGGCTTTTCGATCAAACAAATTATCCTCCCACTTTCCATCCCCCTAAAAAGGAGGTCTTCGGCATTACAAAACATATAAACGCCTGTGCACTGGATAACAGACAGACTGAGGAAATTACTCTAAACGACCCCTATACCGTGCCTTACCGGGGCATCTATGCGGTCTGTGACGCGAAAAACGAATATGCGGAGATTATTGAGCACTCCAACTGCTACAGCGGGGCGGCCTGGTCCCTTCATCATTATGCAAAAGCTCCTCTTATCCTGAAAGCCCGTTCAACGGGAAATATGATCCGCTATTATATGAAAACAGGGGCCTCAAAACTCGAACTCAAACCCTCGGTAGCAGCCGCAGGCATAGAATCCGTGATCGTGCAGGGGGACGAAGTTGAGATCACCTATGCAGGGCTGGGAGGCGGAGGAGTCGGTGCAACCCGCTGCAGAGCACTTGCAGACGGAGTTTTACGCTACAGGATTTCCGAATCCGGGGGAGAACGCTGTGCTAAGGGGACGGTTGTGGTTCCCCGCAGGGACCGCGTTCTTATAGGCATAGATGACACCGATTCAAAGGATGTCGGAGCTACCTGGACCCTGACCCACAATATTGCAAAAGAATTGGACTGCCAGGAAGCAGTCTACCTCTCCCATGCCCTTGTCCAGCTCTTCCCTGTTCCGGAAAAGACCCAGAACTGCATGTCAACGGTCCTGGAATTCGGCTGTGTAGACGAAAAAGCAAAGGAAAAGCTCGTAAGCTCTTTTAAAAGAGCCCTTCAAAAATACAGTGCATCCGGGGAAACAGGACTCGTTGTCTTATCTGATTTTTATGCAAAAGGGCTTTACACCTACAGTAACCGCTGCCGGACCGAAAGGGTCTCAAAAGAGTACACCCTGCGCTGTGCCAGAGAAAACAATGTGGAAGTCCTGCTCAACGGAAACGGGGTAATAGGTGCTCTTGCCTCTCTGCCCTGGTTCGGAAAACCCGAAGAGTCAATTATTCCCGGAACAGCGATACAGCCGGATGCTTATGGAAAAAACTAATTAAACATACCTTAAACCAATTATAAGGCATTAAAACTAATTACAAGGCACTAAAATCAATTATAATGGTATCGGAATTTACCTGAAAGAATGGTATGGAAACTGCCGAAACTCCTGTAATTCCCGGAAGGGGGGTCAATTTGAACGCAGAAGAAAAAGAAGCAGTATCATGTAACGGGTTTGAAGCCCTCTATCTTGCAGCCCTTGACAGCGACGTCACTCTTATAACAGGAGTCCCCGGATATCCTGTCACTTCCCTGATGGAACTTTTTTTGAAAACAGATAACATCTCGACTGAAATGGATAAGATCCCAACTAAAGCAAATAATGCCTCAACCGCCTCACACGGTCCAACCTATAAAGCCAGATGGCTTACAAACGAGAAAGTTGCACTTGAAATCGCACTTGGCGCGTCGGTTTCAGGCAGACGGTCACTTGTGATTGTAAAACACGTTGGGATGAACCTTCTCTCCGACCCCCTTATAACCTCGGTTACACATACGACAGGTGCAGGGCTGGTAATTATTGCTGGAGACGATCCCGGCGTAAAAGGCTCTCAGAATGAGCAGGACTCCCGCTGGTACGGCCGAATAGCGGAAGTTGCAGTATTTGACCCGGTTGACCCCGATGCTGCGTATCGAACCCTTCGGAGGGCTTACGAACTTTCGGAAGAAATCCGAGCCCCGGTAATTCTAAGGGTAACCGCAGGTCTTGAGAAAACTGAAGGAAAAATCCTGCGCCTTCCCCCGGCTTCAGCTCCCCACCCCATTTTTGACCGTTCAATCTGGGAATTCCGGATGGTAGAAAAACACCAGCATTTTCATTCCAAAGTCTACCCGGTGCTTGAAGCAGAAGCCGAAAATACTGACCTGAATGAGGTTAGAGAAGGAACGGAAAATAGGCAAAAGGCTGAAAAGATTGGTATTATCTCCTCTGGCTTTGCGACTTCAATCATAGAAGACACGTTGAAAAAATCTGGTGGTTACCCCGGAGTATCTCAGCTTGTGCTAAACCTTGTAAATCCCCTCCCCCTGCAGAAAATAGGGGTTTTCCTTAAAAATAACCGGAGAGTACTGGTAGTTGAAGAGTCCGAACCCTTTATAGAAGAACAGATCCGGATTGCAGGCAATGTCTGCGGCAAAAAAACAGGGCACCTCCCTTACGGGCAAATAACGCCAGAAGATATCTCTTTTGCCCTTGAGCACATTGAAGAAGAAACACCTTCAATTCCTGTGGATTCTATTCGGACAGGTGCCAGGAAAAAAGACCGGGCTTCCATCTGTGATGACTGTCCCTATCTTCCTCTTTACCATTTTCTCCGCATACCCGATGTGCAAATTGCCGGAGACATGGGCTGTTCGGTCCGGAGCGCTCCCGAACCCCTTGCTGCAGTTGATGTAAGCTTTGCCCTGGGTTCGGCAATCTCGGTTGCCTGCGGCTTTGAGAAAAAAGGCATAGCCGTAATAGGAGACTTTGCCCTCGCGCATTCCGGCATCCTCGGACTCTTAAACGCTGCAAGCGAAGGTGATGAAGTGCTTGTACTCGTGCTCCAGAACGAAGTCGCAGCCATGACAGGCGGGCAGAAAGTCCCTGACCTGCAAAAAGTAGTCGAAGCAATAGTGCCTGATGTGTCTTTTTTTGATCTGGATTCAGAGGAAAAAAAGACGACCTCCGGCTCAGGACTTTCGGATCTTATTCTGGAAAAACTCGCTCTTCCGGGAATTTCAGTTATTTTTATAAAAGGCCGGTGCAGAAAATATTATTGAGACTTTTGGCTTTGGCATGAAAGTATTTTTAATTACTTTCATAATTTGTGCCCTTAATTCAAAAAAGTCATGTGAATTTTTTCGTTTCTTCTTTTTCGTTTCTTCTTTCATTTTTAGTAAAGATCGCTCGCCCAAGTAAAGAAACTGACAATTGTTAAAGTCATCCTGAGCACAGCTCACTTCTTCCCATAAATAGTCATCTTGAGCGAAGCTCACTACTGTAATTATACCTCAAATAGTATGCTTTAACCAACCAATACTTTGTTAAATTTTAACTGAAGTATAGTCGATTATTTTCAATACCTGACAGAAAATAGTTAACTTTATTCTCTTGAAATTTCTCAACTTTTTTATCACTGAACCAAAAAATATTCACTCTTATTTTCTTGGGCTGGTCTTTCCGAGAAGTTTCAAGAAATAGAGAATGTTATCATTTCCATCATCATTAGACTGTTTTTCTCTGGATATAACTTCAAATTGATTTGAAGTTTAATAAAGAATTAAATGCTTTGTGGAAAAATAAATAACTAAAGAGAAACAATTAATGATAGGGAATTAGGGCATATTTCAGTAACTTGAAAGAATAATTCGAAAATTCAAGATCCCAAAATGGGAAACTGATGGGGAGAAAATTTTTGAATAGAAAACTCCGAATTCTACTGCTAATAGGGGCTTTATTACTAATCACAGGAACAGTTCTGAATATTACAAGAGATCCACTTATCTTGAGTTCTGGAGCTGTGGCTGCACTATTTATGATCCTGCTTTTCAGAATTGACCCCCTGAGCCCTCAAGAATGACAGGGAAAGAAAGGGTTAATCTTTTTTGCATACTTATTTTTTGCATACTTATATACCTGATTTACGTCCTTACAACATACTTATTTACGTTCTTACATTCTACATACTTAATTAATGTTCAACTAATTTATTACTGGTTTTGCGAGGTATAGAGAATGGATCCGAAAATTAAATTTGCATCAGTCTACCTGATACTTCTGCTTTTTGTTTTTTTTGCTGGCTGCTCCGGAAATGAGACAGAACAGAACACACCAGGCTACACTGCAGATGTACTCAAAACCGAAGCCGTAACTTTTTCAGGGATGTTGGGGCAGGGGGCTTACCTGCCGGTAAATTACAGCCAGGAAGCCCTCGATGTCGAGTTAAAAGCGCCTTCTTATGAGTTGCCCCTGGAAACGGACAAAATCTCCAACTACGCAGCCTTTTCGGGAAAAATTCCTCTGAATGAATCGGCGCTTGAAATGCTGGAAAGGAACGGTTTTGTGGTAATAAAAAACCCTTATGACTCTTCGGAAGAGGACATAACTTCAATGTACGTGACCCTCAAGGATGAGGAAATTCCTGTTTTTATCACCACGGATTCCCTCCTGCACCTCTATCACATCCAGTTTGATGAGACCCTGCGCCAGATCGAGGAAAAGGAGTTTTACGATACTCTCTGGGAGACCGATCTTGCCCTGCTGAACAGTTCGATTGAAGAATATAACAGTGCATCAGGAGAAGAAAAGGAAGCTGCAAGAAGAAACGTAGCCTATTTTGCAGTTGCTTTGAGCCTGATACAGCCGAAGCCCGAACAGGTGCAGGTAGCAGATGAACCTTACGGCTTTGTTGATGAGGCCCTCTTCCCTGCAGGTTCGGTTGAAAAATACCAGTTTGAGATCCCTTCATTTGTAAAAGAAAATGCTGATGCCGAACTTGCCCTGATAGAAGCCCATGAAGGCTTTGCTCTCTCTCCGATTTTTCTCTATGAAGAAGACTATTCCCAGTACGTGCCAAGAGGCCACTATACCCGCTCCGAGAAACTGCAAAACTACTTCAGGGCCTTTATGTGGCACGGCAGAATGAGCATGCTCCTGAAGGACAGCCTGATACAGTCAGAAGACCCTGCTAAAGATGCCCGCATCCAGACCATCCAGGCAAGCCTGATTTCTTCCCAGCTCGAAAACTCGCCCGAGCTCCTTGAAAACTGGGACAGGATCTACGGGGTTACGGCTTTTTATGTGGGCTTTTCCGATGACCTTGGCCCTTACGAATACATGGAAGCCATGGACAGGGTCTTTGGCAACGAAGAAAGGGAGTTTAACGCGACATCAGTAGAGGAATTAAAGGCCGTCCTTGCCGAAAACCAGGGCCCGCAAATCTACGGAGGTACAGGAAACTGTGTCCTGCAGCCGCCCTTCACGCCAGAGCAGGCTGACGAATGCCTCGAAAACACCACAGGTTTCCGCTTTATGGGGCAGCGCTTTATCCCTGACTCCTACATGTTCTCAAACCTTGTCGGAGCCTATACAGGGGAATATACGGGAGACTATACGAAAGAAGCTGAAGTCCCGTTTACGCTGGTAATATCAGGAGCCGGAAGACCCATCCGCGGCTTCCCGCGCGGGCTCGATGCAATGGCTCTTCTGGGCTCGGAGAGAGCTGTTTACTGGCTCGACGAGCTGAACGATTCGAGCTACGAAAATTACAGTGTCCGATACGGAGAACTTGATACGGAATTTTCGAATTTCAGCACGGCCGACTGGAACAGGAACCTCTACTGGTCCTGGCTTTATTCCCTCCAGCCCCTCCTGAAAGACTATGGAGAAGGTTACCCGACTTTCATGCAGACCGATGCCTGGCAGGATAAGGAACTGAGCACCTCTCTGGCTTCGTGGACAGAACTCAGACACGACACTATCCTGTATACAAAGCAAAGTTATATAGTACTCGAGTCCGCAATGGACCTTCCGGAAGAAAAAACGGTAGTAGGTTATGTAGAGCCGGTCCCCGACTTTTACGCGAGACTGCTTGCCTTAACGAAGATGACAAATCAGGGCCTGGACGAAATGGATGTGCTTGACCCGAGATCAAAGGCAAGGCTTGCAAACCTTGAAAATATACTTTCCAGACTCCAGGAAATCTCGGAAAAGGAACTCGAAAACGAAGAACTGACAGAAGAAGATTACGAATTCATCAAGAATTTCGGGGACCAGCTTGAAAGCGTCATAGCCGATGTTGATGAGAAAGCCAGGAAAACCACTATCGTTGCTGATGTCCATACCGATGGGAATACTGGAGATGTACTCGAAGAAGGAACAGGATATGTGGATATGGTCGTGGTAGCATACAAGCTTCCGGACGACAGGATCCTTATCGGTGCAGGTCCGGTCTTCAGCTATTACGAGTTCAAACAACCCATGTCCGAGCGCCTGACCGACGAAAAATGGAGGGAAATGCTGGAGGAAGAACCGCCGGAAACCCCGGAATGGACTTCCGCCTACATTTCTTAATTTTTATTTTCAATACAGAATCGGAATTCTCTGATCTTTGGGCCCGACAAGAAAAAGGTCCGGAAACTGAGTAACTCTGATATTCGACTTCTTTTCAAAGTTTCGAGATAACTTCAAAATGATTCGCAGTCAAAGTCAAATATAAGTAAAATAGTGTTGTATCTCCTGTTGCATAATTTGTGCTTTTTTCCGGAAAATAATCAAGAAAATTTTTAGTCATTTGTCTGGTTTTGCTGGCAACTGCTCTAACAGGAAAAACATCCCTGAATACCAAACCAAAGTAGGCGAGATGAAATGATGAAGTGTCTGACCAGGACTGCTATTGCTTATTTAACATTTTTAATTCTTTTTGGCTCCATTTTCACAGCGGGGTGCCTGGAGCAAAGTTCCGGGTTAAGTGGGGAGAGTGGGACAGAAGAAAAAGAAGTAAACAATAATGGAAGCTCTTCGACAGGTTACTTAACATCAGAAGAAACAGACAATAATGGAAAATCCTCGACAGGTTATTTGAAAACCGAAGCAGTAAATCTTTCCGGGCTTGAGGCTGGAAACTCTTCTCTTGCAGTAAACTACAGACTTGACGCTCTTGATATAGAGCTGAAAGCTCCCCAGTACAACCTGCCCCTGAAGGAATCGGAAATTACGAACTACGGAGACTTTTCTGATAAGTTTTTGACAGATGAGGCAGCCCTTGAGAAGCTGAAAGAAAACGGCTTTGTGGTGATTTCCAACCCTTACAACCCAGAAGAAGAAGATATCACCGCCATGTATGACATACTTGGAAGGGAAGGGCAGCTGATTTTCATAAGTTCGGATACCCTTCTCCACCTCTACCACGTCCAGTTTGACGACAGCATGAGCCAGGTTGAGGAAAGTGAATTATTTGACCTTTTATGGGAGCTTGATGAAGCCCTGCTGAACAGCTCGATTGAAGAATATAACAGCGCATCAGGAGAAGAAAAGGAAGCCACAAGAAGAAATACAGCCTACTTTGCGGTTGCATTGAGCCTGCTCCGACCAGATGAAAATCAGATAAAATATCAGTTTGAGGTTCCTGCTTTTGTAAGAGAAGATGTTGATGCCGAACTTGCCCTGATAGAAGCCCATGAAGGCTTTGCTCTGTCTCCGATTTTTTTCTATAAAGAAGACTATTCCCAGTACGTGCCGAGAGGGCATTATACCCATTCCGAAAAGCTGCAAAACTACTTCAGGGCCTTTATGTGGCATGGCAGGATGAGCATGCTCCTCAAAGGAAAATTGATCCAGGCCGAAGACCCGGAAAAGGAAGCCCGCATCCAGACCATCCAGGCAAGCCTGATCAGCTCCCGGCTCAAAGACAATCCGGACCTTCTTCAGAAATGGGACAGGCTCTACGCTATCACTGCCTTTTATGTCGGTGTTTCTGATGATCTCGGTCCTTATGAATATATGGAAGCAATGGATACGGTGTTCGGAAACGAATCAAGGGATTTTAACACAACAACGATCAGAGAGCTGAAAGTGGAGCTTGCAGGATATCGGAGCCCGGAGATCTACGGAGGCACAGGAAGCGGAACCCACGAACTCATTCTAACGGCTGAACAGGCCGATGAACTCCTTGAGGATACGAAAGGTTTCAGGTTTATGGGGCAACGCTTTATCCCGGACTCTTATATGTTCTCAAGGCTCACCGGCCCTTACACTAACGAATATACAGGAAATCAGGAAGGTTTGCCTTTTACCTATATATCTTCCTCCTACGGAAACAACCGGGGATTTCCGCGTGGACTTGATACGATGGCTCTCCTGGGTTCGGAAAGGGCTGTTTACTGGCTTGACGAGCTGAACGATTCAAGCTACGAAAATTACAGTCTCAGATACGGGGAACTGGACTCGGAGTTTTCGAACTTCAGTACAGCCGACTGGAACAGGAACCTCTACTGGTCCTGGCTTTATTCTCTCCAGCCCCTCCTGAAAGACTACGGCTCAGGCTACCCGACCTTCATGCAGACCGATGCCTGGCAGGACAAGGAACTAACCACCTCTCTGGCATCCTGGACCGAGCTCAGGCATGATACGATTCTCTATTCAAAACAGAACTATGTAATAGCGACAGAGCTTCCTATATTTGGAAATCGAACCGTAGGATATGTTGAGCCTGTGCCCGCATTTTATAACAGGCTGCTGGCCCTTACCCGGATGACCGGAGACGGGCTTGGAGAACTGGATGCGCTTGATGAAGATAGTAAACGAAGGTTTGAGAGCCTTGAAAGCATTCTGGAAAGGCTTATCGATATTTCCGAAAAGGAGCTTGAAAATGAGGAGCTGACAGAAGAAGACAAATTTTACATCTTTGAATTTGGTGAACGGCTTGAAATGCTCGGGGGTGTTGACGAAGAAACCAGAAAAACTACCCTTGTTGCAGATGTCCACACCGAGCCCAATTCCGAACTCGTGCTTGAGGAAGGAACAGGATATGTGGATATGATAATCGTAGCTTACAAGCTTCCTGACGGCAGGGTCTTCCTGGCTGCTGGGCCGGTTATGAGCCATTACGAGTTCAAACAGCCAATGTCCGAGCGCCTGACCGACGAAAAATGGAGAGAAATGCTGGAGGAAGAGCCGCCGGAAAAGCCGGAGTGGACTTCAACATACGGGGCTTAAAGCCCCAAAACTTTTTTGATTTTTTGTTCTTGAAGTCAGGAAGATCGACCAGGATCGAAAAACTGATGAGTTGCCGGAGAGCAGAAGCAAGGACGAATTTTAAGCAGGAACGGACATTCCCGAATTCGTTTTGCAGTCCGAAATTTCCCGGAGCCATATATGGAAAGCTATTAATTGCATAAGTATGAGTAATAACATGTGGGCTAGATGATTACGGAAGCCCTGACAAAACCATGAGGTAATAAGAATGTGCAGCGTCGGAGACCCGTTTGATTTCAATATGGAAGGAAAACTGCCGGTTAAAGAGTATGTATGCAAGGACTGTGGGAATAAATTCAAAGGTATCGGGAAAAATGTAAAGTGCCCTGCCTGTCAGTCTTCAAATGTATCAGAAACCTGATGTAGCAGAATTCTGATGTAGCAGAAACCGATCAACTGCTGAAAGAATAGGATTTTTAGATACTTATCTGTAGCATGAATAAATCGAATACTACCAACGAAATATCACTGATGGAAAGTGAAATGCTTTTCCTGCGCGGCACTGCAGGAATAGTGGCTATTGTGAAAGCAGGGCCGTATGGGCAGTACTTTCTGGAAACTGAAAATGAAGAGATCGTACTCGGACTCGAACCTCACGACCTTATTGTTGCTTCTGCGTTTTCGGTTGATGAAAAAACGGAGAAAGGGCTTAAATGCGTTCTCTTCATGATTCGGGAAATCAGGTCCCCATTAATAGTCCTTCCAAAGGACCATCCTGCCTCAGCAAGGCTTCCAATCGTAGTGTCGGCCGGTAAGAAAACCGTGCTGAACTGCAACATCACACCAGGCACTCACCCGAATCAGGACGTGCTCTGCGGTTCAAATGAATTTGATAGAGTGGAGTTAACAGGAACTCCGGATGGCGTACAAATCAAAAATCTGCCACCTTGCGCGGTATTAAAGGTTAACTTTGATATCTGACCGGCACATCTCTTTAATTCTATTATCCCTGATTTTATTATTTCTGATTTTATTATTTCTGATTTTATTATTTCTGATTTTATTATTTCTGATTTTATTATTTCTGATTTTATTATTTCTGATTTTATTATTTCTGATTCTATTATTTCTGAATAAAAGTGACTGCATAATAACTGAATAACTTCTAATAATAAGTTGTCCCTGCTAATCGCTCATATACCCTAAATTTGACAAATTTCGAGAACTAAAACAGTGCAAAGTTACAAAAAACGCCTTTCTGAGATGCACTCTCATTTGAAGAAATGAAAATTCATAACTAACATAGAAATCTGTATAAAATATTAAATTGTATCTACAATTTCGATAGTATCCACTAATTCTCAGAGAATAATCTCCTTGATTTTAAGCCAAATGAGTTTGATATATAATATCAATATAAAAAATGTTATTATAAATTCTACCAAATTTCACCCATTCTTGCTACAATCAGGCTATTGATCTTGTCAAAATTAGCGAAAATATACTTTTTGACCCCATTTTTCAAGAAATTGACTGTAAGTGTCAAATTCGACAGGCTTTTTTTGATGAATTTTGTGGATCTGTGTTTTACTTCCTCAAACTCATATCTCATCAACGATATGAATACCTCAGCTCATCTCCTTCTATAAGCTCAATATTGTCTTTGGTATTAGCTCCCTTATCAAAAACAATAAGAGAACCTTTTTTAAGTTTACTCTTCACCTGGTTATATGTATCAGGAAAGTGTTGTAAGTCAAGAACATTTCCTTTGTTCACTGTGATACCAATAGCTTCGCCTTGATTCATCCAGTTACTTGCTTCCTTGATACTGAAATTCTCAGTGAGCTTATAGCTCAACAATCCGATCAATAAACTATTGATGTCATGGCCTTTACTTTTATACTTACCAAAAATGGCGGAAAAATTGAGCTTTTCAAAAAAGTATTGAACAGCCAGTGTTGCTCCAATAGGAAGACATATATCCTTGTTAGGAATTGTAGGGAAGGCTCTCTGTTTTGTGATGTTCATTTGACCGAATTACACAAAAAAAGAGCACTTATTTTTAGGTAACTGTCAATGTCAGGATGTAAGGCAGGCCCTTGAGCAAGATGACTGCCCCGACAGTACAGCGTTCTCCCTTATAATAAAAAGAACCACCCGATTTTATCATAAGCTTCATCAACCTGCTGATTCGCTCAAGCCTGGCTTATGGCATTCAGGTGTTTAATGCCATTTCCGGCGTTTACGTTAAATTTTGTTTTAATTTTATTCATTATGATATATTTATATATCAATTCACTTGTTTCCTGAAAGTGGGAGCAAAAATGGATTTTGCTAAACCTGAAAACCTTGAAAATATCCCTTTATTGATTTTACATCCATCCACATCCCTTAGTTAGCTTTTGTTGCAATTGCAAAAAGCGTAATATTTCCAAAACCAGTGCCTTCCGGAGTCTGGGCTTTTCTGAATCCTTCAGTAATCTCCTGTCTGATATTTTCTCTGATCTCTTCGGGAATGTCTTTCAATACTCCATCCGGACTGTCTTTCTCTTCCAGGTGCTGCAAAAACTCTTCCGGAGAATTATACTTCAACTGGACAGCCTTTGGTTCGATTGAGATACCGGTAAAGCCGGCGCCTGAAAGCAGATCGTGGAGTTCCGGTGCGGTTACTTTTCTCATGCCCCTGTGCCATTCGTGGCGCTTTTCAATGTTATATTTTGCAAGAATGGGATCTACAAGTGCCCTCATTGTGTTAGGGCTGTCCCTATCAAGTGTTGTCATGCCAACCCTGCCCCCTGGACGGAGTACCCGATATATTTCTTTAAGGGCGGTTTTCTTGTCGTCAACCCAGTGGAATGAGGAGCAAAAATACGCATGGTTTATCGAGTTGTCCGGCACGACTCTGAGGTCCTCGGCCTGCCCTACCAGAAAACGGACATTTCCGGGGGAACCTTCCACAACTTTTTTTCGAGCAAGCTTAATGCGATATGAGGAAGGATCGATTCCTGTGAGCTGGCCAGTCGGTCCGAGAATTCCAGCGACGTTCAAAGCCTGCCGCCCGGTCCCGCAGCCTACATCGAGCACGAAATCCCCTTTTTTTATTCCCATCATTTCTACCAGTATCTGTCCTTTCTGGAACTGGTGATCGCAGTTCCGGTCATACCTTTCAGCACCCTCGGGAGAGTCCCAGTCAATTTCACTCATTTTCGGTCGCCTTCTGGAATCTTAAGACATTTCAGCGGAGAAAAACAAAGAACCTTATTTTTCAAACTGAAATCTGAAATTAATTTTTTTGATTCTTACTAACTGAGTCAAAATTTATAAATATTTCTTATTTGGTATGAAATTATCTCTGATTTCGCACTCCGGACCCTCGTTCAAAATTTCTGATTATATTGGACACCAACACCTGGAGAGGACATTAAAATTTTCATTTCACGGGTATGGTTTGTATAGGCGTGCCGGAAAATTTCTGTTTCTAAGATGTTGATCTGTCATCAATATTCTTTATAAGGATTAAACAGTGTTGATTAACATGCAAAAACATCACATTTCTCTGAGATAACCCAGTTTTTAAGGTCTAAAATGCCTTTTTCAGTTCTCTTTTTCATCACAAAAGTTTAATTTTTTACAACTGTTTTTAACTTTTTTTCTTAAACCCGGACATTTTAAAATTTAATTATTTATTGATAACCTCCTTCTAAAGATTTTTCATAAAAAAGGCAAACAACTTCGAAAATCATTTATATACAACTCCTTAAATTATGTTAACCAATTACATTAAATACCATAATTACTATCGGTAATATATATGCAGCTTCCAACACCCGAAAATCTTAAAAAAAGAAGGAATGAACTCGGGCTTACCCAGAGCGACCTGGCTAAAAGGGCAGGTGTAAGCCAGCCCCTTATAGCCCGTATAGAATCTGGAGACGTAGACCCCAGGCTTTCAACAGTCAGGAAAATCCTTGATGCTTTTGAGGAAGCTGAAAAGGAGCAGCAGATCATCATAAAAGACCTGATGCATTCCCCTGTTCTTCATGTTTCCCCCGAAGACTCGGTAGAAGAAGTGGTAAACCTTATGCATATTCATGGTTTTTCACAGATCCCCGTTCTTGACAGGGGCATTCCGGTTGGAAGTATTTCGGAAGATATGATCGTGAAACTGATGAGTGAGAGTAAGAAAAAATCAATATCTCAGTTGAAAATTTCAGGAATAATGGGAGAATCTTTTCCGACAGTATCGCCAAGAATATCGATCTCAGTAGTTTCCCACATCCTGGAAGGAAACCCGGCCGTACTTGTAGTAGAAAAAGGAGCAGTAGTGGGCGTTGTAACAAAACATGACGTGATGAAACTCCTTCAGGGACAATAATTTGAGCCATTTTCCTTAATCTCGGATCTGAGATCGAACATGGAAAGCACATGAATTATATACTAGGATTCATTTAAACCTGAATCCTTAATTAAATTCGGTGCTTAATCTGTCTGAAATGACCAAAGAAACATGGCAAATGCGATCGAAAATACATCCGGCGTGAGCTGATGCGTAGCCCTTATAGTACGCTGTGTTCGTAAAAATATAACCCTGGATTATCAGGACTACATGACTGAAGATTATAGAGGTTACATAAATTTCCTTAACAGTCAAAACTAAAAAGCGATTGAATCTTTGAAAAAATGTGGAGAACAATAAGATGGATATGGAAGATGCCCTTCTCATGATGCCTGGACCCGTACCTGTTACACCCAGAGTCCTTAGGGTGATGTCAAAACCGATGATTAACCACCGGAGTGCTGAATTTGCAGGAATTTATACCGATTGCAGGCAGATTCTTGCTGACGTGTTTCAGACAAAGAATGACATCTTTTTACTCAGCGGCTCCGGGACTGCCGGGATGGAAGCCGCAGTCGGGTCTGTGGCCGGAAGTGGGGACAAAGTTATCGCCATAGAAAATGGGAAGTTCGGACAGCGTTTCAAAGACCTTGCAGCTATTTATGCTGACGTGGTACCCCTGGAGTTTGAATGGGGACTTCCAGTTGACCTTGAAATGGTCAAGGAGAAGCTCGAAGAAGGGGCAAAAGCCATCACCCTTGTCCACAACGAAACCTCTGCAGGTATCCTTAACCCTGCTGTAGAAATCGGCAAACTTGCAAAAAAGCACGATGCTATTTTTATTATGGACGGCGTAACCTCCCTCGGAGGAGATGAAGTCAAAGTCGATGAATGGGGCATTGACATTGCAATCGTGGGATCGCAGAAGTGCATTGCAGCTCCACCCGGGATGTCAGCTGTTTCCGTAAGCGAAAAAGCCTTTGAGGCAATAAACGCCATGAAGAAAAGGCCATACTATAATGACCTTAAAGCATATAAAAAGAGCGGAGACAAACCCAAACCTGAAACACCATACACCCCTGCAATTCCTCTGTTCTATGCCATGCAGGAAGCCCTTCACATCGTAAAGGAAGAAGGCATGGAAGCAAGGATCAAAAGGCACAGGTCTCTCTCCGAAGCGGTAAGGGTAGCGGTCGGCGCAATGAACATAGAGATGTTCCCTCAGCTTAACGAATATAGCAAGTACTCCAACACCGTCACTGCAATGAAAGCCCCTGCAGGGATTGATGGGGAAGACATTAAAAACGATATGAAGAAGCGGGGTGTAATTATAGCCGGAGGGCAGGAACGCCTTAAGGGCAAGATTTTCAGGATCGGAAACATGGGGAATGTAACTGCAAGAGATGTCCTCTCCACCATCCAGCAGCTGGAAATCGTGCTGAGCAAGCGAGGTTACATTGACTGCGTAGGAGCAGGTACGGAAGCTGCAATGCGCGTTATTGACAGGGTATAAGAGGATAAAAAAATCCTCCAAAACCAAAGTATATAAATAGTTCAGGAAAACCAGAGAACATTGATATTTAAATTCCGATCGGATTCACATGCCCACAATAGGAATTGCAGATACCACGTTTGCGCGCTATAATATGGGGCGTGCAGCAATCGACGAGATACAGAAAAACGTATCCGTACAGATTAAAAGGGTAACAGTGCCCGGGATAAAAGACCTTCCTGTAGCTGCCAAAAAGCTTATTGAAGAAGAAGGCTGCGATATCGTAATGGCCCTTGGAATGCCCGGTGCCCAGCAAAAAGACAAAATGTGCGCTCATGAAGCTTCTCAGGGTCTTATAATGGCCCAGCTCATGACCAACACTCATATTATAGAGGTCTTTGTCCACGAGGATGAAGGAAAAGACGAAAAAGAACTTTCTCTTCTCATGGACAGAAGGACCCGGGAACATGCTTTAAACGTGATAAAACTGCTCTTCAAGCCGGAAAAACTGGTAAGGGAAGCCGGTACCGGCCAGAGGCAGGGTTTTGAGGACGCTGGTCCTTTGAGAATGTGAAGCGACTTTAAGTTAAAAACAAGACTGGAGACCTTACTAAATGACTATCAGCCTAGGATTTGTTGTAGCTGAATTTAACAGGGATCTGACCTACCAGATGGAGCTGCTTGGAAGAGAACATGCAGAATTCCTGGGGGCAACAGTTAAAGAGACCATTCTCGTGCCCGGGGTCTTTGACATGCCCCTTGCAATCAAGAAGCTCTGCCAGAGGGAGGATATTGATGCAGTGGTGACTATAGGGTCGGTAATCGAAGGTGAGACCGACCATGATCAGGTGGTTATGCAGCATGCCGCAAGGAAAATCATGGACCTTTCCCTTGAGTTTAACAAGCCGGTAACTCTCGGAATTCCGGGTCCGGGCATGACCAGGATGGCTGCTCATGAACGTGTTGACTATGCTAAAAGGGCAGTGGAAGCTGCAGTAAAGCTGGTGCGGCGGCTGTGAAGTTCCTTGACGCTTCGATAAGCTAGCAAAAATGTAACAAACCAGGACCATCCCTATGACATCCGCAAGGCTCAAGCGTGTAGAAGAATCCGCAACGATCCGGATCTCCAATATCGCAACCAGAATGATAAAAGAGGGTGCAGACGTAATCAATTTCAGCCTTGGTGAACCTGATTTCGATACCCCTAAAAACATCTGCGATGCTGCAGCAAAGGCTATGTACGAGGGAAAAACCCATTACGCTCCTTCTGCAGGCATTCCGGAGCTGAGGGCAGCTATTGCCGAAAAATTGAAGACGGAAAACTATCTTGAAGTGACCGAAAAAGACGTGCTGGTCACCCCAGGGGCAAAACAGGCGATTTTCGAAATAATGATGGGTGCCCTTGACGACGGGGATCAGGCTCTCCTCTTTGACCCTGCCTGGGTAACATATGATGCCTGCATACGTTTTTCAGGAGCAGATACGGTCTGGGTGCCTACAGTCCCTGAAAAAGGCTTTTTGCCGGATAATTTCGCCGAGTACATAAATGACAAGACAAAGCTCATTGTTGTAAACAGCCCGGGCAACCCGACAGGCGGAGTATTCGGGAAAAAGACTCTCCAGTGCATTGCCGATCTTGCAATTGACCACGACATGCTGGTAGTCTCAGATGAAATATATGAGAAAATCATCTATGACCGGGAACATATCAGTATCGGCAGTTTTGACGGAATGCAGGATAGAACCATCACTGTAAACGGTTTTTCCAAGGCATACGCAATGACCGGCTGGAGACTCGGATACCTTACCGCTCCCCCTGAGATCTTTAAACTTCTGCAGAAGATCCAGTCCCACTCGGTAAGCAGCGCCACAACCTTTGTTCAATACGGCGGACTTGAAGCCCTGCAGGGTCCCCAGGACGGCGTCAAAGCAATGGTTGACCGCTTTAAAATGCGCAGGGATATCCTTATCGACGGGCTGAACAAAATAGGGATTGAGTGCAAGAAACCGGACGGAGCCTTCTATGCCTTTGCCAATGTGAGCGAGTATGGAAACGGGACCGAGGTTGCTGAAAGGCTCCTGAAGGAAGCTCATGTGGCAGTGACTCCGGGAATTGCATTCGGAGCTTCAGGCGAGGACTTTATCAGGATTTCTTATGCAACATCCATTGACAGAATCCGGGAAGCGCTTGAAAGGCTTGAAAAGATATTTGCATGAAACACGATTCTGGGAACTTTTTAAAAAAGAGGAACGAAAAATACAGGCCAGAAAAGTGTTTTTATTAAAGGCGGTATGGGTAAATTTACCCATACCGTTTAAGGACCTCTTTTATTATTGCCCCCGTACTGCAGAGGGGGCACTCTTTTGAAAGTGGAATCCTGACTACTTTTGCAGGGAGCCCTCTTTTAGTAAGTTCTTTTTCCAGAAGCTCAATTTCAAAATGCTGATCATACCCCAGGGCGATGATATCCGGCCTAATCTCTTTCAGGGGTTCGAAAATATCTTTTTCACTACCAAGAATGGCTTTGTCTACCGTCCGGAGGGCATCTACCATCTCAAGCCGCTGCTCCTCGGGAATTATAGGTTTTGGCTTATGAGTTACATTGGAATCCCTGGCAATAATAACGAAGAGCTCATCTCCAAGAGCTCGCGCCTGGCTCAGGAAATAAACATGTCCCGGATGGAGTATGTCAAAAGTTCCGGTAGCAAGTACACGCGTCAACAAATCACCTGGTCTCGGGTAACATCCTGCAAGCATAAGAAACTTACTGAAAATAGTCCCTTCCCCCTGCCTTCAAAGATTCCATATTATTCAACCTGTATATGATGTGAACGATTATTGTTATTTCAGGGGATAGCCCTTGCAGAGACACACTTTGAATTACCGTAAGTAATATATATCTATCGAAAATATAACTATATTGTATAGAATTAGCAAGCTGACAGCTGCAGTCTTAAAAGAAAGGATGAAAAAAGGAAATTTTAACCTTTTCCGGAAGAGCTGTTACCTTTGAGATTAACACAAGTAATTTATAATTCTGACAAAAATTACCATTTAGATTAATTTATAATAAGAGGAAAACCGCATGGTTGAAAAATCGGTTCATGAGATCAATAAAAAAATTGAAGATGGAAGCGTCAATGTAGTCACAGCCGAGGAAATGGTCGGAATTGTTGAAAGCCTTGGCGTGGAAGGTGCTGCAAGAGAGGTTGATGTGGTCACTACAGGCACGTTCGGAGCCATGTGCTCTTCAGGTTTGATGCTTAATCTCGGACATTCAGAACCCCCGATAAAGATCCAGAAACTCTGGTTTAACAACGTTGAGGCATATAGCGGACTTGCTGCTGTGGATGCTTACCTCGGGGCTGCCCAGATCTCGGATACAAGGGGAATACAATATGGTGGGGCGCACGTTATTGAAGACCTGCTGAGAAGAAAAGAAATCGACGTGCATGCAACATCATATGGGACAGACTGCTACCCCAGAAAAGTTCTTGATACGAGAATCACCCTTGACGACTTAAACGAGGCAGTCCTTCTCAACCCCAGAAATGCTTACCAGAAATATGCCGCTGCAACAAACAGTTCAAAAAGGATTCTTAACACCTATATGGGAGAGCTGCTGCCCAACTTCGGAAACGTAACTTACTCGGGAGCCGGAGTGCTTTCTCCCCTCTCAAATGACCCTACCTACGAAACTATCGGGATGGGCACAAGGATTTTCATGGGAGGGGCTCAGGGCTATATCATAGGCAATGGGACCCAGCACTCTCCCTCAAGCAGTTTTGGGACCCTTATGCTTAAAGGAAACCTGAAAGAAATGAGCTCCGATTATATAAGGGCTGCTTCTTTTGCAGGCTACGGGACAACCCTTTATATGGGAATCGGGATCCCCATACCTATTCTGAATGAAAAAATCGCAGCCTCAACTGCGGTGCGTGACGAAGATATCTTTACCGACATTCTTGATTATGCCGTCGGCAGCAGGGATAAGCCTGTGATAAAGCAGGTAAACTATGCCGAACTCAGATCAGGCTCAGTGGAGCTTGAAGGGAAGAACACACCTACCTCATCCCTCTCAAGCTTCAAGAACGCCAGAAAGATTGCAAATGAACTAAAGGAATGGGTTAAGCACGGAAAATTCTTTGTCAGCATTCCCGTGGAAAGACTTTCCCACGAGGGTTCGGCAAAATCTATGAAACAAACTCAACCGGTCCCTCTCGTAAAAGACGTCATGGCCGACTTTATTGTTACCATCAAAAAGGACCAGACGGTTCAGGACGCTGCAAAGAAGATCTGGGAGAACTCCTTTAACCACCTTGCTGTGGTTTCGGATACAGGGGAACTGGTTGGAATTCTGACAGCCTGGGACATCTCAAAAGCTGTTGCCGAAAACATATTTGATTCCGTAGAAAGCGTCATGACGAAAAAAGTCCTTACCTGCGCCCCGAACGAACCCGTGGACCTTGCAGCTCGCAGGCTTGACCGCTATGGTGTTTCGGCAATGCCTGTAATCGATACACAGAGGAAAGTACTCGGAATAATCACGAGCGACAATATAAGCAAGCTTCTCGCAAGGAGGTACTGAGCATGAAAATAAAGATCTGCATCCCTACGGAAAGGATTCAAAATCCCATCATCTCCGAGACGATTGTCGAAACCGGAATCCTGCTTAATATCATGGTCGCAAATATCGACTCAACTTACGGCGAACTGATTGCGGATGTAAAGGATTCCAGGT
The DNA here is from genome assembly GCF_000970085.1 of Methanosarcina siciliae T4/M. NCBI lineage: Archaea > Methanobacteriati > Methanobacteriota > Methanomicrobia > Methanosarcinales > Methanosarcinaceae > Methanosarcina > Methanosarcina siciliae. The sequence continues at coordinate 2,254,455 of NZ_CP009506.1, read as the reverse complement.
TCGCCCGAATTAAAAAAGCTCTCGAATCCAGGGGAGCATTAGTTGCAATTCTGGACCGCCCCATTCACAGGGACGAAGAAGAATGCGTGGAATGCGGAGCCTGTATCTCGGTCTGTCCGATGAATGTTTACTCCTTTGATGAGACCTGGAGCTTATGCGTGGACGAAAAGAAATGTATCCAGTGCGGCATGTGTATCAAAATGTGCCCGCACGGCGCTTTAAAACTAGGGGAATGAAAGAAAACCGAAACTCAGTTTTTTCTTCCTTTTTCCTCTTCTTTTTCTTCCTTTTTCCTCTTCTTTTTCTTTCTTTTCCTTTCTTTTCCCTTTTTGCCGCAGATATCACTCTTTCACAGTTTTGATTTATCGGATTAATTATTGACTTGCTTCGGCACGCAGAGGTAGAAGCTTTCAGTTCTCTCTCCCTGCGCCGCACCGGGTCTGAACCGGCCAGCCAGCAAGATAAAAAGTAATCTACTAAGAGGCCCCCAATGAAGAGAAACAATACATTGGAAAAAAAGCCTCTTAGCCAGGAGAATCCGTACTTAACCACAAAAACCGTAAAGGAGTATAGTTGTGGATACTGATATCCATTCTGAAACTCCCATTATTTATAGATTGAAACAAATAATAATAAAGTATAGTAAGAAGATGTAAGAAGATAACATGTGAAAGTCACCTGCGTTCAGGATTTTTTACATTTTGAGAGAAAAAACTGGTAGGAGAATCATTGAAGACAAAGAAAATGGATTTGCATAATGACTTTGGAATCCTTGAAAAAGGGGGAGCAAAAATATGAGAATCCTTGTACTTTATACGGGTGAACTCGGAAAAAAAGTTATCCAGAATTTGATAAATCCGTCAACTTTCTGCGTGTCATGCGGTGAACTCTGCAACCACTGCCGTCAGGTAAGGAAATCCTATGCAAACCTGCTTGTTGGGATCCACGAATTCCCGGAAGACCTGCCTGCGTTTATCGAAGAGCCTGCCCAGTTCCTGCCTCCGAAACTTCCGGAATGTGACCTTATACTTGCCATAGGGATCCATCCCGACCTCCTCATAGCCCTTCCTGAAGTCATACAAAAAACAGGGGCAAAAGCAGTAATCGCCCCCGCTGAAGACTCGAAGAAGACTCCTGCCGGCGTCCTTGAGCAGCTCAGAAAAGAACTTGAAGCCATGGGTGTCGAATTTGAGGCCCCAAAACCCTTCTGTGCCCTGGAAAAGACCGGAAAGCCAGCTATAGATGCTTTCGTAGACCTTGGTTTCGGAAAACCGGTGCTCAGAATAGAAATGAGCCCTGACGGAAAGATGTTCATAGGCGCAGGCGTCCTTAGAGATGCACCCTGTGGCTCAACCTGGTTTGTCGCAAAAAAGCTCGGCTGGACCGACGTTTCGGGATATAAAGAAAGCATTTCAGGTTCCCACCACTCTTACCCCTGTACCGGAAGCATGGATAAAGATCCTCAGATAGGAGATACGATCCTGCACAAAGCCGGATATATCATCAGGGAAGCTGTGGAAGAAGGAATGGAGTGCGAGAAAAAGGAAAAATCCAGAATTTCGGCAAGCTATGGTAATGAAGCTCAAGCTACTGGCTCCTGAGATTCAAGCTTCTGAGATTTAAAATGTATATAAAGGTGTATATGAAGGCACAATTTTTTCGTGCCATTCTTTACTTTCAGAAGTAAAGGACCAGAGTTGGTTTAATTTAAATGTTTACTTTTGAAATATTGACATTTAGCTGATGTATACGTTTGAAACCTTATTTTCAGGTTGCTTCTGGGGATAAACCTCTTCACAGGGTTCACAGGGCTGGATCACTACAAAGCCTTCCCCTCGGAAAACCATCTGGACGGATTCTCCACTGTTTTTTCCAATTAAAGTTTTCAGGGAAATGTCGGTTTTTATCTCCGGCTCGAGGTTCCCTGACCAGGCAACCGTAGCATTCGGAGAAGTGAAGAACGGATATTCCTTAGTTACCCTGAAAGTCAAAGGGTCCTGGTGGGTGGTGATGGCAACTATGCCTGTTCCTTCGAGTTTCACGTTGTAAATCTCGTTATCCATCACCCCTGAGAATTTTCTCATCATCCTGATATCCCAGTTGAGGGGGTCTTCAATAGCCAGGATGTCGTTACAGTTCACGCAGATTGAGTCGTTTTCAAGCTTCAGAAGCGAAACCTTCTTGCCCCTGTCCGCAAGGTAGAGTTTTCCTCTTCCTTCTGCTTTTGTAAAGCTGAACCCTTCTCCTGCCAGAGATATTTTCACGAGTTTCCCAGGCCCGTATTCGAGGGAATCTTCACGAGTAAACCTTATATCCCCTCTGTATGCCGTCATAGATCCCATTCTGATCCAGACCACGCCATTGAGATGCACCTTCAGCAGCTGCTCTCTTTCCAGTTCAAAAGTTTCCGGCCCCGGGGCTCTTTCTCCAGTCCTTCGGATAAAATCTTCTAAAGAATGGTATCCCATCGTTTTTTACCTCTGGCCATCCTTGTGTTTTTAATATTCTCCGATGATTAATAAGTTATAATAAATATAAATAAGTATTTCTATATTCTTTTCAATAGTGTTGGTAAGAGATTATTATCCAGAGAAAACTTCCTGTTATTTATATGAAGCATGCCTAACAATTGTAAAAGATAAAATCTCTTTTTCAGATTAAAGTCCAGGAGGTAACCATGAAACCAAAGATTGATTCCACAAGTTTTGGTTTGATTACTGTAGAAGGAGAGACATTTGAATACGATATTCTCATCCGTCTTGACGGCAGGGTTGAAAAACGAGAGAAAATGCTTTCAAAAGGAAAGTATGGGACTTCTCATAAAATCTCTCTTGAAGAAGCCGAACAGATCTATGAGGAAGGAATTGAAAAAATCATCATAGGGACAGGGCAGACAGGTTTTGTGGAACTTTCGGAAGAAGCTGAAGACTTTTTCATGGGAAAGAAATGCGGGATCGAACTTTTCCCTACTCCCTGGGCAATTGAACGCTGGAATGAAATTGAAGGCAGGGTCTCTGCAATGTTCCATGTAACCTGCTAAGGGATAAAAAAGATCACAGATAGATAGTTAACACATAGACAGATAGTTAACACATAATTACGGGCTTAACAGACAAAATAGATACTGTATATTAACGAGGCAGTGCTGTCTTATTTTTGCTGAAACAGCCCTGCCCTATAATTAATTCGTATAGTTGTGTTTTTCCGCAGAATTCTTTCCTTAGCATTTTTCTGCGGCATTTTTCTACGGCATGTTTCTAAGGCGATTTTCCTTTATTCCTTTGTTTCTCTTTTTTCCTTCATTTCTTTGCTTTCTTTATTCCGATCATTCTTTTGTTTCCCTTTATTCCTTCATTCCTTCGTTTCCTTCATATGTACGTCCATCTGCGGGAAGGGGATTTCAATTCCTTCTCTTCTGTAAGCTTCAAAGATCCCTGCCGTCAGGTCATTCTTTACACCCCAAAAATCATCTGTGTTAGTCCAGGCCCTGACCTGCAAGTTTACGGAAGAACTGGCAAGTTCGGTAGTGACAACCGCAGGTTCGGGGTCAGGCAGGACAAGAGGATGTCCTTTCGTAAGTTCAAGAGCGAACCGGATAGCTTTTTCAAGATCCGAAGAGTAGCTTATACCCACATCAACAGAAACCCTTCTTGTAGGCATTCGCGTCATATTAACAATAGAACTTCCCCAGACGAGTTTATTCGGAATTGTTATAAGCTGGTTGTCGGGAGTCAGGAGTTCAGTTGACATAATACTTACGGATTTTATTTTTCCGGTCTGTCCGTTTACGGTCACCACCTCTCCCGTATCGACAGGCCTGATTGCCGCAACCCATATCCCGGCTGTTATATTGGTAAAGGTATCCTGCATCCCGAGGCCCAGTACCAGGCCTATTATCGCAGATAGGCCCACTACAAAACTATCCACGTCAAAATTCAGGCTCTTCAAAAAGATCAGGAAAACTATCACATACAGGAGGATGCTCAGAAAATTTGCCAGAAACTGAATCGTAAGCTCAGGTAGTTTTGTTTTCTGCATCCCTCTTCTGAAAATATAAACAAGAATTTTCACCGAAATAAAGCCTGCAATCAGTATTATTACTGCAAAAATCAGCCTTGATACTGTTACGTCAGTATACGGGATTACCTGTCCCATTATTCCATTGCTTATTACGTTATCCATTTTTAATCTCCCTCGATTTTTATCCCTGATACACAAAAAATCAAAAAAGCTTTTCATCCTGATAGTAGGACATATTTTATGATGTTAGCCGGGATTGATAACCCGGGGTTATACCATTAGAATTGAATTCAGCACAAAATATGTTTAATTGATTTTATAAGTAACTTATCGAAGATAGCTTTCTGACATGTCTTCTCACTCAGGAAAAACCTTCACACTCAGGAAGAGAGTTACATAGAACAAACTTTAACATATACGGGAACTAAAGGAACTATGCCTTGAAAAACACATCAAAGGACTGACTTTACTAAATTATTTATCATATTAGATTATTAATGCTTTTAAGCGTTAAACTGAAGGGTTAGACTCAAAATAAGATTGTTAATCTGTAAATTTATTGGCCACTAACCCTTTACCGAAAATTCTTTACTGACCATTTACCGTAGATTTACTTGCCCGATATACACCTCAACAAATTCAGGAAGTTATAAATTGAAGTGGATCAAAAAGCTCTTAGGAAAACAGGAAAGCTCCGGTGAGAAAACCGCTCCCAGTGAAGTCGGTTTTGAGGAACTGCCCGCATGGCTGGAAGAGAGTTCTCAAAAAATATCTTCCGATATAGAAAAGGATGTCTCAGGCATATTCAAAGAGCTTGAAGCTGCTATTTCCGAGCTTAAAGAGAGCAGTGTAAGGCTCCAGGAAGCAAAAGTTGAGGGAAATTTTGACGTAAGGGCTGTAAAACGAGCGAAGAGCAACAGGGAAAATGTGACAAAACAGGTCGGAGTATTTCTGGACAAATTAGGAGTTCTTGAGAGCAGGGATTTCAGGGCTCTTAAGGAATATCAAGAAACAGCTGTGCAGAACCTGAACACCTGCCTTGAACACATGAGCCAGAGTTTCCGGTACACAAAAACCGTCTTTCCCCATGAATCAAAGGATCTTACCGAAAGCCTTGGAGAGACAGGCCAGATTCTTAATAAGCTCAAAGGAACGATCCAGGGGCACAAGAGAGAAATGGACGCTCTTGAATCAAGTTCTGCAGGCATAAAAGAAATTCAGCGCTTATCTGCTTCAATAAAGGCCGAAAATCTGGAACTTGAAGCAAAAACCCGGAAAATCCAGGCTATGAAAAATGAAATTGCCAAAACCGATCAGGCTCTCGAAGATTTCAAGAAAGGAGAAGCCTGGCAAAACCTTCAGCGCCTTCAGGAAGAGCTGGACACAGCCAGTGGCCGGCTCAAAAAAGCCGAAACAGGTCTGAACTCCCTTATCCTCCCCTTTTCGGGAAACCTCTCAAAGATAAAAAAACTCCATGAAAGCGGTCGATACACATTAAAACCAGATGTAAAACAGCAACTTGACCTCTGCCTTGAAGCCCCTGCTAACCTTGACCTTTCTTTCTTCCCGGAGCTCCAGAAGGTCTTTGAAGACCCTGCCCTTGACATACAGACCCAGAAAAAAGAAAAAACCCTTGCGCAAGTCAAAGCCGCAATGTCAGGCTTTGAAGAGAAGAAAAAAGAATACATCGAAGCCCGGAAAGCACTTGAAGCAAAAAAAGCCGAATTTGCAGGCTCAGATACCGGAAAACTTACCGAACTCGAACACAAGGAAGCAGAACTACTGGCTAGAACCCGCCTGCTTGAAGAAGAACTTGAGAGTTCCGAAAAGAAATTAACTGTTTTCAAAGGAGAACTAAAAAACAAGGAAGCAGAAATTCAGGCAAATGTAGCCGTAATTGACAGTAGCGTAAAAATTCAACTCCTGCCCTGAGTTTAGTCTTTTTGTTTTCTTCTTTTCCTGTAACTGTTCAGGGTACAAACGGCGTTCCCTTAAGCGTCGCTATAATAGCCTTTAAAACGGGCAACCCGTTCTTTCTAATTGTAGAAATCTACGCTCTAATCCTGCAGAAAGTTTGCACTCCTTGTGTTTTCTAAAAGTTCCTTATATTTTCTGCTGCAGTTTCATCATCCTGATATCTCTTTCTGCTTGATCATTCTCAAACGGAACTTTCAAATTTTTCAAAGCTTCCTCGCATCAATTAAAGATATATATTTTGAAAGTTCACCCATAATAAAGGGATAAAATAAATGGTAAACACACTCTCCCACCTCGGAGTCGGCCTTCTGATCGCTCTGGCTCTCGGATATAAAGGAAGAAAACGAGAAATTCTGGCATTTCTGGCAATTCTGCCTGACCTGGACTTCATCCCGTACATCCTCTTTGCCCTTGTCAGCGACAGCGTAAGCCATGAAACCCGAAACCAGCTTTTTTACCTGCTGGGCCACAGGGAGTTCATGCATTCCATCCTTTTCATTGCTCTGGTTACACTTTTAATCTGGCTTATAACAAAAGACCGCAGGTTCACCGCCGCCGGGTTTGCAGCTATTTTCCTCCACAGCTACCTTGATTATGCCACCAGCTGGAAAATGCGCCCCCTCTACCCGTTCAGCACCGAGACATCAATCATGGGAGCCGTCTACTTTTTCGACCCCCTGGCAAACCTTCTTCCCCTGGTGCCCGTCTTTATCGTACTTGTCGGACATATGAAAAGAAATGGCAGATGGAACGGGAGGTTCAACAACTTCTGTACCTTTGTCACCGAAAACCGGAGCAAATTCTATACAACGCTTCTGGTCGTGCTCCTGGTCTGGATCACAGTCCTGCCGGTTGCAAAAATATTTCTCGTGAAACATATTTCCGACACCGAGGGGGCAAAAATCAGCTACCAGGAAACTTACCCTTCCTCACCCGGAAAGTTCCTTACCGCATATTCCTATAACGCCACCCACTACAAGATTCTGGAAGTCAGCTACTGGGCAGGGATCGAAAGAAGCGATTATATCGAAAAAATAAACGTGACCGGCGACGTCCCCGATGCTGCTGCCTACGCCGAAAGAGCCGAAAAACTCTACAGCACAGCCGTCCCTCAGGAAATCGATTATCCTGTCTACAGCGTCTCGGAAGAAAACGGTTCGGTAACTGTCTTGCTGAGTGATGCGAGAAACCCGTATGTTGAAATGTGGGCGTATTTTGATACGGTTTACAGGTTCGTTTTTGATACGGAGAGCGGGGAGTATGAGGCGTATGCAAGCGTACAGGGGGAAGAGGAGGAAGAGAAATTAGGGGAGAATTATTTTGGGTGAGATTTAGGTATTCGATTTTATTCCAGATAGCAATCAGTTTAAAGCTACTTGATCAGGAATAATGGTAAATACCACTGCAGTGGCAAAAGAAGCTGACTAATTTATTCAGCTTAAACTGGTTTTAGATTTAAAATCTTTTGTTTTTGTCTTTTTCGCACTTCACCGCCTGCTCTGCAGGCGTATGGCCGCCCTGTTTTTAAGAAACATCGAAGCTCAAACCGGTCTGGATTACGAAAATCTTGCAATAATTGACGGGCGATAAGAAGTCATATTTCATTTTTAAAGATTTCATTGCCATTCTCGACCTTGAGAGATACCTCAGGGGAAATGAAATCGTTATCATCTCGGGGATCAGGCGATGTGGGAAGAGTTCACTTTTGAAGTTGATAGCCGGGCAGCTTGAGGGGGTTAAGTTTTATGTGGACTTTGATGACATCCGGCTTGCAAACTTCGAAGTTAAGAATTTTCAGGATTTGCAGGACCTCGTAACTGAGCTTTACAGGGAGGAACTTGACAAAAGCGAAACAGGGCAAGTGTATTATTTTTTAGATGAGATACAGAACGTGCCGCTCTGGGAAAGATGGTTTAACAACCTTTACAAGGAAAGCAAAAAGGTATTTGCCACAGGCTCGAATTCCCAGCTCCTCAGTTCGGAAATATCTACATTTTTGACCGGAAGAAACAAAGTGCTCAGGCTTTTTCCTTTCTCCTTTAAGGAGTTCCTGCGCCTGAAGGGAATCGAGATTACAGGAGAAGAAATTGAAGCCGGACTTCTTACCAGCTCCGGGAAAGCTGAGATATTCAGTTATTTTCTGGAATACTTCGAAAGCGGAGGCTTTCCGCTTGTCCTGAAAAGCGGGGACCTTGAACTTTCCAGAGGATATTTTGAGGATATCCTGACCAAAGACGTTCTGGTCCGCTACAATATAAAGGAGGGAAAAGTTCTTAAGGACCTTGCCCTGTTCCTGCTTTCTAACGTGGGGAGGGCGCATTCTTACCCCACATTGAGAAACATAACCGGGATAAAGAGTTTAAGCACGATCAAAAACTATATTGATTACTTCCGGAATGTGTTTTTGCTCTACCAGGTTCCCAGGTTTGACTACTCACTGAAAAAGCAGAAGGTGTCGTCTTCAAAGATATATACCGTTGACAACAGTTTTCTGAAGACGGTGGTGTTCAATTTTTCCGAAAACAAAGGACAGAGGCTTGAGAACCTGGTCTTTGTCGAACTGTTGAGAAGAGAAAAAGAACCGTACTACCATTCCGAAAAAAAGGAATGCGATTTTGTGCTGAGGGAAGGACTGCGGGTTAGCGAGGCAATTCAGGTTTCAGTGAACCTTAACAATCCTGAAACAAAGAAGAGGGAAATTGAAGGATTAAAAGAGGCAATGGAAGCTTATAAACTTGACAGCGGGCTTATCCTGACGCTTGAAGAGGAAGGCACATTGGATGCAGGAGGGAGAGAAATAGTCGTGAAACCGGTATGGAAATGGTTCCTCGAATGAAAAGTTTGTTTAGTGTCTCTTGAAACTTCTCGAATGGGGGCTATCCAAGTGAGGTTGGCTAAACAAGCGTTTTGCTCCGCAGGTGTATGGTTACCCTGTATTTAAGAAGAATCAAAACTCAAAACGGCCCTGAATTCAGAAAATCCTGTAAAACAAACCGGCACCCGACCTGTTCAAAAATCGATTCAAAAAAAGAGACCCTGCAAAAATAAGTTTCCCTCCTGGCTCCCCTCCGGATTGAAAGCCTGCCGCCGGAAATTTTCATGCAATTTGTTACTCAGCGGAAGCTGATTGATTTTTAGAAGAAATAGATCTTGAGATCTCGAATCGGAGAGGCTATCTAAGTGTGCCTGTCAAATCGGCCTTAATTACGAAATTCATGCAAAAATTTACGTGTGCATGTGCGAAAAAACGTGATTATGCAGGGTCATTCGGGTCATTCATTACTATATCCCAGTTTTGCATTAATCGCCTCGGCTTTTGCAAGGTATTTCGCAGCTTCTTCGGATTTGCCCATATTCTCAAGTACACTTGAATATGTTTCAAATATCATGGAAGAACGGGCAAGGTAATTAAAGTCCTCGGGATCGGTTTCAAGCAGTTTTGCATTGAGGTTCATTGCTTTTTCGAGGGCTTCCTTTGCTTTTTCCAGATCCGTTTGGGCTAAGAATGTGATTCCCATCTGGTGGAATGTGCCTTCAAGAACAGTTAAATAATTCAGATTTTCGGGGTTTTTTTCGTGCAATTTTTCGCGGATTGCAAGGGAACGTTTGAATTCTTCAATCGCCTCCTCATACATTTCGTTCTCTCTGAAAGAAATACCCATCTTTTCAGCGATTTCGGCAATCAGTTCCTTATCTTCCATTATTTCCGGTTTGACAGCATAAAGTTTATTCTCTGCTTTTTTAGCGAGCTCAAGGTATTCCTTGACAATGCCGTTTTCTTTTCCCCGGGATTCTTCATCGAGCTTAATTCTTGATCCGAGGAGATAAATGCCGGTGACAAACCTTTGCAGGAATAACGGATAGTCAGAGGATTCTTCCAATATTTTTTCATGAATGTCGAGAGCCAGCCTGTGATAACGGGCTTCCTGCTCAATATCCCCTCTTTCGGAATGAAGGAGTGCAAGGTTAGTGTATGTGACCGCGAGGTCTTCTTTATATTCCCTTTCTTCGGGGTTCAGGTCAAGCATACGCTGCTGGACTGCAAGTAATTTGCTGTACATCTCGGATGCCTTTTCATGCTCTTCCTGATTTTTGAATAATTGAATAAAGTTGTTGAGTACCTTTTTGAGCACTGAATAATGTATATCCATTTCCGCTTCCAGCCCGAAATTGTTTTCAAGCACTGACAGAGCATCCTCAAAATATTTCCGTGCTTTTTCGGGTTTTTCATCAAGATAGAGTTTTCCTATAGCAGCCTGTACCTCAGCCTTATATGTTTTATAGTCCAGGGCATCGGGCTCTGTTTCCAGAAGGCTTTCGTAGATTTCGATTTCTTTTTCGTAGTAATCCTTTGCTTTTTCAGTTTCCCCGTGTTCTGCAAAGAGGTCTCCGAGTTCTTCATATGTATCGGAAATTTCAATTATGGGATTCAGGTCTTCGGGATCTTCATCATGCAGGTTCCGGAAAACATCCAGTTTGTCTTTGTAGCAGAGTTCTGCAGCCTCGAATTCCCCTATTTTTGAAAAACGGTCCCCCAGGTCATCCAGATACATTGCAATTTTTTTGTTGTGTGCAAATTCTGAAGGGTGGTTTATTATCAGGTCCCGGTAAATTTCCCTGGCTTTTGTGTAATTCGCGATTGACTTTTCAAGATCTTCTCTATTGGAAAACGCAATGCCATAGCTTTCATGAATATTGGCTAAAGAAACTGCATACGCATAGTCCTCGGGAAATTCTTTATAGCCTTTATCCATCAATTCCACAGCTTCCTCGTAATACCGTTCTGCCTTTTCCAAAGTTTCCATATCGGAATACAGGCTCCCAAGGTAGCTGTAAGTATAGCTCAGGTAATATTCGGCCATGCTGTTTTCAGGGTCTCTCTCAATCATTTTCCTGTAAATTCCTGCTGCTCTGAGGTAATTTTCTTCGGCTTCCTTCAGGTGTCCGTAATTCCGGAAAAAATACCCGTAAAGTTCGATGTCCTCATCAAAATCGCCGAGAAAATCCGTCTCTCCAGACCCAAGCTCGAAGAGTTTTTCGTAGATGTCTATTTTTTTGTCAAAGAGCTTCACCGTCTCGTCCATCAACTCCCCGACTTGATAACACAACCCCATACTTCCAATAATCTCCAGGAAGCCGGAAAGATATTCCTGATTTTCAGGGTCTGATTTTACCAGTTCTTCAAATGCCCGGACCACTTTCTCAAACTGCTTTTTCATCGGTCTCAGCAGCTCTTTAGCTCTTTCCTCATCAATAAGCTCGTCAAATGAACTCCCTATCTCTTCAATCGTATTGCTTATGAATTTTTGATAGTTCTTTTTCCCCGGCTCTTCCGAAAAAAGCGGCTCGATGATTTTTAGGGCTTCCCCATAAAATTCCAGAGCTTCCTCAGGATCTCTAGCCTTACTTATTGCGTATCCCTTCAAAAATAAGGTATGGAAAGAAATTTCAGGGTCTTTTTCTTTTTTCATTATTTTATCGACATCTTTCAAGCTCTCAAGAGCCCTGTCATACTCTCCATTCTCAATGAAAGTGGCTGCTTTGCCAAATAAACGATTTGCAGAATCCTGAAGTCGTCTTGATACCATAATTACAGTTATTGTCCTTATACATGATTAATACTAACGGACCTGATACTACAAAACACGGTCAAAAGTCAGATTCCATTTTTAAGCTTTACATTTCTATTTCACCGTTATTTATATATATAAGTAAAATTCCAGCGAAAGCTTATATAATTTCAAAAAGTAAGTCACAGGGTTTAGTTACTGAAAAAGCATTAGCAGAAGAATTTACTGAATACAGGTAAAAATCTAACTCAAATGATCAGAATTACGTATAATATATTCCACGCAACTTATATAATTATGAGTAATATATCTGGTATACTCATTTTTGTTGAGATCGGGAAACCTGTCTCAAAAAAATGAGTATGTAAACAGGAAAACTGGGTGTAGGGGTAGCTTGCGGAGAGAATCGTAAGCGATGACAAACTTGTCGTTTTATCGGATTTGATCGTAACTAGCCCCATTACACAGAAGTAATTGGAAGAATAATACCTTCCGCCTCCCTTCCAGACTGGGATCCAGATGCCGGATATCCATCCCCAATAGGTCATTCCGGCAGGAAGTTCGAGTGAAGGAGCTTTTCCTTCACTCATTTCTATTATTTATCTCTCTCATCATTCATTCTTCTTTGCCGGCCTCGAATTCAGATTTTTCACTTTCTGCTTTTCCGGCTTTGAGGTCCGTGAGTCTCAGCTGTTTTTGACCCTCATCTTCTGCTTTGATACGGGCCATCCCGACGACCTTGTCTCCGGATTTCATGTTCATGATCCTTACGCCCTGTGTGTTTCTTCCCTGGATTGAGATATCTTTTGCCGGGATGCGGATGATTATGCCTTCTGCGCTTGTGAACATGAGTTCGTCGTCTTCAGCTACGGATTTTACATTGGAGACTGAGCCGTTCCTGAGATTTGTGACAATTGTAATCACACCTTTTCCGCCGCGGCGGTGGGCCGGGTACTGGGAATATTCTGTCCTTTTACCGAAGCCGTTTTCAGTCACAGTAAGGAGGGTTGTAGTCTCATCGACCAGGTCAAGGCTGACCACTTCGTCGCCGGGACCGTCAAGAGTCATGCCGCGGACACCTCTTGCGGTTCTCCCCATAGGGCGGACGTCTCCTTCGGAGAAACGGATGGATTTGCCTTTCTTTGAGACCATCACAATTTCCTGTTTTCCGTCAGTAAGGAGAACTTTGACAAGCTCGTCGCCTTCATCCAGGCTGACTGCGATTATGCCGGCTTTCCTCGGGTTCCGGAACTCGGATAGTGGGGTCTTTTTGATCGTCCCTGCCCTTGTTGCCATAAGAAGGTATCTGTCTTCGGCAAACTCTTTTACAGGGATCATTGCATTGACCATTTCACCTTCCCGCAGCTCAAGCAGGTTTACTATGGCTTTGCCTCTCGACTGGCGGGAGCCTTCGGGGATTTCATAGACCTTCTGCCAGTAGAGCCTTCCCCTGTTTGTAAAGAAGAGGATATAGTTGTGAGTTGAGGAAATGAAGAGGTTTTCCACAAAGTCTTCCTCCTTCATTTCCATGCCAATAATACCTCTGCCTCCGCGGCGTTGCATGGAATAGGTGTCAAGAGGAAGACGTTTTATGTAACCGCTGTTTGTAATCGTGACCACAACGTCTTCTTCCGGGATCAGGTCTTCATCGGTCACTTCTTCCGTGTAATGTATGATCTTTGTCCTGCGGGCATCTCCGTACTTATTCTTGAGTTCAAGGAGTTCGGCCCTGATAATCTCGTACTTGAGTTCATCGCTTTCAAGGATCTTTTTGAGTTCGGCGATCAATTTTATGAGGCTTTCCAGTTCCTCAAGGATTTTCCGGGTCTCAAGCCCGGTAAGGCGCTGCAGGCGCATGTCCAGAATAGCCTTTGCCTGCACTTCGTCAAGGGAAAAATTATCCACCAGGCCCTGCTTAGCTTCGTCAGCGTTTGCAGAACCCTTGATAAGGGCAACCACTGCGTCTATGTTATCAAGGGAAATCCTCAACCCTTCAAGAATGTGGGCTCTTTCTTCGCCCTTCTTCAGGTCGTAGAGCGTCCGCTTCTGGATTATTTCCATCCGGTACTCAAGGTAGATCTCCAGAAGCTGTTTCAGGTTCAGCTCCTTGGGCTTTCCGTCCACAAGGGCAAGGTTGATAACCCCGAAAGTAGTTTCCATCTGGGTGTGCTTGTAAAGCTGGTTTAAGATAACCCTGGCGTTTGTGCCCTTTGAAAGCTCGATTACGACCCTTATTCCATCCCTGTCGGATTCGTCCCGCAGATCGGAAATTCCGACAATTACCTTTTCCCTGACAAGCTGGGCGATGTTTTCAATCATTCTGGCCTTGTTCACCTGGTAGGGAAGTTCGGTAACTACAATCTGCTGCCTATCTTTTTTAAGCTCCTGGATTTCGGTAACCGCCCTTATCTTTACAGGCCCTCTGCCTGTCATGTATGCAGACCTTATGCCTGCTGTCCCCAGGATATGAGCTCCTGTGGGAAAGTCCGGCCCCTTTACCACGTTCATCAGTCCCGAAATCGTGGTTTCCGGGTTTTCAATAAGCATAAGGGTCCCGTCAATGACCTCACTTATATTGTGGGGCGCCATGTTCGTTGCCATTCCTACGGCAATTCCGGTTGACCCGTTGATAAGGAGATTCGGGAGCTTTGCAGGAAGGACTTCCGGTTCTTCGAGGGACCCGTCATAGTTAGGCCTGAACGGAACGGTCTCCTTTTCAATGTCAGCTAGCATCTCCTCTGCAATCCTATCCATGCGGACTTCGGTATATCGCATGGCTGCAGCCTCGTCCCCATCAATGGACCCGAAGTTTCCCTGCCCATCGATCAGAGGATAGCGAAGTGAGAAGTCCTGCACCATCCTCACGATACTGTCATAGACAGCAGCGTCTCCGTGAGGGTGGTATTTACCAAGCACGTCACCCACCACACGGGCTGACTTCTTATAGGGTTTGTCGTGAGTAATCCCGGATTCCTTCATTGAAAAAAGGATCCTGCGGTGGACCGGCTTTAAGCCGTCTCTTGCATCGGGAAGTGCCCTTCCGACGATGACGCTCATTGCATAATTAATGTAAGAGCGCTTCATTTCATCGTCAATAAGAATAGCTGTAACTCCATTATCATCGGGTTCAGACCCTTCGTCTCCAGGTTCATCCGAAGAAGGATCGGATAACGCCAATTCGATTTTCTTGCCGGGCTCTTCGCGAATAAGGGTAGCCTGATAAGATTTTTTTATTTCAACTTCTGATTCTTTTTCTTCTTTGTATTTTGCCATTTTCAGCCACCTCAGATGTCCAGATCCACGACCTCTTTTGCGTGAGTTTCAATGAAGTTTCTGCGAGGCTCGACCTCATCTCCCATCAGGACGCGGAAGATTTCGTCAGCGCGGATCGCATCTTCCAGAGTAACCTGCAAAAGTGTGCGGCTCTCAGGGTTCATGGTGGTTTCCCAGAGCTGCTCCGGGTTCATTTCTCCAAGACCTTTGTAGCGTTGGATGGCAAGTCCTTTTTCCCCGAGTTCTTTTTTCTTTACTTCAAGTTCCCTGTCCGAGTGTATATAGTACTCAGATTTGCCTTTCTTTATGCGGTAGAGCGGAGGCTGGGCGATATATACGTATCCGGCGTCGATCAGGGGCCTCATATAGCGGAAGAACAGAGTAAGAAGAAGAGTCCTGATGTGCGCTCCATCCACATCAGCATCAGTCATGAGGATGACTTTATGATAGCGAGCACTTTCCAGAGTGAAGTCCTCACTGACTCCGGTCCCGAGGGCAGTAATAAGAGAGACGACCTCGTTGTTTTTCAGGATCTTCGCAAGTCTGGATTTCTCCACATTCAAGATCTTGCCCCTGAGGGGTAATATTGCCTGAAAACCCCTGTCCCTGCCCTGTTTTGCCGAACCTCCTGCCGAATTACCTTCTACGATGTAAATCTCGCAGACTGAAGGGTCTTTTTCCGAGCAATCTGCAAGTTTTCCGGGCAGGGTGCTGACCTCGAGCGCGCTCTTTCGGCGGGTAAGTTCCCTTGCCTTTTTTGCAGCCTCCCGGGCTCTCTGGGCGAGGAGGGCTTTTTCAAGGATAACGTTTGCGACCTTCGGGTTTTCCTCAAAGTATTCCGCAAGCCCGTCCGTTACAAGGGAGTCAACTATTCCCTTGACATCACTGTTTCCGAGCCTTGTCTTGGTCTGCCCCTCAAACTGAGGTTCCATAAGCTTGACACTGATGATTGCAGTCAGCCCTTCCCTTACATCGTCTCCGGTCAGCTTTGTGTCTTCTTTGGAGAGCTTGTTGGCTTTTATGTAATCATTTGCAACCCTTGTAAGGGCACTCTTGAAACCTATTATATGGGTCCCGCCCTCATGGGTATTGATGTTGTTTGCAAAAGAGTACACGTTTTCAGTATAGCTGTTCGTGTACTGCATTGCAATTTCTACAACCATGTCATCTCTTTGCCGTTCGAAATAAATCGGCTTATCGTGAAGGGGCTGCTTTTTCTTGTTCAGGTACTCCACGAATTCGACAATTCCGCCGCTATAAGTGAAAGTGTCAGCCTGCCCGTCGGGGCTTCTTAAGTCATTCAGGCTGATTGTGAGGCCCCTGTTAAGGAAAGCCAGCTCTCTAAGCCTGTTTGAGAGAATATCGTACTGGAAATCCGTGGTTTCAAAAATTCTTGCATCGGGTTTGAAAGTGGTTTTTGTGCCTGCAAGGTCCGAAGTTCCTATTTCCCGAACATCTGACTCCGGCTTTCCGCGAATGTAACGCTGGGAGTACTTTTTTCCATCTCTGCTTACTTCTACTTCAGTCCATTCCGAAAGGGCATTTACTACCGAGACACCTACCCCATGCAGTCCTCCGGAGACCTTGTAGGTATCCTTGTCGAATTTTCCTCCCGCGTGCAGAATCGTCATCACGACCTCAAGGGCTGATTTTTTGTGCACCGGATGGGGGTCGATAGGGATACCCCTCCCATTGTCAATTACCGTCACGCTTCCATCGGGATTGATCGTGACATCGACCCTTGTACAGAAGCCTGCAAGAGCTTCATCAATACTGTTGTCTACAACCTCGTAGACTAAGTGGTGGAGCCCGCGGCCATCTGTGCTCCCTATATACATGCTCGGGCGTTTTCGGACAGCTTCAAGGCCCTCGAGTACCTGGATATGTGAAGCGTCATAAACCTGTTCATCACTCATCGTGGTTTATTCTCCATAAAAATCTGATAAAGTTATTTATTTTAAATCTCATAACATATTATACATTTTTTAAAATTCGAAGGGAAACTCGGTTCGAAATCGAACTTTAGAAGTCGTATCAATTCTCTGAAATTTTGCTTTTTATTAGAAAATTTTTATATATAATTTTTATGTTTCTACGGTAAGCCAGATTCAATATGCGTTCATACATTTTAAGCCTTTAGATCTACAGCATATTTAGCCTGATTTTTCTGCCCAGAATCTCTCGAAAAAGGTAATTTTTAGCATAATTTTGTACCCGAAAATGCCCTTTTCAGAGCAATTTATTAAGATGTTCTTGGTTGAAATAAATATTTGCTGTCTCACAGAGAAAAATTTGCTTACCTCAGGGCAATCAGAGAGTGACTCGCGGCATTTTAGAAGTTTGAGAAGCATTACTGAGACATAGTTCTTTGTGCCTGAAATTATCAAGCATTAAAAAGATCGTGATCCTTAAAGGTAACTATTGAATGCATAAATAACTGAAATGTGCAAAACATAACTGGGAAACATAAATTTTCATCCCGTACCATTCTGCAAATCGGGAGCTTTCCACCAGGAGACAGTTGATACTTTGAGCCTCAAACTTACGGACGTCGCTCGGATTGGACTTTAATTTCCGGAAGCAAACACCGATTCCAGCCGGCACAAAGCCCAGGACAAAACAAACTGAAAGATCACTGAGGCTCCATGTTAAAAATATCAACCGATTAACTCCGGACTGCTGTAATCAGCTACCATTTTTAGAACAGCTTGCTGTAATTCTGCTAGCGTGGGTTTAAGGCATGGGATTCGGACTTCAACTTTTATCCACTACCAGCATTCACTACCAGCAGTCTTTTCAAATCATTTATAATCCTGGCAGGAGTATTCGACAGGAATAGTCGGTTCTCTCTTATCCGAGCTCAGATATCTTTCAGGTATTATTCAGTTTCCGGTACTACTTTGTACTAATTTGTTCACCCGATTACTCTCAGACCATGCCCAGTTCTTTCAGCCGGTTAGGAAGATAGACCTCGGTTACGAAGTCCAGACCCTTTCCTGCGAAAGCCTGCTGTTCGGCCTTCTTGCCGATATTGAGCTGGAGCTGGATCTGCTCTTTCCAGTATTCGGATTCAAAGCGGGGGTCGGAAAGTTCGCTCCGAAGCGCACTTATGTCCTGCTCGGTGAGCTTGTCGGTTGAAAGTTCGTATTCTACAATATCCGAAGGTTGAAGCCCAAGGAATTTGGCAGCGGGGGTTGCCATGAATTCCGAGAGGTGAGCGCTTTTTATAGCCCCGTAGGCAACCGAGGCATAGATCCTGTAAGACCAAGGGTCACCGTCGGTAAAGACTGCTACGGGAATCTCCAACTCCTCGTTCATACGCTTGATTATTCTGCGGGTTGACCGTGCAGGCTGGCCCTTCAGGTGGACAAGAATTGCATTATAAGCCTCATCAAACCCGTTTTCCATTAAACGGGCATACATACCACCGGTTTCTATGGCAATAATCATGCTTGCGTCGTGATTCTTAAACTCAATATTTTCCACATTGAAGGGGATCTGGTACCCACCTTCTCCCACATCCTTCTGGCAGTGGATATTCCGCGTGCCCCGTTTGGTCAGTTCCGAGATCTCAATAGGCCCGAACATAGTAGCCCCGTCTTCTTCAGGGCGCATGTGGAAATACTCCCTCTGGAGGCTGGTCAGGAGTTCGAGGTCTTCGATCAGGCGGTCGCTTTCAGCCTGTTCCTTGAATTTGGCATAGTCCCAGCCTTCGGAGATGTAATAAAGTTCTCGAAGCGTTGAACCGCGGTTCTGGGAAAGGTGTTCGTTTATGAGGAAGTCTGTCGCATATGTGGTCTTCAGGAGCTGGAACGCCCCTTTTACGGTCTTTGCGCTCCTCTCACTTTCCCGTCCCCCGTAGACCCAAACATCACTCTCATCGGAATATTCTATATTTGCCTTGGTCCGGCTGGGGAGGCTGACACTCGGGATAACCTCCTCTTCAAACTGGTTGTAGATCTTTCCTGCAAGCTCAAGGAGCCTTTCCTTTGCCAGGAGATCTCCCTGCATTTTTTTGCTGTTTGCTTCGTTATTTACGTCTCCTGCCATTTCAAACACCCCTGAAAGCCTTTGCCCCGGTAACCAGTTCTTCTTCAATCCCTTCCACAATCAGCTGAGGAAGCTTTCGGAGTTCTTCGTCGGTTGCAGAACCTATTTTGTAGCTGAGTACTTTGGAAGAGCCTGCAGCTGCCGAAACCTCCCAGATGTAATCGTAATCGTTGCCCATGGTAACAACCTTTGGCTCAGGTTTTGCCCCGTCAATTTTGCAGGGGAGCATTTCGTGCACCCTGAAAGAATACGCCGAGGTCCCGAAATTCTTGACCTTTATTGCCACATCCGCAGTCCCGTCGCCATTGTTTTTGACCTTCCTGTGCACAAGCAGGTTCCCCATGATCTTTGCAACAACAGGGTTTATGTCAGGGACGTCCTTGTCCAGGATATTTGCAACCTTTGCTGCCATTTTCGGCAGCACTTTCGTAATGATAATCTCTTTTTCCCTGCGCTTCTTGAGGTTGCTCTGCTTGCTCAGGTAATGCTTGAGTTTTCTTGCAACTTCTTTGACTGCAAGGTCCACTTCATCTTTAATTACGGGAATATCGGCAATCGCATCTTTTGATTCGGATGTAAAGGGCACGTTAATGGATGCGACGTGGATCAGGAGGAGAACAGGCCCTGTAGGAACCCCTCCTCCGGGCTGGTTTAAGCCGTACTGCTTCCATTTTATGTCCTCTACGGCATGGGTGGTCACGCATCCTCCCTGCTGGTAAAGCAGAGGCACACGATTTGCAAAACGCATGATACTGATCTTTTCTTCTTTCGGGAGATTGCCCCCGTATGCAAGCCCCACTTCCACTACAAAGGGGTTCCCGGAATATACGGCCGGTTTTCGCGTGCTTGTGGCAATGAAGTCCACGTTTGTCTCTTTCTCAAGCCCCCTATAGATCAGCTCTTCCCCGATCGGGGAAAGGCAGTCCGTAGGCGGGGACATGATCTTTACCTTCTGGAAAGCCTCGATCAGTTTTCTTGCCTCATGGCGCCCCAGGGCATGGGGATCTATTTCGGGATCAAGCCCCGCCGCCTTGCAGATTTCCTCGGCAGTGAGCAGCCCGATCTTACAAAAAGAGTAGCGGAGGAAGGGAGCAAGCTTCTGGCGCTCCGTGTAGTGGAGCATTTTCATAAGCGTTCCCAGTTCAATCCCTTCGGGATGGGGCAGGATTTCTTCTGCGGGATCAGGAATTTTATCCGTAGCCCTTTCAAAGACCTCCTCGTTGCCGTCAGGGTCGATAAGAGTAACCCTTGCATGGGGGTTTACAATTGCAGTGGCCTTAAGGTATTCGTAAATAGACTGCCTCCTCCCTTTTACATAGGCAGCTTTCATCTCCAGTTCGATCTGGGTCCCGTGAGGGCGGAACCAGTCCCTGACCTCATCGACCAGGATATCAGGCTCATTGGTGCCGGTATTGATCATGAGCTCGTAATAGTGAGCAGGAACGTTTGAGCCGGTCTTGGAGAGGATTTTTGTGTGCCTGCCTGCCGTCATCTGAGCATAAAGTACAGCTGCCGAAATTCCTATTCCCTGCTGCCCCCTGCTCTGCTTGAGGGCATGGAACCTTGAACCGTAGAGCAGCTTTGCAAAGACTTTGGGGATCTGTTCTCTTACGATCCCCGGCCCGTTGTCTTCAATGATAACGGTTACATAATCCTGGCCTGTTCTCTCAACCTGAACAAGGATATCCGGCAGGATCCCGGCTTCCTCACAGGCATCCAGGGAGTTATCCACGGCTTCTTTTACAGTTGTTATGAGACTTCGGGGCGCTGAATCAAAACCCAGGATCTGCCTGTTCTTCTCGAAAAATTCGGCTACACTTATTGATTTTTGTTTTTTGGCGAGTTCTTCTGCAATGGGGATTTCCATGAACTTTTACCTCAGGGCTGAAAAATTGATCTGATGCTTAAAAGGATACGGTCTTCACAGTAAGCTTCTCTGTCTGAAAAGGAATTCTTTCTTAATAAAAGCGTAAGGTAATAAATATTAGCGCCTGCTAAAAAAGATAACGATTCTTCCGGCTCTTTCCTGCAGGAAGTTCAGGCTTTCAGGCGCCAGGAATCAGAGTTCCGCCCCGATAATCGTCTGGGTTGCGGTTACGGTTTCGCTTTCCCTTATCCTGTCTACCACGGCATTGAGGATGCTAAGATCTTCGACGTCTATGATTATGACAAAATCGTACTCTCCGAAAACATGGTAGACGTCCTTGATTCCCTCTATATTCTTCAATTCCCTGTATGCTGCCTTTTCATATCCGGGCAGCACGTTTATCATTGTAACTCCTATAACCATAGGTATCACTTAAGGTAACGGCTGCAAGATATTTATTTTTATCCGACAGCCCGAAGAAAAAAACCTGCTAATTGGATAAGTATTTAGAGAGATACAAAGATGCCGATATTGAAGGATTGAAGGTTAGTGATAGGGTTGTTAAGGTTTTGCGCATGCAGTAAAAACTCATAATTAGATTGTTTTCAGCAATATAGAGTCCCGTTGTGCGTTTCTTGATTTGATCAAGTTGTAAAGAAGGTAAAATATCATTTAATCACTTAAGGATTCTAAATATTCATCTATGCCGGTCTTACATATTGGTTTAATTCTAATTTCATATCCATTTTCTACTTTTTGGACTTTGTAAAAGTTGAATGGAACATCGTTATAATTTTTATGAATTATTCTATAAATTTTAAGAGCATCGCATTTCTTTACGTTTAATCCAAAAATGATGCCTTCCAGTTCTGTTTTTTCGAATGTACATCTTTTTATATTTTGATTCTGTTCATTTGCTTCTTCAAATAAAAACATTCGATATTCTTTTTCATATTCCCAGCATGACCCTTTAGTTGATAAAAATTGCATTAGTTGTTTTCCATTTATGTCCAATAAATTTATAGGATCTGGCATTTTTCCATCATACGTCATTTCTACTATTGGTATACGTTCTGAATTTATTGTTAATCCATAGCCCTCTTCTCCATATTCTGGTATAGGCCCGTACTTTGCTTTGAAACTTAAGCATACTCCTTTATGATGGTCTGCATAGTGACTCCACATCGTAACATCCTTATTTTCTTCACTGAGACAATATGTAGGGATATGTGGTATATCAAAGTGTAATCTTTTTTTGGGAGCGGTTCGTTTAAACTTGT
Source organism: Methanosarcina siciliae T4/M (assembly GCF_000970085.1). Taxonomy (NCBI): domain Archaea; kingdom Methanobacteriati; phylum Methanobacteriota; class Methanomicrobia; order Methanosarcinales; family Methanosarcinaceae; genus Methanosarcina; species Methanosarcina siciliae. The sequence goes on along the minus strand of NZ_CP009506.1, from coordinate 2,232,418 downwards.
TGCCAGTTATCTGGTAATCCCCTAAGGCGATTCCGACTACCATATTATTTACTGCAACTTCTCTACTCATGCCACCCTTTTTAATCATATAGTCTATGAATTCTTCAAATGTACCTTCATAGTAACCATCCACTACACTGTCAACTGGGTCGTTATAGTCACGAGGATCTCTAAAGTAAAGTTCATTATATTCTAATGTGTCAAATAAGTGTTGATTTATTGGTCGAAATTTATAAAATAATTTTTCAACGGGTTTATTATCGAGTTTCAGTTCATTCATAGGAATACAAAAAGGTTAAAATAAATTTCAACTTTTCGGAATTTTATGAATCTTTTTTAGTTTTCTTATTCAGATTATCCTGTGTGTAAAATGGCAACTTTTATTTTAGTTCACTGTTGATTAAGGACAGATAAACATTTGTGACAAAGGGCAAAGTTATGGTATTAAGGGAAGAATTGAAGCAGTTTTTAGGGAATGCAAAAAAAGAGATGAAGCAACTATATGAGAAGATAAAACAGCATCCATTAACTTGTCTAATTTGTATAATTGCCATTGTAACTGCTGTAGTCCTATTAATTGCACTTCCATATTGGCGAGTAGCTCAATTTGGAATAACGAACCCAAAAGACTTAGCTGATGCTGAAAACAGCTACCGTTCCACATTAGCTCAAATATTGGGTGGCATTGCAGTTGGGATTGGAATTTATTTTGCTTGGGGAAATCTTACAAATTCTAGAGAAGGTCAGATTACTGATCGTTTCACTAGAGCTATTGAACAGTTAGGAAGTAAAGAATTGGAAATTAGATTAGGTGGAATATACGCCCTTGAGAGAATTGCAAATGAATCCGAGAAAGATTACTGGCCAATTGTGGAGATTCTAACGGCTTATATTCGGAAAAACTCACCTGTAGAATTAGCTGAAAGTCGAGATAAAATAACTCTAGATATTCAAGCAATTCTTACTGTAATTGGAAAAACCAAAAATAATTTTAATAATGAAAATTCCAAACGTCTCGATTTGCGAGGAACATTTCTTCAAGGGGCTAATCTTCAAGAGACTAATCTTCAAGGAGCTAATCTTCAAGAGGCTAATCTCCAAGGAGTTGACCTTCAAGAGGCTAATCTTCAAGGAGCTGACTTTAGTGAGGCTAATCTTCAAGGGGCTGACCTTAGGGACAGTCATCTCGAAGGAGCTGATCTTTGCAGTGCTCATATTGAAGAGGCTTATCTTTATGATACTCATCTTGAAAAGGCTGTCCTTCTGGATGTTCATCTTGAAAGAGCAGGCTTAAATGATGCTTATCTTGAAAAGGCTAGCTTTAATGGTGCTCATCTTGAAAAAGCTGAATTTTGGGGAGCAAATCTTAAAGGAGCTGAATTTTGGGGAGCTAATCTTGAAGGGACTCTCCTTAGAGAGGCTAACCTTGAAGGAGCTAACCTTATAGAAGCTAACCTTGAAAGAGCTAACCTTATAGAAGCTAACCTTGAAAGAGCTATCCTTATGTACGCTAACCTCAAAGGAGCTAACTTTGAAGGAGTAAACCTTGAAGAAGCTAATTTTGAAGGAACAAACCTTAAAAGAACTAAAAATCTGACAGTTGACCAGCTTTCAAAAGTGAAAACACTTTACAAGGCAGAATTAGATCCAGAGCTAGAAAAGCCATTAAAAGAGAAGTACCCAACCCTTTTTGAAAAACCTAAAGATAAACCTTTGTTTTCAGATGAAATATAACAAGATTCCTTCAGTACCTAATATGCCCTATGCCTAACTAAGAGATTTTATACAGATCTAATTTTCAAGAGTTGGCTATTATTTTAATATTATCAGTGTATAATACAGTCGCATGCCCGCCGAGTCGCACAGGGAAGAGGATATCTTCGAATCCCAGTTTATAGACAGGCATCTCAGCGAATACGCGAGTGTTTCGTCAATTGTACGTGAGGTACTGCCTTGTGAACTTTTTGCAACTGTAGGAGGAGTTATTGCAGAGATCATTTATTCAGGAATGACCAGCGAACTTGAGATGATCCCGGCCTGATTGTTATTTATCCGGGCGTGCTCGGGCTGCGCGGAAACATTTCCTCGACCCTCGGCTCAAGGCTCGGCAGTGCAATCCACATGGGGCTGATCACTTCCATCGACAGGAACAACCCCGAGCTGACAAATAATCAGGGCCCCTCCTTCTGGGCTTTATCATGGCTATCTTTCTCGGGTTTTTTGGGCATTTTGTCACCCTTGTCCTGGGTTTTGAAAGTGCGGGGGCCTTTAAGCTCATTCTCATCTGTGTGATTTCAGCTCTTACTTCCGGAGTAATCCTTCAATTCTCTGTATGCTGCCTTTTCATATCCGGACAACACGTTTATCATTATAACTCCTATAACCTTTCAATTTTTCCTGATATTGATTTTTTAACGCTTTGCAGGCTCGTGGCAGGGAGATCACATAAAACTAAGATTTGTGTTCCTTGCTGTGCAAAAAGTCTATGATGAAATACATTATGGAAAAAAAAATCAAATCGGTGACAGTAAGTTACAATTCTGTCAAATTAGGGAAAAAGGTAACTAAGCTGGACCGAAAAAATATTTTCATTTTGTTCCATTTCATTTTTTATTTTTATTGCATCCTCTTCCGGAATCCAATAAGTACGGGGACCATCACTATAAAGAAAACGAATCTTACACCAGGTAAATTTTTCCACTTTAATATCATATTTGTCCAGTATTGCAAGAAATTTTTCATCCTTTACTGCCTGTTCAGAGACCGGAAGAATGTAATAATCTTCTTTTTTCATAACTTGAGCAGGTATGGATAGAGTCCAATTTTTTTTATTATTCTCTTTCATCTCTGTTACAAGTTCGCTTCTGATGTCACTCCAGTTATCTTTGTCTGCCATTATGTAGTAATCCATATCGGAATAATTAGTGTCATATGTTAGTCTATAGTTCCGAGTCATGTTATAGTGTTGAAGAATGGCTTTTACTTCGGACTCAGAAATTCCATCTTTAAATTGAATAGTCATACCACCTACTTTTGATTCAGGATATGGTGTTTTCGTATCCTCTACCGGTGTTTTTACAGATAACCCCCAAAACGTTAAAAGAGTTAGAAAAATGATAAAAATCACGATTTCCTTATTGATTTTGCTCATATCAACCACTCCAGAAGTTGTGGAGTTTAATCCCTCAAAATCCGTTTTTATAGGATTGACAATTCAACTTTCCAAAAGACATCTTTTCTGGAATTAATATATGCGCACTATATCAAGCACACATACATAATGAGGTACTTTAGGTAAGGTACTTTAGATGATTTTTAGGGTTCAAAGCTTGGAAACAGACCCAATAACACTACCTATACAGCAATATCATTAAAATAACAAAAATCACAAAGCATAATACTATGAAGCCTATAACAGCCTTAGCTAATTTTTCCATGATTAGCAAATCCTTTTATTACTGATTTTAGTCCAATTTCTATTACAATGTTGAACAAAGGAAAGAGAAAGAACGAAGAAGATATTCTCATGTACTTCCTCACTTCAGTTAATCTTCCTCTAAGAAAGCACTATAGCTCCCGTATTGGTCGCATTTTATATACAAATTGTCAAAGTGTTCACGTAATTTTCTATCTATGTCATTGATGTAAATTCCATACGTGAAATATAGTTACCAAAATTAGCCCCTGAATTCCCAATAATTGGAGATGTATCGCTCATACAAATGTAGAGGCTCTAAGACAATCTGCTGTAATGATTTACGATATATATAATCATGATTATGATTGAGTACACGATGAGAGATTCGATAAAAGTTCCAACAATTACACTTATAATAGTTGATAAATCAGCAGGTACAATCACAAAGAACGAATTAAAAACTAAAAAAAAGGCGAAGCAAGCGATAAATAATATTCCATAACTTGATTTTTTCATTATAAATTCCATCCCTACTGATAAATTTTTGGTTTGACTGAATTAATTTCCTTGTTTACAATTTCTTTCATTTTAGTGTCAGCCTAAATTTTAGTTGTCCTATAGTAAAAGTTCCAGAATTTTTGGATAAAAGTTGTCCCTCACTATTTGGAAATAATTATTGAGGACTTTGTGCTTAAAATTCTCAATAACTATTTCACAATCAGATATTTTACATCTTATAGCTGTGTTTTTGAGTTATTTCATTATGTCATTTCATAAGTGCGATGGACATTTCCAAATTGATCACATGTTGAGTAAACTTTGATATTCTTATCATAGAGTACTAAACCAGCCCCAGCGATTTCAAATCCCCAATGGAAATGTCCACTGCCATAAATTTCAGATATATGAGTGACAGTATTATCACTCGCCCCTTCCTGCCAGTTACTCACCTGAAAAATAGTTGGAGTACCTAATGTGTACCATGCATCTATATAATGAGCTTCCACAATAGCAGGAGATATACTATACCCATAATATCCTTTTGAATAGATAGTAAACAGTCTCCCTCCCATAATATTATAGAAACTCTGTGATGCCGTTATCGTATCAGTATAATCAAGATTGACAGAACTTGTTGCTGCAGTAGTACTTTGAGTTATTGTTTTATTATTTGGTTCTTCCGTCATGTTAGTAACGAAAAAGAAATTTTCATTGGTGAAAGTTATATCTGATCCATCTTTTAGTTCATATGTTCTTAAATTATTTTTTTCTGAAGCAGTATCGTTTTTCAGTATTGAAATTTTGTCTTTATTTGCTTCGCAATAATTCAAAATTAAATCGTCTGTTGACAAGCTTTTTGTATTAGAGTTGAGAGCATCTATTAGACCTTGTTCCCATTCAGAAGGCTTTTCACTTGCCGTTAATTCTTCCTGTGCACTTACGGCTGGTATTAACGCCATACTAACCAGCATTGTCAAAAGAAATATTCCTATTTTGTTCTTAATCATTCGTCTAACTCCTAAGTTATTTTCCCTCAGGAGGCAGGATCAAGCAAGCTTAAATACAGACAAAGTTAACATAATCCTGCCTTTTAGGGTGTATTTTATGGAGTTCGTATGAACCTGGAAAGTCTTTTGAACTCCATAAATTCCTCTTATCTAACTCCTTATAAGTTTTCTGACCATCCCCTTTAACAATCTACCTTTCATACTCATTTTGAGCCCGCCATTTTCTCCGAACGTTGATTGTTAAAGACCGTGGTCAGAAACTATATATCTAAGCATCCCTCCATTCGTATTCAAACCTTTATATAAAAAGGAGAGTGGCATGATGTTGGTTCATTTCAAATTATATTTGTGAAAGTTCCACAGACCCATGGCAAGTAGATAGCACGAAGGCTTGTTGTTCCCTACCCCTGCTTTCCTCCACAAGCCTGTAAATAACTCCGAGTTACACAGTTACAGGGCTTACCCAAAAACCCACCCAACTTCATTACATCAAAACTTTGTCTCATTGGAAATTCAGAAATTTTTCCCTGAACTGCTCTATTGATTACAAAGTGACGGCAAAAACGACAACAACTTCAAAATTTGGTGAAATATAAGATTGGGATTTATCCGACTTTATTCTTCGTAATATCAGGTAAATTGCCACCTTTAATAACTAAGGTTGATTTTTTCCATTATTTTGTACAGACTTGAAATAGAAAGATTTTATACAGATCTAATTTTCAAGAGTTGGCTATTATTTTAATATTACCAGCGTATAATACAGTCGCATGCCCTCCGAGTCGCACAGGGAAGAGGATATCTTCGAATCCCAGTTTATAGACAGGTATCTCAGCGAATACGCGAGTGTTTCGTCAATTGTACGTGAGGCACTGCCTTGTGAATTTCTTGCAACTGTAGGAGGAGTTATTGCAGAGATCATTTATTCAGGAATGACCAGCGAACTTGAGATGATCCCGGCCTGATTGTTATTTATCCGGGCGTGCTCGGGCTGCGCGGAAACATTTCCTCGACCCTCGGCTCAAGACTCGGCAGTGCAATCCACATGGGGCTTATCACTTCCATTGACAGGAACAACCCTGAGCTGACAAATAATCAGGGCCCCTCCTTCTGGGCTTTATCATGGCTATCTTTCTCGGGTTTTTAGGGCATTTTGTCACCCTTGCCCTGGGTTTTGAAAGTGCGGGGGCCTTTAAGCTCATTCTCATCTGTGTGATTTCAGCTCTTACTTCCGGAGTAATCCTTCAATTCTCTGTATGCTGCCTTTTCATATCCGGACAACACGTTTATCATTATAACTCCTATAACCTTTCAATTTTGCCTGATATTGATTTTTTAACGCTTTGCAGGCTCGTGGCAGGGAGATCACATAAAACTAAGATTTGTGTTCCTTGCTGTGCAAAAAGTCTATAATGAAATACATTATGGGAAAAAAAATCAAATCGGTGACAGTAAGTTACAATTCTGTCAAATTAGGGAAAAAGGTAACTAAGCTGGACCGAAAAAATATTTTCATTTTGTTCCATTTCATTTTTTATTTTTATTGCATCCTCTTCCGGAATCCAATAAGTACGGGGACCATCACTATAAAGAAAACGAATCTTACACCAGGTAAATTTATCCACTTTAATATCATATTTGTCCAGTATTGCAAGAAATTTTTCATCCTTTACTGCTTGTTCAGAAACCGGAAGAACGTAATAATCTTCTTTTTTCATAACTTGAGCAGGTATGGATAGGGTCCAATTTTTTTTATTATTCTCTTTCATCTCTGTTACAAGTTCGCTTCTGATGTCACTCCAGTTATCTTTGTCTGCCATTATGTAGTAATCCATATCGGAATAATTAGTGTCATATGTTAGTCTATAGTTCCGAGTCATGTTATAGTGTTGAAGAATGACTTTTACTTCGGACTCAGAAATTCCATCTTTAAATTGAATAGTCATACCACCTACTTTTGATTCAGGATATGGTGTTTTCGTATCCTCTACCGGTGTTTTTACAGATAACCCCCAAAACGTTAAAAGAGTTAGAAAAATGATAAAAATCACGATTTCCTTATTGATTTTGCTCATATTAACCACTTCAGAAGTTGTGGAGTTTAATCCCTCAATTGTACACGACTAATTTCAAAACCAGAGGTTTCATCAGTTTATGTGTCAAATCAGAAAGGAAATGAATGATTATAATATAAGTCTCACCAGAAATCCGGTTATCCAATCCCTATCTTACTTTTTCCTGAGCTTCCACCCTCCATACAGGCAGGTCAAGCTTCCTAATAATCCAAAACCCGGAGTAGAGCTAATTTCACTCGATTCATTTCCGCCGGAGCTACTATCATTGTCAGATTCCGAATTATTGTTGTTTGAATTATTGAGTCCGACAGCATTTTTTTCTTCAGATGATAAGTTCGTTTTTTCAACCCCTATGTCTTCAGTTACGTTGGAGTTTGTCCCTGTGCTTTGGACAGTCATATCAGAATCTGTAGGAGGTACAATTACAACACTAGTAGGGTGGACTCCTACATTCACCGTAGCCGTAACAGTGTCCGTGTCTGTGTCAATTACGGATACATTGTCGCTTTTGGCGTTTGTCACATATACATTTTTTCCGTCTGGTGTGACTGCAACTCCTAAAGGAGTAATTCCTACAGGAACTGTGGCTGTAACAGTGTTATTTACTGTGTCAATTACAGAAACAGTGTTACCGGAATCATTGTAGTTACCAGAGATTGTCACATATGCCTTTTTTCCATCAGGACTGACTGCAATATCACTGGGGGTATCTCCATCTCCTACGGGCACGGTGGCCGTAACATTGTCTGCAGTTGTGTCGATTACAGAAACAGTGTTGCTGCCTGTATTAGTCACGTAAACCTTATTTCCATCAGGAGCAATTGCAACTTCATTAGGACTGTCTCCTACAGATATAGTGGTTGTAACTTTGTTTGTAATTGCGTCAATTACAGAAGTAGTATTGTTGAAAATGTTCGTAACATAGATTTTTTTTCCGTCAGGACTAATGACAACATTACGAGTAATCATCCCCACATTAATCTGTTCCATTAAAGTATTTGTAGCTGTGTCAATTACAGAGATATTGGTTCTATCACGGTCTGTCACATAAACTTTTGTTCCTGCAGGGTTGACTGCAACTTGCATAGGATAACGTCCTACATTCACTGTAGCACTAACCGTATTTGTCGCTATGTCAATTACCGAGATAGTTGGACCGAATCCTGGAGTTGCCACATATACCTTTGTTCCTGCAGGGTTGACTGCAATATCTCTAGGCCAGCCTTCTACAGGCACTCTGGCTGTAACATTGTTAGTTGCTGTGTCAATTACAGCGACATTAGGAGCAGGAACAGTACCATTATAATTCGTATCGTAATAATAACCTCTCTGATCATAATCTCCCAGATTTGTCACATATGCAAATGGAGCCGCACCTGCCACCCCTATCAATATTAAAATCGTAAGTGAAGTTATTCCCAAAACTCTTATGAGAGTATGCTCTCGATATGTTTTATCATATGTTATTTCTTCCATTTTAAATCCCAACCTATAGACTCATTAAAAAGCAACAACATCAGCGACTCTCTCCTGGATTTTGTTCATACCAGCACCCTATAAATAAAGAGGTTTCGATAAACCCCAATCTTTGACTGGTTGTTATATAGGTTCATAGGCAACCGTTGAAAACCAGAAGTTTATCGAACTCCTCTGAGGAATTTTTACCTTATATATATACGCACAGATTCTGAGCTACCATATGTACGTTCAAGTAATCCTGGAGTACCACACAGCGAACCAGTAGGCTCTGGATCATTAAGGCGCAAATATGTATACCCATCTTGAACTATGTATCCTTTACAAAGTCGAAAATGACCTGGAATCATACTGAAGAATGGTCTTTCATTTTCAATTTCTGATATAGCGTCACTATTAAAAAGCCTAATAGTTATGGTTCCCGTTTTTTCCCATTTATCTTCAGCCCATTCTACTATGTCATCAGCTGAAAGCCCAGACGCAGGTTCTCCCTCATCGCCCCAAGGGAAATAGTAATAAATGGAGTATTGTGTAGGGGTAGGAATCGGTTTATTATAATATTCACAAGCCATTTGGATGCATGCTGGACCACACCAATTTGGGTCTTCTTGTCCAATACCGTCAATATCAAGTATATTACCTGTAAATGAACTTCTCACTACTCCACCGTCACTGAGTTTTTTAATATTTTCTTCAGTAACTGCAGCATTAATATTAATTCCTTTATTAGCTGCTGCTTGTTCTATAGATTTGGCAAGTTCATCACTTTTTTGCCATTCTTTTAAATTGTTTTCCTTTCCATAAGTCAAAATCCTGTCATATAGTGACCATATTCCGGGTTCGGTTTCAGTTGCGGGTTTATCTTCAACCTCATTAAGGGAGTACGCATCTACAAATATCCGATGTTCAATTCCAGTGGTCTTGTCTTTCACCACAGTCATCGCTCCTATCCTTGGATAGCTGTATACAACCAAATTTGTTGATTTGATTTTCCCATCTGAATATTCACTTTTGGCTATTTCTATTGATTTTTTCATGGCTTCAGCCGCTTTATAAGGTTCAGGATCAAATACAATGTCATAGAGTGAAGGGCCCAATGTTTCATCGGCACATATGTCAATTACACCTATCAATTTTTTTTCTTTGTATACTGAGAATTGATAAAATAATTTCTGACCATTTATGTCATAAAGCTCAACCGGTTTGGGATCAACAGATGCACCTGTCCAGTTTTCAAAGCCCGGTGCATCGGCTGCTATGAAACTTATCATGTTAGCATTGGCATGCTTAAAAGCTTCCTCAGCAGTTACAGAATAATTATCCTCTGTCTGTGCACTTACGGCTGGTATCAACGCCATACCAGTCAACATTGCCAAAAGAAGTATGCTTATCGTAATTTTGTTCTTAATCATTCGTCTTTCTCCTAAGTTGTTTTTCCCTTAGGAGGCAGGATCAGGCAAGCTTAAATACAGACAAAGCTGACATAATCCTGCCTTTTAGGGTGTATTTTATGGAGTTCGTATGGTACGGGAAATACTTTTGAACTCCATAAATTCCTCTTATCTCACTCCTTATAAGTTTTCTGACCATACCATCTAACAATCTACCTTTCATACTCATTTTGAGCCTACAATTTTTCCATGAGCGTTGATTGTTAAAGACTGTGGTCAGAAACTATATATCTAAGCATCCCTCCAGTCGTATTCAAACATTTAGATAAAAAGGAGAGTGGCATGATGTTGGTTCATTTTAAATTATATTTGTCTTCGAATTCAGCAACAGGATCAAAGATTAATGTCAATATAAACCTGAATACGTCCACAAAAAGGCATGATAAGGGAAAATTCGAATAACTAGTGGATAAATACACTGCTTAAAATGACAAAAACCTTAGAATAGTTTTAATTTCATAAAGCTCAGAAATAACATGCTTACGTTGATTAAACGGAAGGGTATGAACTTATTTTCGCTAGCTGGAGAAAGGAAAAATGGAAGGAAAACTGAGAAATTCTGGTATTGGGATAATTGGAAATGTGCCCTGGGGGACGCACTTTTGCCAATTTTACCAGACAAAGGAAGACTTGATGGAGATACTTGTTCCTTATTTCAAAGCAGGGCTTGAGAATAATGAAAATTGCATCTGGATCACGTCACAACTTCTGGAAGTGGAAGAGGCAAAAGAAGCCCTTAGAAGAGCTGTTCCTGATTTTGAGATTTATCTGAAGAAAGGACAGATAGAAATTTTTCCTTACATCCGCGGATACATAAATGAAGGTGTTTTCGATTCGGAAAGAGCTGTAAACGGATTGAAAGAAAAACTAAATCAGGCTCTGGAAAGAGGTTATGAAGGGCTCAGGGTAACGGGGGACGCCTGCTGGCTGGAAAAAGAAGGCTGGACCGATTTTGTTAATTATGAGAATAAGGTAGATTCTGTTATTGAAAAACACCAGATGATATCTTTGTGTTCATATCATCTTAAGATGTGCAACGCAACCGAAATTCTTGACATCGCCTTTAACCACCGGTTCTCTTTGATCAAAAGAGAAGGACTATGGGACCGGATAGAAAATTCCGGGAGAAGAAGGGCAGAAAAAGCAGTTTTTCAGGCTGCAAAAGACTGGGAACAAACATTTGATGCCGTGCCAGATCTCGTAGCCATAATTGACAATGAATGCAGAATTGTTCGTGCGAACAGAGCCATGGCAGCAAGACTGGGAGTGACACAGGAAGAATGTTCAGGATTGACATGTCATCGTGTTATGCATGGGACAGATGAACCTCCCTCTTTTTGTCCGCATAAGCAATTACTTAAAGATGGACTTGAGCGCATAACAGAAGTTCACGAAGAACTTCTGGGCGGCGATTTCGTATTAAGTGTTTCGCCATTATATGGTCCGGATGGAAAAATTATGGGGTGTGTTCATGTTGCCCGTGACATCACAGAGCGGAAAAGAGCGGAGAAAGCTCTAAAAAAAGCACATGAATGTTTGGAAGAAAAAGTTAAAGCACGTACCGCTGAGCTTGAAGAGGCTTATAAGGCCTTAAAGGAAAACGAAGGAAGGCTCTCCGAAGCTCAAAAAATGGCTCATATAGGGAATTGGGATTGGGATCTTGTAACCAATAGATCGTACTGGTCTGATGAAATGTATCGTATTTTCGGGCTTGAACCACAAGAATTCGGTTTAACTTATGATAAAATTTTTAATTATATTCATCCCGATGATCGAGATTACCTTGAAAATTCCATTAAGAGAGCTTTAAATGAAGGGTCCTGTGACAGTGATTATCGGATCATCTCAGATGATGGTGGCGAGCGAGTAGTTCATGCACAGGGTGAAGTAGTATTTGATGAGGAAAATAAACCTATTCTGATGAAAGGAACAGTTCAGGATATTACTGAGCGTAAGAAGGCTGAAGAAGCCCTGGAAAAAATGGAGAGAATCCGAATAAAAGAAATTCACCACAGAATAAAAAATAACCTTCAGGTAATCTCTTCCCTGCTGGACCTTCAGGCCGAAAAGTTCAGGGATAAAGAGGTACTTGAAGCTTTCAGGGAAAGCCAGAACCGTGTAATCTCAATGTCCCTGATTCACGAAGAACTCTATAAAGGGAAAGGAAACGATGCACTGGACTTTTCGGCATACCTTCGAAAGCTCTCTGAAAAACTTTTCCAGACGTATAGCCTGAATGGTAAAAATATTAGCCTGTACATGAATCTGGAAGAAAATACATCATTTAACATGGATATAGCAGTCCCGCTGGGTATAATCGTTAATGAGATTGTTTCCAATGCTTTCAAACACGCATTTCCCGAAAAAAAAGGGGAAATTCGAATCCAGCTTCAAAAAGAAAAAATATGTAATGAAGTAAACAGATCCCTTTTCAGCCTGAAAATTTCAGATAACGGAATAGGAATTCCTGAAGGCATGGAACTGGCAAGTTTCGAATCCCTCGGAATGAAATTAGTAAATACTCTTATTGACCAGCTGTGTGGAAAAATAGAGATTATACGAGCACATGGAACGGAATTCAGAATTACCTTCAATGTAACGGAACGATCACAAATCCCGGTGGGTGTCGAGTAGAAACATCCACACCATAGGGGCCAGATTAGGAATTATACTACGTATTTGCCACTTGCCTTTTTTATGCGCCATATTCCGAGTTTAGTCAAATATCCATAATTTCGATTGTCAGGAGTGCAGAACAAACAAAATGAAATAAATTTGAAATCAATTACCTTAAAAACAGTTTAAGTGGTGTTTCTTAAGTTTAGTTTAGAAGTAGACGGTAGGGTTCGAGTCCCTATTCTCGAGGTCCCTACCTGCGATCCAACCCAAGATTAAGAGGAAACCCTATTACCCTTAATCTGCACATATATAATAACACGGTCATATATATCATGATTGATATGAAAAATTGGTCTTCGCTACAAGTTTCAATATATTTGAATAATTATATTATATTGAAAATTTTAATGGCATTGAAAATGATCAGAACTGGCATAAGAAAAGAACAATAATATGCTTGAAATATTTTACGTCGAATTATTTTTTGTTTGAAACCAATTTTTTGTATAATTAATTTAAAATAATTTATATTACCAGTATATTACGTAGTGGGAAGTAAGATGGGGAAAAATCTACCACATAAAGAATCACCTGGGAGTCGCTGATCCTCTCTTCGAATCGATCTGCTTGGGGGAGCAGGAAGATTCAAAGAGGCTGTATTGGGGGATACGGTACGGATGCAGTGATTCCGGGTTTCTTCTTACGTTACTAATTTTTCTTACAACCGATTTTATTTTTCAGTTGTGTCTGTTGTTCTGCTGTCATATCGCAGGCGCTCAACTTCTATTCTGTCAAACCCGCGAAATATGGCTCCAGTGGCAATTTTTGCATTAGGCCCATTTCACGATGAAGAAGAGGAGTGGAAGGAAGTACGTGCCCGGCTCGATAAGGAGCTTGAGAAGTTTCCCTTGCTTACCCCCATCGTTACAGAAATATTTGGCGGTAAGTACGATGAGGAGAAACTACGCTTCCCTGACAACATAATTCTCAAGCTGCCGGGAAGTCCCTTACACAATATGCCAGCAACCGACATCCGGGATTGGAAGGCAATCCGCGACTGGGAGAGCAAGCTGGCTGCACAGTTTCAACCTCCCTGGCACACTGAAAGAAACGGAAAAATGGTTAAAACTAAAATTAAACTCAAAATTCAAGTTCCAACCCTACAGGACAGTGATCCGAACCTGTGACTTCAGGGTAAATCGGGGCAGTTTTTACAGCAGAGTTGCGGCTCTGCAGTACGCTGTCCTTCTCGCTGTGCTCGAGAGGACTAATTTCAATTTGAGATAATAAGAAAAATGGCTAAAAATAAAATTAAACTCAAAATTCAAGTTCCAACCCTACAGGACAGTGATCCGAACCTGTGACTTCAGGGTAAATCGGGGCAGTTTTTACATTTTCCCGAAGGTTTTCACTGACGAAGAAGTAATCCAGGCGCCATCCAACGTTTCTTTCGCGGGCCCGGGTTCTCAAGGACCACCAGGAATAGTTTCCGCCTTCACTGTTGAACAGGCGGAATGTATCAAGATATCCGGCATTAAGGAACTTATCCATCCAGGCTCTTTCTTCGGGAAGGAAACCCGAGGTGGTTTCGTTTTCTTTGGGTCTTGCGAGGTCGATTTCTCTGTGGGCGGTATTAACATCCCCGCAGATGACAAGCTTTTTACCCTCGGCTCTAAGGACATTTGCATAATCCAAAAAAGCATCATAAAAAGCCATTTTGTATTCCAGGCGTTCCTGAGAGGCTTTTCCATTTGGAAAATAGATGTTCATCAGAGTGAAATTCTCGTAATCGACCCGGAGAAAACGGCCTTCCCTGTCAAACTCCTCAATTCCCATCCCTGTTTCGACTTTTAAGGGTTTTTGCTTTGAAAACGTCCCGACCCCGCTGTACCCGCTTCTTTCCGCAGATACAAAATAATTGTAGTAGCCGGGAATGTTCTTGACTTCCCTCGGGAGCTTTTCCGGGGAGGCTTTGGTTTCCTGGACGCAGACGACATCGAATTTCTGCTCCAGCAGCAAATCCAGAAAGCCCTTTTTCATTGCAGCCCGGAGACCGTTTACGTTCCAGGAAATAAGGTTATAATTTACCGGCATTTTTTACCTCGTTAATTCTTTTTTGTCTCTTTTCTTCGGCTATATGGAGGCCTGAATTTTCGGATAATATCGATATAAAGTTATTCCGGATTGAACATAGGGTCATAGAGCCATAAAGAAGGCATTGATTCATAAGTCATATAGGATAGAGTCCTCTGTCATTATATAGAAACATTTGATTTACTATGAAATTATCCGGAGTTTCAATAAATAAATGCTTCTCTAACCAACCTCCTGCATAAACAGAGTGAAAAAAATAAAATAATACTTCGGATAATTATTAAGAACACATATTTAAGAAAATTCTGAATGCAGCCTCAGTAGAGCTGAATATTAAGTCAAAAAAATAGGGAAGTCATATGGATTTAATAAAAGTTATATGCGGAATGCTTGCGGTTGCTTTTTTGCTGGGTATTTTTACCTGTGGTAGCCACAATGACCGGGCAGCAGTTGCAGAAGAATTCAAAAATGAAACTTTAGGTGAGCCCACCCCAGGGGTGACCGGGGAATCTCTGGCTTCAGAAGAAAACACAACCGTAGAACAGGCTAACCAGGGACCTGCCCCGCCAGACTCTCTTATTCTTGCAAAAGGGGAGAGTAAGATGGCGACCGAGAGGAGAAACATCGAATATAAAGTCAGGGCTACAGCCAGACTTGTTGAGGCACAGGGGGAAAAGCTCTTCCCCTCGTTCAGGGAACCAAAATCCCCCTGGTACAACGGTGACTTCTATGTTTTTGTCTGGGCGATGAACGGGACTCAGGTAGTCTACCCTCCGGACAGGGAACGTGAAGGAGAAAACATGAGCGGGCTTCTGGACGCAGAAGGAAAGCCCATAGGGAAGCTCTTCATAGAGGCAGTCCGGAGTGAAAGTGGCGAAGGCTGGGTAGATTACAGCTGGAAGGAGTCAGAAAGTTCCGAGCCTGCCCACAGGTTTACCTTCGTGAAAAAGGCTACCTTTGAAGGGAGGGCTTATTTAGTCGGTTCAAGTTTCTATTCGGATGACTATATCCTCTGCAAGAACCTGACAGAATGCCCCTATCTCGAAGAGCCGGGAAACATCCGTGTTGCCGAAATGCTGAACCCAGAAGATACTGATAAAAACCTTGACCTGAACTACAGCATAGCTCATTCGGTTATCGAGCCCGGAGAAAATATCGCCCCCCACATGATGAAAAATCCGGAAGTCCATTATATCCTCGAAGGAGAAGGCATCCTCTATATCGATGGAATCCCTGTAGAACTGCAGCCGGACCAGCTCATATACATCCCTGCAGGGGCGATCCAGACGACATACAATACCGGAAACATCACCCTCAAATTCCTGGCCATAGACCAGCCCGGCTGGTCGGAGAAAAACACAGAAGTCTTTGAATAAAATCCAAACTGGTCGAATAGACAAAAAAAATGGTTGAATAAAGTATCCATATGGACAACCCTTAAAGAAACTCCGGGTCACTCTCGTATGTAATGCACATCCCCCAGCTGTCAAGGTTGCCTTCATTTCCTGCTTCCCGGTCTGTAACCTTCAGGGTCCAGATCCCTTTCATCTCTTTGTTTACAGCAGGCAGCAGGAACTCATCAGATTCGGTACTGAAGGTTTTTTTGAGGTCTCTTTTCCCGTATCCTGTTCTGTTATGCAGCACCAGTTCCTCCCCTGACGGTATAACAAGTACGGCTTCCAGATCCCTTATCGAAGGATGGGTAATTTCCAGGGACACGCCAAAGCTTACTATTTTCCCCCTTCTTTCAACCTCAATACTGCTTTCGATGCCTTTGGGATCATTATCAGGCACCTTGAGGAAGGGAAAAATCTCCCTTTTAAGCTCTTCCTTTCCGACCTTCCGTATCAGAAATTTAAGTCCCCAGCTGCGGAAAGAACCCTTATGTTCCCTTGCAAGATCCTCAACTTTCAGATTCCACCTTCCCCAGGCCCGTTCTCCTACACAGGTTTCAAGGGCAGGAACCGACCCCAAATTGTACGTCCTTACAAGGCTCCGGTCCCTTCTGGCTTGCCTGTCGTGCAGGACTATCCTGCTCCCTGCAGGCGTAAACAGCATGAGCCTCAGGTCCCTGAGATAAGGGTGTTCAATATTTACACTGACCCTGATGTCTTTTACAAGCCCATCTGTCGGGACATAAATGGAACTCAGGATTCCGTCAGGGCTCAGATCCGGAATAGGGACTCCGGGAAAAGCCTCTTTTTCAACCAGAAACAGGTCGCCAAGATCTTTCGGCGTTCCAAGGCCTACAGCAGCCCAGGAATTGTTTATAGCCGCGTACTCAGGCCCTTTTTCCCCGTATAGCTGGCGACAGGCGTTCAGGAGGGAATACCTGGCTTCCCGGAACGTCCACCTGCTGAGGGTTGCACTAGAGAGGTATTCTGTAAGAGCGAGGTAATAGATCTTTTCTGCTTTAGCCCTTGAAATCCCTTTGACCTTTATCCCGTAGTGGGTCCCGCCCTTAATGGTCAGGTAAGCAGCTTTATTGAGGATTCCACTGTTCAGGTGAATATACCCTGCCCGGTTCTTATGCAGATCAGGAATTTCGCCGGGAGCAAGCCGCACGTAATTGTCAATGTGATCGGGCTGACCGAACCTTGGAGGATCGGAAAGGTCCCGCAGGGCATCTCCCGGGTGAAAAGGGGTGTAGACTCCTTCCCCTATTTCCCAGTTTTCTATCTTTCCTTCATTTGAGATAAAAGTTGCAAAAACATCTGCAAAAGACTCATCAAGAGCTCCTGCTTCTTCACTGTACACAAACCGGGCTGTCTGGGCGGCAACGGCATGCGTCAGCTCATGAGCCACAATATCGAGTGCAAGCGCCATTGGTCTCCAGCGAAAACCATCCCCGTCCCCGAAAACAAGCTGTTTGTGGTAGTCGCTCCAGAAGGAATTGTTGTAGTTCACTAAAAAGTGAACCGAAGAAACGAGAGGAGAACCTTTATTATCATAACTGTCTCTACCAAAAGTGTTTTTGTAGTAATCGTACACTATGCCCATATTTTTATGAGCTGCCCGGGCTACCTCATCCGTAGCTAACTGATCTTCATGCAGCAGTTCTCCGGGCAGGATGGACTCATTTTTCGCGGTGTAGGTCTTTCGAAAAAGGGCAGATCGGATCTGGGAAAATGTATAAAGCTGCTCTCCGGTATGGGCGTCTATGAAATGGAACTTCCCTGCAAATCCTTCGGCAAAGATGGACTCAACCTGCCAGACCAGATGAAGCTTTTTAAACCTAAACTCTTTCAGGTGAAGCTTATTCAGGTGGAAATCGCTGGTGGAAAGCCGTATTTCACTATCCCTAAAAAGCATAAGCTTTGAACGGGGAACCATTGCAGCCTGTTCCGAACCGATATCTCGGTGGACAATTTCAATGGCTTCTTCTCTTTTGATTTTCGGCTCAAGGGCTACAGGCACCTCTGTCAGGCGAAAGTCCTTGTATGCGATAACCTCGCCGGCAGGGTTTATGTGTACCTGGACCGAACCCTCAAAAACCGGGATGCCTTTTATATGCTGAAGAAAAATAACATGGTGAAACCCGGAAAAATCAGTCTCGGTGGTGAAAAGTTCCAGGCTCTCATCAAGCCCGGGCTGCATGTCCGGAAGCTCCCTGTACTCTTCCAGAAACTTTCTTGCTATTGTTTCAGGATTTCCGGCTGAAGGCTTTGAAAGGGTGCCTTTGACGAATTTGGGAATCTTCATCCGGGAATCCCAGAAAATTTCGGATTCCGGGTCTATTTCCTTTAGTTTCCCGACAGCTTTTTCCTGTTTTTTATTCAGTCCTCTCATATTTGCCACATATCTTAATTTCCCATCTCAGTATATTCCATATTCATCCTGAAGTTATTTATAAGATAATTACGAAAGTTTCGAAAGATTTAGACATACCTGCGTTCTAATAATTCCTTCAAATTGAACTGTTCATATCCTCCGTACTGTGCCGGAAAATCATTGATTGCAAGCCAGAAATCTCCGGTTTCCGGATAGGCCACCATACTCCACATATTTGCTATATGTGCTTTAAACTGCCCCACCGGTTCTTCTGCTTTATAGGCAAAGTCAGGATACAATGCACAAATAGTACAGAGAATATTATTTGTCCAGGAAGGGAAAAAAACGTCGCGGGTCTGGCGGGTATAAGGGTCATAACAGTCACTCAAGATTTTTATTGCGTTTTCAACCGTAATATTGCCAAAATACTTGTGAATCAACTGCTGGTAGCGTTCAAAACGGCTGGGGGCCTGGACATAAAAATTATAAGGTTCTTTCAGGCTGTCCTGCCAGTTTTCGATCGTTGAGATGTCTTTTAGCTGGTTTACCGGGACCTGATCAGCTACCATGTTGTACCCGGAATAACCCATCCAGCCCGGATAACAGTTGGAATGGTTAGTCTGCCACAGGGCTTCAATACCCTGCATAGGGTAGCGGCAGCAGACTTTCCTGGAAGAAGTTTCGACCACGACTGCCTTTTTAGCCCTGGCATCAACTACATGGTAGGCAATCCCGGTACAGCGAGGGTACTCCTGGAAAATCCCGATCGCATCCTCGACTGTCCGCGCATGAGTCAGGAGCAAACGAGTAAATATGGCGATCCCGCAGCCTTTCATACTTTCATGCTGCATGGAATTTAACTGGGTCATCATCGCAAGCCCATCCGCATTTATACCCCCGTCCAGCCCTATCATTCCCGGATAAGTCAAAAAAGCATGCCCAATCCCATCATCGGGATTTGCCACAACCAGCATTCGGTTTTCCAACTGTTCCGGCATATTGAAATTGTCTTCATTTTTCCCGAATATCAATTTTCCATCGCCTCCAGCCCACTCTCCCCAGGCAGAAAAACTGCTGCAGCCCCCACCGGCAGGTTTACTTATATTCTGCCGGGAAGCTCCATTATTCCCGGCTTTACTGACAACAGGATTCTCACTCTTATTCTCGCCCTGATTATCGTCCTGATTATCGCCCTGATTTTTATCCTTCTTATCTCCCTGATTATCACCTTTCCAGTAATCAGGATGGCAGTAAATACACCACTGATCATAATTTGTGTTCCAGAGCATGATCTGTTCAAGGCTTATGTTTATTCCGGCATCTTTGACCCCATCGGCAATTCCGATCATTTCTTCTTTGAATTCCTGCGGTAAAAAAGGTTCAGCTGCCTTTTGCCCCATCCATAAGAGTTCCTCTGCCGTATCAATATCCGAGCCTGTCTGTGCAGCAACATAAGCAGCGGTGGCTAAAAGGGTCCTGTTAACCATCAGGTCTATTTTATCTGCCAGCAAATACCCATGCTGATAACCCATTTCGTAAGCTTTTCCTTTAAGGCGAAGGACTTTTGCCCCTTTTATTTCCTCAAAACAAGCCTTACTAAGAATTTCATCTTTTTTCATGGTTAAATACACGATATTAAAATATTTAATACTGTTCGATTGATTGGTGCAGGTATGTGTAAACAACTTTTCAGGTAAGACGCAGGTCTCTTCTTGCCAGGCTCATTCTGAAAAAAGAGCATAGTGTAAACTATCCAACCACTTATTGCAGTCTTCTTCTATCGTGGATTTTCTCGCAAAGAAAAAATCAGAGGTAAATAAGAATCCTCTTTTGAACCCTCTGTTATTATTTTCAGCAGATAATCCATAGAAAAAGTCAAACAAAAAACATTAATCTCATTCACACTATTCATAATTCCAATGTACAGAACAATCCGGATCCCCCCGGAAAAAGGAGAAGAAATCAGGGAAAAAGCAATTTCCGGGAAATTTCTGGATACTAAAAGAAAAATCCGAAGAATCGTGATTGAGGGAGGTACCTTTCTGGAAATTCCTGTAACTGGGACTGCAGGTGAAACGGTTGAAGGATTCCCTGTTATTGATCAGAAAAGTCCCGAATTTCTAAAGCCTTCAGTGTCCCTCAAAGAATGTCTGAAAACCTCCCTCTCCGAATCCGAAATTGCTCATATCCCCTCTGGCTGGCAGATGCTTGGAGATATAGCAATAGTTAGTATCCCAGACGCGCTCGATGAAAAAAAGCTCCTGATAGCCGAGGCTCTCCTCTCCATGTGCCCGAAGTGCCGGAGCGTGGTCAGAGACTTCGGGATCGAAGGGCAGTTCCGCCAGCCAAAAAGAGAGCTCCTTATCGGCAGCGGGACGGAAACAGTCCACAAGGAACACGGCTGCTTTTTTAAACAGGACGTAACGAAAGTGATGTATTCCAAAGGGAACCTTGAAGAAAGAAAAAGGATGAGCAAACTTGGACAGGGAGAAACTGTTGTGGATATGTTTGCAGGGATTGGGTACTTTTCAATTCCCATGGCTGTCCATGCGCATCCGGAAAAAATCATCTCGATAGAAATAAACCCCGAATCCTTTGCCTACCTGAAGGAAAATATCAGGCTAAACCACGTGGAGGACATTATCACCCCGATTCTTGGAGACTGCTCACAGGCTGCTCCCGAGGGGGAAGCTGACAGAGTTATTATGGGGTATGTGGGAACAACCCACCACTATCTGGAGCCGGCTATAAAAACCCTGAAAAAAAGAGGAGGAATCCTGCATTACCATGAAACGGTGCCTGAAAATCTCGCCTGGACCAGACCTGAAGAGAGGATAAAAAAAACTGCAGGATGCCTGGGGAAAAAAGTTGAGGTCCTGGCAATCCGAAGAATAAAGAAGTATTCTCCGGGTGTCCTGCATGTGGTTGTGGACGCGCGGATTTTTTAATGAAGGTTTTAATAGGGCTTTACCAGGTCCAATAAGGGCTTAATTTTCAGGTTTCGGATCTTAAAATTCTCAGAACCTTCTTTTTGGTGTGAAACGATATCCTCGAGCCATTTCCTTTGTCGGAGATCCTGTACCTATATAGACGTCCATATGTACAATTTTTTCGTAAATGTTCCGCCTGTGGACAATCGGCCACCAGCCGTAAAGGAAAATATGCACCGGTTCCCACATTGCAACCCACCCGATAATAAGAAGCCCCTCAGAGAAAAGGGTGTTCACCAGGCTTTCTTCAAAAGCCGAAAGCAGTCGGATCACGAGCAGGCAGAGGAAAAGGAAGATAAGAGCTATTATAAAGTTCTTTCTCCCCTGATGAAGCAGCCTTTTCAGTTCGATTTCGGCAAGGAGTTTTTTATATGAAAAATGATTTTTTATAGCCTCTTTAAGGTCGATTTCGAGTTGTGCATTGACCTCAGTAGACGGCAGATATATCATGATTTCAAGGGGCTTTTTCAGGGGAAATTCGTCTACAGCGTTATAGAGGTATTCTTCTGCGTCCAGATTAAGCTCTTTTTCGTGAAACGGAGCAGGGTCAAAGGAATCAAAGAGCTGAAGAAAGCTTTTGAGTTCGAGTTCAATCACAGGAATTCCCGCATGTTCCCTGTAAAGAGCTTCCGTCCCTTCACCTGAAAACCTTTTCTCCCTGTCTGCGTCGGTCTCTCTTCTAATAATCTCCCCCCGTACCGTTTGGGGACGAATGCACCTTATTTAAAAATGACACAATATCTTTCCTGCCATGCCTCTTATCCTATAGTTAATCTACCTGAAATCCCTGGTAAATATTGGGCTGGCAAGATATAAACCCTGAGATAAAACCTGAGATAATCCACAAACCAGGAAATCTTCCGGAAAACTGTTTTAATCGAGCTTCTTCCGGAATCAGGAAGCAACAGCTGTATGATAAATGATCTTTCTCTTTCTGGGAAAAGTTTATGTTATAATCCCGTAATTCTCCGGTCTAAATCAAAAGCTGGCCACGGCAGACATAATAGCCTGATGGAGTTCTTTTGGATTCTTAGAGCTGATCATCACTCTTTTCCCGGTGATGAGTTTCAGGGTTACAACGAAACTTGCTCTTTTGGAAAGGGGGTTATCTTTGTAATCCTTCCCTGTAAAAGGGTCATATGCCTGAATCCTGCAATCTTCAACCACATAAATTGGAATTTTTTTAAATGAAGGGTTCAGAGGTATTAAACGGATGTAGATTCCATCTTTTCGGACCTCTGTGATATGTTTTGTATAGTAGAACAGAAGAGGGAAAAATACCCCAAAGACAAACCAGAGCGCAAATAAGTAGATGTCCGGAATATTCTGGACCCCGGCAGGTTTTCCGAAGACCAGGCTGTAGACCTCGACATACCAGAGTAGAAGGGCAGGATAGAGAACAGAAATCAGAAAAATGTTATTATGCAGATCCTGTACTTCTCGAAAAATTAAACATGTTTCCGGATGCTCCATAGCAACACTCCCTATAGCGACCTGACCAGACACATGCCCTGATCAACATATTCCTTACATTACTTCTCAGGCAGGTGTCTTATTATATGAAGCAGGCAACTTACACGTACTCAGCAAATCAAAGTAAACACATTCAAAGTAAACACATTCAAAGTAAACACATTCAAAGTAAACATATGTCGTACCTTAGTTAACGCCGTGACTTTCAAGAAAACTTATTAAAGGAGTAAGTTCCTGCCGCTGGGAACGTTTTTGACTGGAAAGGTCTTTGATTGAAATCTTTCTATTTTTCTCTATCAAAGCGGGGTAAATAAAGCTTCCGAAAAAAATGGGAGTTCTATATCATTTTTTATTTAAAAACCCAGGAATTAATAAAAAAATAACAGAAGTAACGAATCACTTTAAAAAAATATTAATATTTATTCCAAAACTAAAAAACAGTATGGAAAAGTTTATAAATAAAAAGATCAACCGGATTTTTGCAGGACTTATAAGACATTTAAAACTCGAACATTCCGATATACTGGAATGAATAATATGAAATGTTTGAACCAAAAAAATTAAAACTAAAAAAGTTCGGACTGAAATGTTTGAACTGAAAAAAACTTATCCGGGCTTCTGTTCATTTATTGCCCTGCTAACTGCTTCTGAAAGTTTTACCGGGACCAGGGAACCAATCATTCATTTTTTACTTTACTCCCTTCCCCAAATTCAAAAAAAATTTAAAAAATGGAGAATATGGGACTTAAAACCCGAGTTTCTCCATTTCCTCCAGCACAGCTACACTGAAATCCGTGAAATTCTGAATTCCACCGGTCCAGGCAGCAACCATCATAGCGTCTGAAATTTCAGCTCTTGTGGCTTTGAATTTCTTAAGCCTTTCAAGGATTTTGACTGCGCTTTCTATGTTGTTATTGGAACAAGCAATAGCAAAGACCATAAGGTGCTTCTGCTTCATGGAAAGCCCGCCTTCCCTCTCAGCCCAGATAGCTTCATAAAAGCCGGCAAGCCCTTCGCCAAAATCCTCATTTATCTTCTCAGCGTAAACAACAGACCTGGGCATAAAGCCCTTTACTTCCTTTATTTCCTGGATATTCTTCCCCATAATAATCGATATGTGATAGGAAAGGATCAGATATAACAGTATCTCTTAGCAGCATTTTGATCAGCCCCCCTGAAAAAAAGTAATGTTAATCATCCAAATGGGTCTTCTTGAGCTTAGCTCTCGACTCTACTATAAAATAGTCTGCTTGATAAAGTAGTCTGCTTGAGCGAGCAAAGCGAGCGAAACAGACCGCGTACTCCCGAGGCGCAACTCGGGTAGTAAAGGTTTACACTCATTAACCCCATATTGCCGGGCAGACACGACTAAGAGGTAAAAAATGCTGTACCGCAAGTTAGGAAAAACAGGCGAAAAGGTCTCTATTCTGGGCTACGGCTGTATGAGGCTCCCAGTACTCGAGGAAGCGCCGGAAAAAATAGATGAAAAGAAAGCAACCGAACTCCTCCGCTATGCCATCGACCACGGGGTAAATTACGTTGACGCTGCCTATTCCTACCACGGCGGGATGGGGGAAATTTTCCTGGGAAAAGCCCTTTCTGACGGTTACCGGGAAAAAGTCCATCTGGCGACAAAGCTCTCCTGCAAGCGCGTAAACCGTAAGGAGGACATGGACCGCTTCTTAAACGAGCAGCTTGAAAAGCTCCGGACGGACTGCATCGACTTCTACCTCCTGCACGCAGTAAAGAAAAGCTACTGGGAGAAAATGAAGAAATTTGGGGTTATAGAGTTCCTGGAAAAAGCTCGGGAAGCCGGGAAGATCAAATACACCGGTTTTTCCTTCCATGACGAACTTGAGGTTTTCAAGGAAGTCGTGGACGCTTATCCCTGGGACCTCTGCCAGATCCAGTTCAATTTCCTGGACGAGGACTTCCAGGCAGGAGTCGAGGGACTTAAATATGCAGCTGGAAAGGGGCTTGCCGTCGTTATCATGGAGCCTCTACGCGGCGGAAATCTTGCTTCAAAAGTTCCGGAAGAGGCTAAAAAGGTCTGGGACCGTGCCGGAATAGAAAGAACTCCTGCAGAATGGGCTTTCCGTTATCTCTGGAACTATCCCGAAATCAGTGTCGTCCTGAGCGGGATGTCGGGACCGGAGCACCTGGAAGAAAACCTGAGAATTACAGAAAAAGGGTATCCCGACTCCCTTTCAGCCGAAGAAAAAAACCTGATCAGAGAAGTTAAGGAGATCTACAAAGCCCGGATCAAAGTCAACTGCACAGGCTGCAAATACTGCATGCCCTGCCCCTCGGGAGTAAATATCCCGCGGAACCTCAGTTACCTTAATGACGTTTTTATGCTTGACGACGTGGCAAATGCCAGGTTCCAGTATGGAGTCCTGCTGTCTCCTGAAGAAAAAGCCGGGAACTGCGCTGAGTGCGGGGAGTGTGAAGAGGTCTGCCCTCAGAATATCAGGATACGGGAAATGTTGAAGGAAGTAAGGGATTATATGGGGGAATGAAGGAGAGTGGAGGAATGAAGGAAAGTTGGAGTTTTTTTGCATTACTTCACTTTTTATTTGAATTTTCAAATACCCATGTCCTTCATGCGGAACCTCTGACTTCAATTGATTCACAGGAAAACTCCATTTTACCTTCGGTACTTAAAGCATTAAGCCCGGAGGAGGTCTCTCTCAGGGAACGCATGAAATCAGCCCTGATTCTTGCCATCATTTCCTCGGGCCGCGTGCAGCAAAAGAGGATTGGATCGCCTCCAAGGATCCGGACGTAACCTTTCTTCTCCATACCCCTGAGGATGCCGTAAACCTTGGCCCTCGGAACCCCGGCGGCTTTGGAAATTTCACTTGCCCTTGCCTGGCCCAGGCAGACAAGAACGGCATAAATCTTTGCTTCATTTTCGGTAAAACCTAGCTTCTGGAGATTTTTAATTAATTTCGAACTCATGTTTAGTCTCCTGAAGAGATAAAAGGCCGAGAATTCGCAACTCCCGGTATTTCATCCATTGACCCCCGTTACTTCATCCATTATTTCTCAGTTCTCCGGTTCAAAATTTTACACATTTCAATCCACTTTCCTGCAGCCTGCAGTTGCTGGCTGCTAGAGTGATCATACTTCAGTTCTTTACTCAAACTGCTGCTGCAACTGCTGCCAAACTTGCCGCCCTTCTCTTCTCCCGGCGAGTATCCATCATTACGATAAGGGGTGGGAAGACCACGAAGGTGACAAAGATTGCCAGACAAACATCAATGACCGTCACAAGCCCGAAATTGCTCAGAATGGGGAAGGGAGAAAATATAAGAGCCGAAAACCCGAAGACCGTTGTAGCTCCCGAAGCTATCAGAGCTGAACCGGTGGTGGTTACTGCCTGGTTAATTGCGCTCACCGGGTCGAGACCGTTATCTTTTTCCTCAAAGTAACGTTCCATCATCAGGATGGAATACTCGGACCCGACTCCCAGGATCAAAGCCCCTAGCACTGCGGTCATGGGGGTATAGGCGATATTCAGCCCTGCCATGATGAGTCCGGACCAGCCCACCACAATAAACATAGGAATTATTGGGGAAAGGGCTTTTATTGGGTCCCTGTAAACCACGATCAAACCCATCAGAACAAGCCCTACACCGAGCATGGTCATAAGTGATCTACCGCTCGTAAGGGCGACGACTATGTCAATCATCGCTACACTTTGGCCGGTAATAACGACGGAAACACCAGGAGGCAGCTGCATCCACTGTATATCTTCCTGGATAATATCCCGCAGTTCTTTAATGCCTGTTATCTCGATATTCTCCATGGCTTGTCCTATATCAAGGTCAATTGTAAGCAACTGGCTCCCTAACATATACTCTTGTTTCTGGCTGTCAGAGATTTCATCGTATATTGCCTGTATTTCCTCAGAGGTTTCAGGAATTGTACCGCCGTTTTGCTCCTTTACAAGGTCTACAATACTTGTGGCCCCATTTACGTGGCGCCGGTTTGTGACCTCATGCTGACTAAACTCATCTATCCACTTCAGAATTTCCGGGTCACTGTTATCCTTTACTCTCAGAATGATGTTGAAATGGTCTCCACTCCCCGGAAGCAGGTCCATCATTTGCTTATAATTTATAAGGGAAGGCATGTCCTGTGGAATGAAGGAATTTGTGTCGGTCTGGATGGGAACTGACCGGTCTGCATAAAGCCCCGCAAAACATGTAAGCAGGGCAACTACAAGGATAATCTTTGAATGCCTTATGGTAAAGTCAGCGCTCTTTATCAGAGCGTTTTCAAGGGCTTTGGCTCTCTCAACTTTTGCCGATGGAATGTTTGGGGGAGGATTTTCGGTTTCGCTTTCTGCTGTTTTCTGTTTAAATCGCCTGAGAGGGCTCTTTTTGGAAACCCAATCAAAACTATACAGGGTTACTAGTCCGAAAAAGAGTGCAGAGAGGTAACACATGACGATGCCTATCAGGAGTAATATTCCAAACTCCTGTATCATTGGCACAGTGGATGTAAAAAGCGAGACAAAACCAAGCGATGTCATGATAAGAGCAATCAGTACGGCGGGAGCAGTGTGTTTTGTGGTGAGAATGAGGGCTTTTTTTGAACTGTTTCCAGCCCGGATTTCCTCTTCCATTCTGTTATGGAACTGAATAGCATAGTCAATTCCTATCCCGATAAGTACCGGAAAAGCTGCCATGGAAACCATTGTCATGGGCACACCACTATATCCCATAAACCCGAAAGTAAAAAAAACCCCAAGCAACACAACCGGAAGGGGCAAAAGTCCCCACCTTACATGCCTGAAGACCAGAAGAAGCACGATAACCATCAGGATGGAGGATATACCGAGCAACACCCCCATACTCTGGGTCATCTCATTGTCGATGTCAATCCGCAGGGCAGGGGAACCGGTGACAATGAGGCTATACCCGGGAGGAAAACCAGCTTCGTTGAGAGAAGGGTAAAGGGCATTAAGAATATCTTCTTTCTGCTGATCAGTTGAGCTGCCTGCAATCTTTATTACTATCATCATATGAGTCTTGTCAGGTAGGAGAGTTTCGAACAAGGATGGCTGGCTATTTATCAGCTCCTGAACCCCCCGGTCCGAATCGGGGATCTTCGACCTTCCGGAGACTTGGTAATTTATTTGATTTATCAGGGTTGCAGGACTTGTAACTGACAAAACTCCCGGGACAATCAGCATCTGCTGCTCCAGCTTATCCGCAGCTTTCATTACGGCTTCGGATGCAACCTCATTTCCCTGAATCATCACTACAATGCTGTCGGTCTCAAAGTTTTTCTTGTAGAGTTGATCATAGTTTTTGTATAGTTGTGTGTCTTTAGAAACATAAGTTTCCGTCCCGGAAGCCATCTCGATCAGCTGTGCTCCCTGTAAGGAAATAATGACAAAAAGGATCAAAGTGACAATTATAGCTGGACGGCTACTCTGGATGAAAACACCCAATTTTTCGAATATGTTTTTTATAGCGGTACCCCCTTAAAGACTGAATTTACTCTTTATCTGGAACGTTTTTCATTTTTCAGGAAAAAATCCATGGCCACGGCTTTCAAAACAAATTTTCCATGAAAATTATTCGAATCATTTCCCAGTACCTTGCTTTCTACTCAGGAAATTCGGTCTGGATTTGCTTTACGTTCTCAAAAAATCAGGTCAGATTATTTTTCACAGGATCCCATAAAAGTGCCTGCAGGCCACAGCTCAAAAGAGAGAGGCACCAGAGTTTTAGGGGTGTGTAGAGATTCAGCCGGAACAGAATGCAGGGATCAACTTTCCGCCGGCTCTTTCGGGTTTGCAGTACTGTTTTAATGTATCCTCAATGTATCCTTAATTTTTTTTGATGCCCGGGTTCTTAATACCCCCTGCTCCTGCAAGCACTTCTTCTACATTTCTGCGGGTTCTCTGTTCTGTAGACCCTCTTTCAAACATCCCTCCTATTTATTTCAGGCATTTTTCCCCGGGGATCATTCCTCTCCACCCAGTTTGGAATCGATTTTCTTCATGATCCGTACTTCCGTTTTCAGGCAGGCTTCATACTCTCTGAGATCCTGCTCGTCAAGAAAATCCATGATAGAAGCATGAACTTCTTCCATTATTCCGAGGAGAATCTCATGGTACCTTGCTCCTTTTTCAGTTAGGGATACCAGAACTTTTCTCCGGTCTCCGGGGTCGATTCTTCTCTTAACGATTCCTTTTGTTTCCATGGAATCTATCATTCTTGAGAGGCTGCTCCTATCTAGGTTCATGCACAGGCCGAGGTATGAAGGAATGATTTCCCCAATCATGCCGATTATCAGAATAACCGTTGGCTGTTGTTTGCCGAGCTTTTCGAGCTCTTCAAATCTGGCTCTGGATATTTTTTGAGAGATATCTCTTTCAAACAATTTATTGAACAGCATTGTCCTTTCCAGCATCAGTAGCCGGAATTCTCTTATTCTGTTGTCATTTAACATGCTTCCTCCAAGACGCCACATGTGTAACTGCAGAGCAGATCAAAGGATACCATAGCCAGATTACGTCGTCGATCTATAAGCGCCTGAGGATTTACTTTAGTTTCATACGATGAAAACTTACTGTTTGAGAACAATAACTGATGTAATTACCAATAATTGATATTTACAACAATTTGGTTGTATGATATTTAAGTTTATCGAATTTATATAAAAATCCGATAAAAAAGTAATTAACCCCCTGCTTAATCGCCCTGATTAATCGGAAGATATGCAGGACCATCCAAACCTGGAAGTTTTCTATTACCTCTTTTACTTCCTGCAGGGCTGGAAGCTGTCTCGTCTAGCATGCAAAAAAGACTGACAGATAGGTTCATGCAACTATTAAGAAAGTAAGATACCATGGAGAAATGTCCAATGGTTAGAGAAATAATATTTCCTGAACCCGAACCTCATAAAAATCCACATGTTAATATAAAGTGCCCTTGCCAGCTTGTCTGGAGACCGAACAAAAAAAACAGAAAAGATAAAAGAAGCAATGAGTTCTCGATTTCCCAGATCACTTTGATATTCAGTCTCTTGCAGGTGCCACAAGTTGTATTTGCTTGCTGGCTGGCTTTTTTTCTTTTTTCTTTTCCTTCTTTTAGGGAAAGACCTCTCCTGCGTCGAGCGGGAAAGGACGACACGATATAGTGAATATGGTTGTGTGGGCAAAAATATTGAAATTTAGTCCGCTTGAGCTCAGCAAAAGGGCTTAAATCTCAAGTTCCTGGCCGTCAATCAATAAGCTCTCAGCCACGGCATTTCCATATTTGTCAACAACAACCTTTACATCGACTCCTTCTTCCCCTCCCCACTGTTGACGTTCTATCTCAATACCCCTGCCTTCGGGGACAAAATAGCTCTCAATGCCATATTCGACCCTGAGTTCTTTAATGCGGGGTTCTTCAGCTATAAGCCCGTCTCCGTCTTCTTCCCAGTCATAGATCAGCTGTTTTACCGTGCCTTTGATATAAAGTTCATTATCAGGAGGAGTGCTGTAGATCTTTTTGGGCACCCCGTACCCGTCTTCCACTGCCAGTGCCAGGTATACCCGGTCATTATACTCAAAATGACGGTCTTCAGCCGGGATCTTTTCCAGATCAAGGATGCTGATCTCGTAATTCAGGATCACGTAGTCCCCCCTGAAAAGGTCTCTCGGATCTACAGGTTCGGTTTTAAGCAGAATTTCTTTCCCGGTCTTCAGGGTATATTCTTTGAAGAGGATGAAACCCGAAAAGATCAGGAGCCAGAAAACTATCGTGAGATAAAAGATCTGCTTCTGTTTCATTTCCTGACCCCCCTCGCTTTTGAAAAAGCTGCAGTTTCAAAGCCCTTAAAGCTAAGATAGCTGCTTTTTATTGTTCCTTTCATCGTTCCTTTCATCGTTCCTTTCATCGTTCCTTTCATCGTTCCTTTCATTATTCTCCTCCCGAAAACTGGACCTTAAGCTCCCTTCTCTTTCTTTCCAGCACCAGACTTATGACCAGCAAGACAAGCCCTCCCAGCATGAAAAATAGTGACCTTGGAAGCAGTTCCCAGAAGAAGTCGAAATATCTCGCAAAAATAATGAGAACAAACCAGAACATCGAGGTATTGATGATCCATATATTTTCGGTGCTGTACCCGGCATACAGGAGCAGGGTCAATAATCCAAGGAAGATGATGTTGAAAAGGACCATGTAAGTTTCTTCCGATGCAGGGATGTATATTGTTGTGAGGGTGATCCCGGCCATCAACAATGCAACTATGGATATACTCAGATCTGCCTGAAAACTTTTAAGCTTTTCCCGAAGTGATTTTGGGAGCAGGACTGCCAGGAAGATAATTCCAGGGATGGCGTAAATAAAAGGAATGATTTTGTCAGGCTGGTATTCCCCAAGCTTGAAGGTGTGTGCGAATAAGGCAAAGAGTGCAGCCTGTAGCCCCATAAACTTAAACGGGGTTTCGGCATGTTTTACTTCTTCTGCCAGTCCATGCAAAACCCCCAGGAAATAGATGGAAATGCCTGAGATAAGATAGAGGTCCCAGATACTTATCAATTTATCAAGGTCCGGACTCTCCCGGTACAGCAAGCTGACCCAGAGATAAAAAAGCAGGGAACAGAGTCCGGCAATTGGAGCGGACCGGTAGCCGTAGATAAGGGGAAAAACTCCGAGAATCCAGATCAGGACAAGGGTGCTGTTGTTGGCGTTTATATTGTAGATCTGGGCAATTAAAAACAAGCTGGCTCCAAAGAGCAGGGTTGAGAGGAAAATAAGGGCAGAACCCAGCCGGAAATATTTCTGCTGCTCGTATTTTAAACGATAACCCGCATAATGTACACCCACCGTAGTTCCGACAAGCAGCAAAACCTTGACCATGCTCCCGATTTTTTCCCAGTTGGAAGCCACAAACAGAATGGCACCAAGGCCGATTAAAACAGCCCCTATGGTCGAAAAAGCAACGATTTGTTTTTTTGACCTGCGCTCCCTTTTATACCCCGCAAGATCTTCCTTCATCTTTTCTGCCTGAGCGTGATCAATGGTGCCTTCATCCAGCCATTTCAGGATAAGGTCTTCATCGAACATATGGAAAGTATATCAACAGGTTCTATATACTTTTTTCAGGCACAACCCGAAATTTCTGCCTGCTTCATGCCTTCTCCTTGTCTTTACTTCATATCCTTGCCCTAAAAAATGTCGAATCGAAAAGCTTGAATCGCAACTCTTATATGTATATGAAACCTTGAGGTCATCGAATTAGTTACATATGAAACTAAATTAAAATAACCTTAATCTCAAAAAATCCTCCCAACATCGAAAAAAGAGGAGAAACTATGGAAGATCCACGAGAAATCTGCGGTCCTATCGCACATATTTACCGAAGCAACCTGGCATATATGGGAAGGGAGCTTGAACCTTACGGGATCGGGAGCGGACAATTTGATTTTTTAATGGTTTTATACCGGAGGGACGGAATCTCCCAGGAAACCCTTGCAAGGGCCCTGAAGGTAAGCAAAGCCACGAGCACAAGAGCGATTAGGAACCTGGAAAAAGAGGGGTACGTGTACAGACAGGTCGACGAAGCCGACCGCAGGGCTTACAAAGTTTACCTGACCGAAAGGGGAAAGGAAATGAGAGGGGTTATCCTGGAAAAACTGCTGTTTTTTGTAGATTCCCTCCTTTCTGATTTCACCCCGGAAGAAAAAGAAACTTTCAGGCAGCTTGTCCAGAAGGCAGCACTTAACCTCTTCGAACCCGGGTTCGAACCTCCGGAAAAGCCGGAATCAGCGAAATAAAAACGAAACGGAAGACTCCGGCATGGAAGAAAAAAGTGAATTTCTGGGAAAAGAGAGCATAAAGAAGCTCCTGTTCAAACTTTCAACCCCTGTGATCATAGGGATGATAGTGCAGGCTCTCTATAATGTTGTAGACACCCTTTTTGTGGGGAAGGCATATGGGGCAGAAAGTGTCCAGGCAATAGGAGGGCTTTCAATAGCTTTTCCAATCCAGATGATTATCATGGCTTTTGGAATTGTCCTTGGGACAGGAGGGTCTTCCATTATTTCCCGCGCCCTTGGGGCAAGGGAAAATGAAAAAGCCGAGCGAACTCTGGGAAATGTTTTTTCCCTGAGCTTGCTTCTCAGTATACTCATTGCTGTCCCCTTCCTCCTTTACCTTGATCTGATTCTGGAAATCTTCGGGGCCACGCCCGGAATCCTGCCCTATGCGAGCGAGTACCTTGAATACATAATTGCAGGAGGGCTTTTCTTTGTCTTCGGAGTCGCAGTCCAGCACATCGTCAGAGCCGAAGGGAATGCACGCCTTGCAATGAACGCCATGCTGATAGGAGCAGGCATCAATATTCTCCTTGACCCTCTCTTTATCTTCAGCTTCGGAATGGGAGTAAAAGGAGCGGCAATTGCAACCGTTATCTCCCAGGCTGTGAGTTCCGGCTGGCTGCTGCATTACTGCCTTAAAGGAAAGGGAGCCGTGCACTTTAAAGCCGGAAACCTCAAACCGAACCTGAAAATCATAAAAGAAATAGGAGCTATAGGGCTCGGATCTTTTGTTATGCAGGCTTCGAGCAGCCTTATGATGATCTTTGTGTACAATGCCCTTGCAAACCATGGAGGAGATGTTGCAATTGCTGTTTTTGGGATTGTAATAAAGATCAATTCCTTCATCTTCCTGCCTCTCCTGGGCATGTCCTTTGGGCTGCAGCCGATTGTAGGATTCAACTACGGGGCAAAAAAGTTCGAAAGGATAGTAGAAGCCGTAAAACTTGCTCTTATTGCGACAACGTCCTTCGGGCTCCTTGGCCTGCTTACCATCTATCTCTTTACAGAGCAGCTTCTCGTGCTTTTCAGCGCCGACCCCGAATACCTGGCTGTTGGAAAACATGCTGTAATGATCATGCTGATGGGAATGCCTCTGATAGGCCTGAACGTGGTCACGGTAACCCTTTTCCAGGCTCTCGGACAGGCAAAACCGTCTTTTCTTCTCTCTCTCAGCCGGCAGCTTCTTTTCCTGATCCCGCTTGTGCTTATTTTACCGAAGTATTACGGCCTGGACGGGGTCTGGGCAGCTTACCCGACTTCGGACCTCCTCTCTTTCATGCTCTCAGCATTTCTGCTTTTCAGGGTATACCGGACTTTTAAAAAACATTCAGCCCACGCGGGGACCGGCACGGGGAAAGAAATGGCGGTTTCCGGGGGGTTTGAATGAAGTCTTATACGCTGAAATGAAGATAGGAACTTTCTCTTTTCCCTTTCCCCTCCTCCCTTTTCTATCCTCTTTCTCTCCTTTCCTCTCTTTCCTTCTTCTTCCTCCTCCTTTTGACCCTATCCTTGAAGAGTTTCAGTTTACGGATCAATCCTCAGAACCATTGTTTCAAAATCAGTTTGAACCTCAATCACATACATTTTCTATCAAACAAATTGAGGTGACGGGAAATGAACTGCAGTGAATTGAAAGAGGGTCAGGTTCTTGTTTGCGAAGGGTGTGGTTTTGAACTAAAAGTGGTAAAAGCGTGTGGAGAAACCTGTTGTACTACTGATGCCTGCTGTACAGGCAACATAACGTGCTGTGGGGAGCCGATGAAATTAAAGCAATAAGCATAGAGCAGAGCATATAGTAAATAAAAAAGAATTGTAACGGATACTGAAAGAGGAAAATTATCTGAGTTTTTCTTTTGAAGCTGCATTTTTAAAATGCTTTTTCCCTGCTGTTTCTTTGCTTTTTTCTTTTTTCCAGCAGACCTTGCATCAGCATAATTGCTGCGTATGAACTGAAAAACCAGACCACAAGGGCGATTCCAAGAGACAACCCCCACTTCCCAAGGTGCTCCATGCAAAAGGTGGCAGTGAACACGCAGATGGTACAGCCCAGCATCCCTGCACTGGCTCCAAAAGCAATGTCAGCTGCCTGCTCGGAGTTTCCAAAGTGCCCTGCCATAATCACAGCTGCGGCCATTACTGCAGGAAAAGCGGCAAAGATCCCTGCAAAGGACTTCGAAGGCACGAGCTGGAGTACTACATAACAGGCAGCGACAGCCAGACCCCCGAAGATGAACCTCAAACTCAGATCTCGAATATCGATTTTCATTAGCAACCTCGCGATTCCGGACTTGTTTTGATTTCCATTGGTTTAGTCCTCGTTTGATTTTTTTGAAGATATTTTCCTTGACTGATTTTTCACTTTTTCAAAACCCGAACCATGTAAAGTAAATAAGCGGAGCGAGCAACGCCCATAAGGAAAGGGCATAAGCAAGGCCCTTTTTCCACCCATACCTGAGAGTAAAACAGCTGGCAGCTAATGCACAGCAGATGTCTGCTGCCATTCCCACCAGTGCTCCTTTCGAAAGCTGCTCGGTCACGGACAGCAGTTCGTTTCCTTTATATTCCAGGCTCAGACCCACGACTGCTGCAAGGTACACTGCCGGAAAGGCAGCAAAGATTCCCCCCAGCTTACCCCCGAAAGTCCGGGCGATCAGAGTGGAAGCTAAAACCGCACTTCCCCCGAACAGGAAGCGGAGGAATAAAGAAGAAGGATCGATGTCAAACATGATGTTTCTGTCCCGAAGAACTGAACGACCTTTGTTGATATTTGGATACCCACTGATACCGGGATACCATGCAATGAACTTTATTTTTCCCTGCCGTACTTTCCCCTGATCTCGGATTCTTTTAAGACTTTTAGCCCCAGTCCCTCCAGAATTTCGGAGATCCTTTTTCGGTCCGCACTTTTCATGGATTTCCGGTCAAAGTAAGCAAATTCGGCATTTGATTTCTCAACCGCCTGCCGGATAAGAGCTTCGTCCACGAATTCCAGCTGGTACTTGGGGAAATTATGCCCGAAAGAGACAGCGGTTTCAAGTAAAAGCCCGGTCTGGCGCATGGCATAGTGTCCGCCTCCGAAACCTACCGCTGTCGGTACTTTTTCCAGGGAGACGGCAAGGATGGCACGGGCAACGATTTCCCCTGGAACCGGTTCTTCCCACTGCCCCTCGGTGCTCCCGATTTCGGCATAGAGGGAGGGCACAGTTAGCTCGGTTGGCCCATGATGGGTTACTTCCAGAGTTACATCGTAGTCCAGTCCCTTTGCTTCGGCAAGCCTTTTCATCTCCCCCAGTATGGATTTCATAGCCGGAGGAGAGGAGACTGCAAGCTCTCTCGGGTGCCCCCCGAGCCTGGCTTCGTTCGAGGGATTTCCTGTGCAGTGCACGGTCAGGGACTTTACCTCCTCCTTGCTCCTGTGCTTGGAGGCAAAAATAATCAATTTAGCAGGAAGCCCGACAGCTTCCAGTTTTTTATCAAGCCCGTCCTGGAAAACATGGATTTCCTCGATATCTACAAGCCTGAACTTCCCGTCCGCAGACTCCCGGGCAGCGGAGAAGCCGGATTCAGGCGGAAGTTTGAGATCTTTCCATTCCCTCAGTTCCAAAAGATGAGTTTTGATGTTCTGGCTGGCAAGATCAGGAGCAGAACAGATGATGGTTATTTTTGAATTATTCACATTTTCTGGATTTATATCTGTCATTGTCGGATCAGTCCGGTTTTCTTCTGAATTTATCCTGAATCTATTCTGGACTTTCGTTCTGAAACATTTTCGTTCAAAAACAATTGCCTTTAGAATTCTTAAAGATAGATAAAACCAACCCCAAAATTCAGTCTCAATCTAAAAAATTACTGTTTTGTTTTTGACTGTCCAGGGTTATTCAAGACTGATGCGTTGGTTTCTGGTTCATACATCCGCAAAAGCCCGAAAAGGGAAATTATTCACCGGGAAGGTCGAAAGATCAAATTAAGAACTGTAAATCTGCTTCTCCCCTTCAAATAACCGATGCCACGAACGTACAAACTCATACTATGGTAAAAATCAGTAACAAAAACTAAAGAATTTATTTTTGCAAGTGGTCGTCCATTCCCATATTTTGAGAAACCAACGTTTTTGAAAGTAAGTCTCGTCTTAAAAAGCTAAAAATTTTCAGTTTTAGATACCATAAATATAACAAAATATACATAGTAAAAAAATATTTATTAAACAAATTAAATAAATAATTTATAGTAATTAAATATTAAGCATGAAAAATAACTAATTTTCAGATTTATAGGTTAAAAACAAAGTATCAACTAATCAAACGATATTCAAACGATATTAATTTTTTCTGATAGTCTAATTTAATGCGCGTTAATTTTTTATATAAGTTTGTAGTTTTTATCGAGGGGTTTTATTTTTAAAAATGAATATCTTCGATTTACTTTATTTGTATGTTGAAAACATACCCGGGTACATCGAAAAACATAGTTAGATAAAAAATAAAATAAGAGATGTTCTCCATGATACGACGTGTTCCGATCCATACCAAAAGA